>CALFFB010000215.1 GCA_937958075.1 uncultured Geobacteraceae bacterium | reverse complement strand
ACAAGGAGAAGCCCATGGCCACCGGCTGTCCCATGATAACCGCACAACAGACCACAGATCACCCCTGTTTCGGTGGCGATCACAGCAAGGCCGGACGCATTCACCTGCCGGTAGCGCCGGGGTGCAACATCAAGTGCGGTTTCTGTGAACGCAAATTCGACTGCGCCAACGAAAGCCGCCCCGGTGTCACCAGCAGGATCCTGCAACCGGCAGAGGCTCTCGAACGGGTACGGCTGGTGAAACGACACATGGAGAGGCAGGGGGGAGCCCGACTCAAAGTGGTCGGCATCGCCGGTCCCGGCGATCCCCTGGCCAACCCGAAGACCTTCGAAACCTTCCGCCTGGTACGCGCCGCCTTCCCGGAGATGACTCTGTGTCTGTCCACCAACGGCCTGCTGCTGGAGGAGAAGCTGCCGGAGATTCTGTCCGTAGGTGTCCACAGCCTGACGGTGACCGTCAACGCCCTCACCGTCGAAAGCGGCGCCAGGGTGTATGAATGGATTCACTATCAGGGTCAGCGTTTTTCCGGCACCCGGGCCGCGGGCTTTCTCATCGACAAACAGCTGGCCGGTATCCAGGCGACTGTCGCAGCCGGGCTGATGGTGAAGATCAATCATGTCTATATTCCCGACATCAATGACCACGAAACCCTGGACCTGGCGGTCCGCATGCGGGAGCTGGGCGTTTCGATGATGAACATCATACCGGTGATCCCCGTCGGCCGGTTCAGGGACATCACACCCCCTTGCGAGCTGACCCTGGAACTGGTACGCAACCAGGCGGAACTGATCCTCTCCCAGGCCCGTCACTGCAAACAATGCCGCGCTGACGCCGCCGGGATCGTCGGGCAGGATATCGACCTGAATAACCTGCACAAACTGGCTGTTTGATCTGTTTGTTTTGACAGCAGATCAAGCCCTGTGTCATTTTCTCGTACAATTCGGCAAAGATAATCGTATCGGACCGACAACATCTGAAATCAGGATGGCATGCCATGAAACAGCTTCTGCTGCTGATCATTCTTGTACTGGCTCTGGTGTCCCCATCCCAGGCGCAGTCCCTGACGGTTGTTGCCGCTGCCAGCCTGCGCTTTGCCATGGATGATCTGGCCACAGCGTTTGAACAGCAGAATCCCGGCAGCAAGGTCAATATTGTTTTCAGCTCCAGCGGCAAAGCCTATGCGCAAATCAGCAATGGCGCGCCCTACGACATTTTTTTCTCCGCCGACATGGACTACCCGCAGCGCCTTCATGCCGGTGGGTACAGCCTTGACGAAGTCAGACAATATGCCGTCGGCCGTCTGGTCGTCTGGCAGCGGCGGGGAGGTCCGGTGGATTTAAGCCGGGGAATCGCCGGGCTGGACAATCCAGATATCCAGCAACTTGCCATCGCCAATCCGGAACTGGCTCCCTACGGCGCCGCAGCCAAAGAAGTTCTCAGTCAGCAAGGCTTGTGGGAGAAACTGGCTCCGCGTCTGGTGATGGGAGAAAACATCTCACAGGCCTCTCATTTTGCCGCCAGCGGCGCGGCGCAGGTGTGTCTTACCGCTTACGCTCTGGCCCTTTCTGCTGACATGCAGCGCATCGGTGAGTTTGCGCTGGTGGAGGAGTCCATGCATACCCCTATGCCCCTGGGGTTCGTCGTCCTCAAACAGGCGCGGAACAACTCCCTGGCACAGACATTCGGAACCTTCGTCCTCAGCTCCGAAGGCAAGTCGATTCTGTCCCGATACGGATTCTGACATGAACAGCATCCCCGGTACGATTGCGGCCATTGATACGGACGGCAGCCTGTCCCTGGTGGATATTGATGTGGCCGAAGGCACGACAATGACCGCGCTCATCGTTGAAACCCCGGAGTGCTGCCCCTGGTTACGAACGGGGCACACAGTTCAGGTGGTGTTCAAGGAAACTGAAGTCTCCATTGCCCGCAACCTAAGTGGCCTGATCAGTCTGCGCAACCGGTTTCCGGCAACCGTTTCCAACATCCGCTGCAGCGGCATGCTCGCAGAGATCTGCCTTGATTTTGTCGGGCAGCAGATCATTTCCATCATCACCAATCGTTCCGCCCAGCGACTGCAGCTGAAAACCGGTGATCAGGTGGAATGGCTGGTCAAGGCCAACGAAGTGTCATTGACGGCAAAGTGAACTTACTCGACTTTTCTTTGTCTGGGCTCGTAACTCTCAATCCGAGGGACGCTTTGCGTCGTCCATGACCGCTTGACTGTCGCCGTCCATGGCGACAGACACCCTCGTCATGAGAGCCACGACCCCACACAAAATAGACAATGGATGTAGATATTTTATGAATTCCGACTTCACCCAGACCATGATTCTCACCTTCCAGGTGGCTATCATCACGACTGTTATTCTGCTGGTGCTGGGCATCCCCCTGAGTTACTGGCTGGCCTACAGCCGGAGTCGCGGCAAGGCCGTGGTTGAAACCCTGGTGAGCATGCCCCTGGTGCTGCCGCCAACGGTGCTGGGCTTTTATCTGCTGGTTTTCTTCAGTCCGGTCAATGCGGTGGGCAGCTTTCTGGAGAGCTGGCTTAATCTGCGTCTGGTCTTCAGCTTCGAGGGGGTCATCGTCGGCTCGGTGCTGTTCAGCCTCCCCTTCATGATTCATCCCCTGCAGAGCGGCTTTGCCGCCATTCCGGCCAATCTGCGCGAAGCAGCGGCGACCCTGGGGATCTCCCGCGTGAAGACCCTGTTCACCATCCTGCTGCCCAACATGAAGCCGGGCATTCTGGCCGGCTGTGTCCTGAGCTTCGCCCACACCATCGGTGAATTCGGGGTGGTGCTGATGGTCGGCGGCAATATCCCCGGCGAAACCCGCATGGCCTCCATTGCCATCTATGACCGGGTTGAAGCCCTTGATTACGCCACCGCCCACCAGTACGCTTTTGTCCTGTTCGCCATCACCTTTTCCATACTGCTGCTGGTTTATATGGTCAACCGGCGCTTTGCCCGCATGGAACTGCTATGATCCTCTCAAATAATTTTCATGGGGTCGCTGCTTCCCTGACAAGGGTGTCTGTCGCCATGGACGGCGACAGTCAAGCGATCATGGATGATGCAAAGCGTCCCTTGGATGGGAAGATGCGAGCCTGTGCCGGACAGTTTTCATGATAGAGATCAATGTCACCAAACGCCTGCATACCGCCGAAGGACCGATGGATCTGGTGTTCAGCGCCGACGTTGACCAGGGGGAGTTCATCACCCTGTTCGGCCCCTCCGGCGCCGGGAAAACCACGCTCTTGCGGATGCTGGCCGGATTGACCACACCCGACAAAGGCACCATTATCGTCAATGATCAGCGTTGGTTCGACTCTACCCGCCGCGTCAATCAGCCACCGCGGCAGCGCTCCATCGGCATGGTTTTCCAGGATTATGCCCTGTTCCCTCATCTTTCTGTCGCTGAAAATATCGGCCTGGCCCTGCCCAGACAGAAACGCCGCACCGTCGTCAACGAATTGCTCAACGTCGCCGGTCTCAAGGAACTTGCGGAGCGCAAACCGGACAAGCTCTCCGGCGGCCAGCGGCAGCGGGTGGCTCTGGCACGGGCCCTGGCGTTAAAGCCCGCCATTCTGCTCCTCGACGAGCCCCTGTCGGCGCTGGATCTGAACATGCGTCTCAATCTTCAGGAGGAACTGCTGCGTCTGCACCGGCGCTATCAACCCACGACCCTGCTGGTCAGTCATGACTTGAGTGAAGTGTTCCGACTCAGCCGCCACGTCTTTGTCCTCGACAAGGGGAAGGTGACCCGCAGCGGCAGTCCGGCGGAGGTTTTTTCCAGATCACAAATCAGCAACAAGTTCCGTTTTACCGGTGAGGTGGTCCATATCGAACCGAGCGGCGTGGTCGGCATTGTTCATGTGCTCGTGGGGCAGGATGTCGTTCAGGTCATTGCCAGTGAGCAGGAATTGGCGACACTCACGGTCGGCAAGCGGGTGCTGATTGCTTCCAAGGCTTTCAACCCCCTGATCATGCCGTTGGCGGGATAGGCTGATTGCATGCGTGCTTTTATCGCCATTGATCTGCCTGATGACATAAAATTGCGGCTGGAAAAAGTTATCCGTGTCCTGCGCCGCAGTCATCTCAGGCTGAGCCTGGTCAACCCGGAAAACCTGCACATGACCCTGAAATTTCTGGGAGAGATTGACTCAGAGCAGGCAGTGCAGATCGGACAGCGCCTCGACATCATCGCCCGGCAGCAGGAAGTTTTCTCCTTGAGTCTGACCGACTTCGGTTTTTTCCCTCCACGTGGCACACCCAGAGTTCTTTACGTCGGCACCAACCAGCAACAGCGCCTGACGGAGCTGGCCCGTCAACTCGATGAACAATTAGCGCCGCTGGGATTTCCTTCAACTGATCATTTCACCCCGCACATAACAATTTCAAGAATCAAGGACAATGTTGTTTCTGAACAAATTGAAATTTTGATCAATGAATCTTTTCCAGAAGGAACGTTTCCTGTTTCAAGCTTCGCACTTTATTGCAGCACACTGCACCAAAGGGGTGTCCACTATGAATTGCTGCATCGCCCTCTGTTCAGCAATTCTTGAAAAAAAAGAACCTAAAGAAAGCTGTCAGGAAACGAAACAGAGACTGTATTCCGGACAGTCTCCACACACCGGAGATTTACACAGGGTTCCGCCACTGCGTTCACAAAGCTGTTTGTAGAAGAAACGTTTCCAGCGCATGCCACGGCTGTTAGCGGTGGCCAGCGCCGGAAGGTGACGCTGAATTGCTGCCGTCAGTTCGGCGCGTGCGAACAACCCCATAGCTGCCCACAGATGACCGGGACGGGTGGCGCGGGCGGCAAGGATGCGCACCAGATATTCTACAGGCAAATTCCGGTCAGCCGGGTGCCTGGGGACATAGTCCAGCAGCAAATCAACCAGATCGGAATTTTCCGGTGATTCGCGGGGGTCATCGATAGCAAACTCCACCGCAGGAAAAAAACGGGCATACAGCTGCCGGTACTGTGCCGAGGTCAACCCCAGCGCCGCCGCCACGTTTCCTTCATCCTCCACGACCGTCAGCAGGCAGGCCAGTAGATGACGATCCGCCACCGCCACATCCAGCCCACAGGAACTGTCCATCAACCAACGGTACCGGGGATGATCGGCGGTAACCCGCGGACAGGCGTGGCTGTCCGTTGCCATGACCCTGGCCGGCACTGCGTCATGGCCCTGGACTGCGCTTTTCGCTGCTGCCTGCAGGGCTTCGGCCGCCAGCTGGGCGCAGTAATGGCGATCCCCGGGCAACCCGCCAAGGCGTTCCGCAATGGCAGCGGAGGTGATCCCCATGACATCGGCCAAAGGGCCGTTTTCTGCCAGTTCAGCGGCGGCAGCGCAGGCGGCTAGGGTATAGCCGCAGCCGAAGGCCTGAAAACGAACCCGTTCGATCCGTTGCTGTTCGGTCTTGAGAAAAATCCGCACGGCGATGCCCGTGCCCCGCCGGTCGCCATCAAGTCCGACCTCGCCAATGCCGTCAGCGTCGTCCATTCCTCCAGTGTAGTTGCCGTTACCCGCGTAATCCAGAATACGCTGCGAGTACCCATATATGCTCATTTTTTTAGCCCCTGTCCGGTGTGGGGTTGGGGCTGCCATGACGAGGGCGTCTGTCGCCCGGATGGCGACAGTCGAGCGGCCAGGGATGGCGCAAAGCGTCCCTCGGATTGGGAGTCGCAATCCCATACCGAGCTATTGCAGCGACTTATCATATCACTCCCCATGATGCTTCATCCTGGCAATCTCGTTGGCCATTTCACAGAGGAAATACGCGCCTCCCTCGTACAGACAATCAGTTTTCAGCTGGTTGCCCATCTGCTCCCAGCTCGGAAAGCCACGCAGGACAAACCCCTTGCCCAGGCGATGGGCCAAGGCTTCACAGTGCCCGCCGCCGACAATCAGGTCGTAATCCGTTGCCAGATCCTCGGCATCTTCAAGGTCGCCCACCAGCACCCGGTCCGCTTTAATTTCTGCCAGCACCGGTGATGGAGTCGGTGCCAGGGCCACTGTGACTTTGCCTCCGGCCTCACCGATGGCGGCGCAGACACCCGCCAGCTGGTCAGCTTCCGCCGCCACCAGAAAACGGGTCTGCCCCAAAAGAAAGTGGCTGTCGAGGAGGGTGTCCTGCAGCCGAGCACGCCAACGACGCACTGAATCTGCCGGGCGAGCCTGGCCACTGGCCGCCAGCAGTGCCGTCACCAGGGCATCGGTGGCCTGCAAACCGTGCAGATGGGAGAAATGCAAAGAGCGCAGGGCCGGATTTTTCCTCTGCAGTTGCGCCGCGCATGACTTCATCGACGCCCCGACACTCATGACCCAATTCGCATTCGCCAGAGCGCTGATGTCATCAACACGGATACCGCCACTGGACAGGGCGGCCTGTTTCTGACCGAGGTGACCATCAAGGGAGGTCGACAGGTCAGGCATCACCACAACAGTGAAACCGAAGGATTCAATGAACAACCGCAAGCGTTCCACCTCGATGGGGGTCATGCTGACATGGGGAAGCAGTACCATTTTTTCCCCGATTATGAGGTCTGCAGACTCGGTGAGCTGCGCGATCAGGGCTGTGGTCGCCAGTGCCCAGCCGCTCTCCAGCCCCCCCTCATAATCAGGCGTGTTGACCCAGACCAGGGGAAAATCAACCTGTGCCGCGACCCCGCGCAGATCATCCCCCTTGGTTTCGGGCAGACCAGTGGTGTGCAGACCGATTAGACAAGGCTTGACCTTGGCGGTGATGTTTCTGACGGCTTCGATGATGCTGTAATCACCGCCGTCGAGTACGGCGACGGCGTCACTGATCGCCGTTGTCTGAATGGCAATGGGCTCGCCGAAATGACGGGTGAAGTAGACCTTGGTAAAGCTGGTGCAGCCCTGCCCGCCGTGCATCAGCGGCATGCAACCATCGACCCCGAGAAAGGCCAGAGTCGCGCCCAGGGGCTGTGACAGCTTGAAGGGATTGACCTGCAACGGCTTGCTTCTTGAGGTTACTTCTCCCATGGTGCCCTCCTGCCCACCAGCTCGAACACCGGGCTGTCCAGGGCGTTGGCCACATCCTCCGCCAGATTGAGCAATCCGCTGTAGGCACCGTAGCTCTTCTTTTTTTCCTGATTGACATCGATAAAGGCGATCCCCTTCTTGATGGCGGTGTACAGGCTGCGCCCCCCGGCCAGCAGCAGATGCGCACCCGTCTCGTCGATAATCTGTGCCTGCTGCTGCGCCGGTTTGGTCATCAGCACCCCGTGCGGCCCCAGATATTCCCTGGCTTTGTCCCGGTCATCCTCCGTCGACTTTCCCACCGCCGTTGCCACCACCTCAATCCCCAGATCCTGCAATGCCGCGGCAATCGACCAGCTCTTGTTGCCGCCGGTGTTGAGCACCGCTTTTTTACCGGCAAAACGCTCCCGGTAGGGTGTCAGTTTCTCTTCCAGCGCCGCTTCCTCCCGCGCCACCAATGACCTGGTGCGTGCCAGCAGATCCTCATCCCCCAGAGCCGCGGCAATGGCCACCAGTCCGGCGGAGGTATCGCGCTTGCCGTAGAAGGACAGGGAAATATAGGGGATGCCGTAACGCTGCTGCATCTTGCGCGTCTGGGAAATCAGGGATTTGGCGCAGACGATGACGTTGAGCCGCGCCCGGTGGGCGGCGCGGATGGCGGCAATGCGCCCATCACCACTCAGTGTCGAAAGGACGTGGATGCCCAGCTCTTCAAGGAGGTGGGAATACTGCCACATATCGCCGGTGACATTGTATTCACCGATGAGATTGATGGCAAAAGGAGGTGTTTGTTCCGGCTCAGCGGTGCCGATCAGGTGACGCAGTACCTCCTCGCCGGCAATGCGGCTGCCCAGGTTCTTGCTGCCCACCAATCCCGGCGCGTGCACCGGCACGCAGGGGATGCCATGCACCGCTGTCGCCCGGCGGCAGATCAGGCCGATATCGTCACCGATGAGGGCGGTGACACAGGTGGCATAGACGAAAATTGCCTGGGGCCGGTAACGCGTCGCAATGTAGTTGATGGCATCTTGCAGCTTTTGCTCACCGCTGAAGATAACGTCATTCAGACCGATATCGGTGGTAAAGCCCATCCGGGTCAGATCGCGCCCCGGCCATGAGCTCAGGGTGGCCCGGGTTTCCCAGCTGGCACCGACACAGGTGATAGGCCCGTGCACCAGATGGGCGGCATCGGCAAAGGGAAACAGGGCAATCTGCGCCCCCTCGAATGCACAACCGCCGGTCGTCGCGCCCGGCGTCGGAAGGTTACAGGCTTTTTTTTGTGGCTGCTGGTGCTCGCAGGCACTCTCGGCCAGCAGCTCTCTGATATTGGGTTTGGTGGACACAACAAGCCTCCTGGCAGTTTCAGGATGAAACAACCTGTCGCGTCATTGGGAAAGGATGTTTGAAAAGTGCCGGACGGAATACAATCCGTAGACAAAAACGATGAGCTCAGATGCTCAGATTGCAAAACGTCGGCCAGATCGTGAGTAAGGCCGAAACGCTCTCGTTATGACACAAAGCCCGTCTGCAGATGCTGAAAAAAACATCCATGTTGCCTGTTTTTTCAGCAGGGCCTGCCACCTTTGCCTGTGCCTGCCATCCAGACAGGCTGCGGTTCGCATCAGGCACGGTCATTGCTGAACACTGCCTATTTCCTTCCGGTGACAAGGGCGTCCCTGAACAGCCAGCAGGAGGCGCACCATGTCTGAGACCCGAATCCATATCTCCGATACCACCCTGCGTGACGGCGAACAGGCCGCGGGCGTGGTCTTCAGTCCCCAGGAAAAAATCCAGATCGCCAGGATGCTGGACGAGATCGGGGTCAGTGAACTGGAATGCGGAATTCCGGCCATGGGCCGCGATGAACAACGCACCCTCCGGAAACTTGTCGATCTGAACCTGAACGCCCGCCTGTTGACCTGGAACCGCGCCCTGATCCCCGACATTCAGGCCTCCCTCGCATGCGGCATCACCGCCGTCGATTTGTCCATCTCTGCATCCGATATCCACATTCGCTATAAAATGCGCAGCAGCCGGAAACAGGTCAAGGAACAGCTGAAAACCGCCCTGGGATTCGCCAAGGATCAAGGTCTCTACGTCTGCATCGGCGCTGAGGATGCCGGACGCGCCGACATGAATTTCCTGCTGGAACTCTTAACCGTAGCCGAAAACCTCGGGGCCGATCGCTTCCGCTTCTGTGACACCCTCGGTCTGCTCGACCCCTTCACCACCTTCGACAAAATCAGCACCCTGGCCCGGCACTGCTCCATTGATCTGGAGGTTCATACCCATAACGACCTGGGCATGGCCACCGCCAACGCCATCGCCGGAGCACGCGCCGGAGCCACCTACATCAGCACCACCGTCAACGGTCTCGGGGAACGGGCCGGCAACGCGGCACTGGAGGAAGTGGTGATGGCCCTGAAACACGCCTGTGGCCGTGATCCACGCATCAGAACCCGGCGGCTGGTCGAATTGTCACGGCTGGTGGCCACGGCCAGTGGCCGCAAGGTGCCGGAATGGAAGGCGGTGGTTGGAGAGAAGGTCTTTTCCCATGAATCCGGGCTGCACACCGACGGCGTATTAAAGCATGCCGCCAACTACGAAGGATATGACCCGGCGGACGTTGGCCTTGCCCGCCACCTGGTCGTCGGTACCCACTCAGGCCGCAGCGGCCTGAAAAAGCGCCTGGAGCACCTGGGAATCCCCTGCCGCGACACCGACCTCGGACCGCTGCTGCAACGAGTCCGGCTCCTCGCCCGCCGACACAAACGCGCCCTGACCGACGACGACCTGCGGCAGATCTGGCAAGAAGGGTAAACGACC
>CALFFB010000214.1 GCA_937958075.1 uncultured Geobacteraceae bacterium | reverse complement strand
GCCGGATATGACCGGCCAGGAGCTGATCGAACGGATCATCCAGGACAATCCCGGACTGCCGATCATTCTCTGTACCGGCTACAGCAACCGTATCGACAGTGACGTCGCGGCGTCCCTCGGCATCGGTGCGTTTCTCCTCAAGCCCCTGGAAACCCGGCAGCTGCTGCAGAGCGTGCGCAATGTCCTCAATCGAACAGGCAAGCCGGTTCAATAACCAGACGCTCATCCTTTCTACAGGAATTCCGGGCCCCTACTGAACTGGTCCGGCGTTTTGCGGATTCTCCCCAGACAGGGTCGCCGCCCTGTCTTTTTTCATCGATGACCACATCTCATCAAAATTTCGTCAAAGCCTAACATTCTCCTAACAAAAAAAGCGCGATATGCGCCTCAACGACAGGGTGACGGATATTTCAGGATCCCTTCGCGCAATGGTCGTGTTCATTCACATTCACAAAGGAGAGACGTACATCATGAAAAAAAGCATCTACAGAATCATTGCAACCGGTCTGTTCTGTCTGGGGCTGCCGCTTGCTGCTTACGCCCTCGACCCCGCTCTCAAGCCCTACACGCCGGTGTCGGGAATCTCTGGTACCTTGAAGAGCATCGGCTCAGACTCCATGAACAATGAAATGACCCTGTGGGCCGAAGGTTTTCTGAGTTTTTACCCCAACGTCCAGGTTGAAATTGAGGGCAAGGGTTCAGGTACGGCACCGCCGGCCCTGGTCAGCGGGACTGCGCATTTCGGTCCCATGAGCCGTCCGATGAAAGGCAAGGAGCTTGATGATTTTGAAAAACGTTACGGCTACAAGCCGACGGAGCTGAACACCAGCATCGACATGCTGGCCGTCTATGTCAACAAAGACAACCCTATCGAATGCCTGACCTTGCAGCAGGTCGACGCGATCTTTTCCAAAACCCGTCGCGGTGGCCACGCGGAGAACATTCGGACCTGGGGTGACCTCGGCCTGACGGGTCAATTCGCCAACCTGCCCATCAGTCTTTACGGCCGTAACTCAGCCTCCGGAACCTATGGATTCTTCAAGGACAACGCCCTGTTCGGTGGTGACTACAAGGACGAAGTAAAAGAGCAGCCGGGCAGTTCCTCCGTGGTCCAGGGTGTCGCCAGCGAACTGGCCGGTATCGGCTATTCGGGCATCGGCTACATGACCGCTGATGTACGTGCCGTGCCTCTGGCCACCGGACCGAACGCCGAGTGTTTCGGTGCCGTGGCCGACAATGCCTACACGGGCAACTATCCCCTGGCCCGTTTCCTGATGGTTTACACCAACTACGAACCAGGCAGCACGATCGATCCCCTGCGTCGTGAATTTGCACGCTACATCTTCAGCCGCAATGGCCAGGAAGATGTCGTTCGTGATGGTTACTTTCCGATCACCAACGTTATTGCCCAGGAGCAGCTGAAGAAGCTGGGCATCAAGTAAAGTCAATATCCGTCGGTGTTCAGTAGCCCGGTTGGAGCGCCAATAGGGCCTCCGACCGGGCCGGTTCTCGAAAAACATCAAAAGACACGCAGTCGGTCATTGTCCATACTTTGATGTTTTTCCAGAACCGGTAGCCGGATGTGTCGCCGGGATGGTTCTGGATGCCTTGAACCCCGGTTTTTTACTGCGGAAGCGTCCGGTTGCGACAGACGCTCTGGTAATGAAAACAACACTGCTTTCCCTATGGACGATAGTATATGAGTGATAAAGGTTTCACCGGGAAAAAACGCCGTTACAGTACAAAAAGAAGTATCAAGATCATGGATTCGGCAGCGAAGATCCTTATTTCTCTGGGTGGAGCCGGCACGATCATTGCCGTCGCCGGTGTTTTTATCTTTCTGACATCGGTCGTGGTGCCGCTTTTTTCGCGGGCTGAATTAACGCCGGCGCAAAATGTGGAGACTCTGGAACCCCAGAGCAAGAGATCCCCGCTGGTGGTCAGTGATGAATATCTTCTGAGCGCCTGGATTCTCGAAGAGCAGGGGCGCTTTGCTCGCTCTGTTTCTCTCGACAATGGCGATACACTTAAGCTTATTGATGTTTTTGACGGTGAAACACCGCGCGCCTATGCTTACGATCCTCTCTCGGAAATACTCATTGCGGCCTTTTCCGACGGACGGATCGATTTGAAAAAAGTGGCTTTCAGCACCACCTACCTGCTTGATGAAGAGGAGCTTCCCGAGAACCTGAAGGATCTTGAGATCGGAACATCCCTTCCCTATGACGGCGGGATTGTCGAGCGCACGCCGATCGGTCAATTACGGATGCAGCGCCTGGAAAGTGAACTGGATTCTCGTGTTGAGACCGGACTGGATGATATCTCCCTCATCTCCATGGTCGAAACCAATAGCGGGCCGATCATCAGTTACCTCACCGAGGGCGGTTTTTTGCAGGTTCAGCGCATGGTATCCCGGCGTAATCTGATGACCGGCGAAGTGACGACAACAGTCACCGGCGGGTCACTTCAGTTGGACTTGAATGAGCGCGGCAAACCCATGTTTCTCGGTGTTTCCGGTCGCGGCGACACCCTCTACCTGATCTGGGAGGATGGACTCCTTGTCCGTGTCGACAGCCGCAACATAAATACTCCGGTCGTGGCGGAACAACGTCGTCTCCTGGCTGGTGAGGACGCCGTTGTCACCAGCCTGTCTTTCCTGATTGGCCGGACGACACTGGTTGTCGGTGATTCAAAAGGAGGACTTCAGGCGTGGTTTCGGACCCGAACAGAAGGGGCCAGCAGCAGTGACGGCAGTGTTCTGACCATGGTTCATGACCTGGGCCGGGGTCCCGCCGCCGTCACGTCTCTGGCGCCCTCCAACAGAAGTCGTTTATTGGCTGCAGGTTATGCCGACGGCTCGGTGCGAACGTATCACGTGACCAGCGATCAGCTCCTGGTCGAGGAAAAAACGAGTCCGGAACCCGTGTCGGCGATTGCCCTTTCCCCGCGGGACAACCTGCTGCTGGCGGTAAGCGCGAACGGCATGATGGGCTGGCATCTGGACAACAAGCACCCTTCGGCAACCATGAAAACATTGTTCGGCAAGGTTCATTACGAAGGGATGAACGCACCTGGTTACGTCTGGCAATCAACGGGCGGGACGGATGATTTTGAACCGAAGTACAGCCTGATCCCTCTGATTTACGGAACCCTCAAGGCGACCTTCTTTTCCATGCTCTTCGGAGTGCCCCTGGCGCTGTTGGCGGCCATTTATACGAGTGAGTTCCTGGAAAACAAGAAAATCAAGGCCCAGGTCAAACCAATCGTTGAGATTATGGAGAGCTTGCCGACGGTTGTATTGGGCTTTCTCGCGGCTCTGGTTTTTGCCACTTTTGTCGAGGGCAGCACCGCGGGGGTCATGGCTGCGTTCATAACTGTTCCGGTTTGCTTTATGGTGGGAGCCTATCTGTTCCAGATGCTGCCCATCGACAAGTTCGTGCAACTCTCACGTTTTCGTTTTTTCATGATTCTCTGTCTGGCTCTACCGGCCGGCATTCTGCTGGCTGGTGTGGTCGGCCCGGTACTTGAAAATCTGTTGTTCGCCGGCGATCTCAAAGCCTGGCTGGATGGCCAGACCGGAACCGGAACCGGCGGCTGGTTTCTGCTCTTTCTGCCTCTGACAAGCTGCCTGGTTGCCCTGCTCTACGGGCTGTATGTCAACCCCTGGCTGCGTGCGAAAACAGGGAGCTACAGTCGGCTGGTTGCCGGCTTGAGCGAATTTGCCAAATTTGGCTGTGGTCTGGTGATTGTCATGGGAACGTCATGGATCTTTGCCACGCTCTTGACCTCTGCCGGTATTGATGTGCGCGGTGATTTTCCCTTTACCGGTCAGATCATGGGAACCTATGTCCAGCGCAACGCCCTGGTGGTCGGATTCGTCATGGGCTTCGCGATTATCCCGGCGGTTTACACCATCGCGGAAGATGCCCTTTCGAGTGTGCCTGAGCATCTGCGTTCCGGCTCTCTGGCTGCCGGCGCCAGCCCCTGGCAGACAGCAACCCGAATTATCATTCCGACCGCTGCCAGTGGCCTGTTCTCGGCGGTCATGCTCGGACTTGGCCGGGCCGTCGGTGAAACCATGATCGTTCTCATGGCAACGGGCAACACCCCGGTTATGGAGATGAATATTTTTAACGGGTTTCGGACTTTATCGGCAAACATCGCGGTGGAATTGCCCGAGGCCGTTATTCACGGTACCCATTACCGGATCCTGTTCCTGGCCGGTCTGACCCTGTTTCTGCTGACCTTTACCGTCAATACCATTGCTGAGGTGATTCGCCAGCGCTTTCGCAAGCGCGCATTTCAGCTTTGAAGAGGAACCTGCTGTATGTTGTTTCATGACCGTCCGTAAATCTGTGGCATACGAAAGAATTTTGGGAAATTAGCGTGAATACCGAGCAAAAGACAAACAGGAAGAAAAGCGCACGCAGCTGGCGGCGGCAGAGCGGTGGCACGTCAATCGCCTCTCTCGGTCAGCCGATGGTGTGGCTGGCCGGAGGGATGCTGGCCCTGAGTCTGGTGATGATTATTGCACTCCTGCTGCTGGTGGTTGTCCGCGGAATGGGAACCTTCTGGCCTGGAGACATCGTCAGCTTTACGACCGTAACGGGCGAAACAGTAGCAGGTGAAATAACCCGCAGCAGCAGCTTTAAACCACGCCCTGAGCTTGTCGATAACCTGCCCGAGCATGAACAGGCGAAAGCTCGTCAGATGCTGGCGGGCAATGACGGGATCTCTGAGCGGGTTCTGGTGAGAACGGGAAACTACGAGCTCGACAACAATCATTTTACCTGGGTAAATGATTTTACGGTCGCGGATACTGACTATCCGCAATGGCTGGTGGTCATGGAGAGGTTGACCTGGGGGCGCTTTTATGGCGTTCCCCGGGAGTTTCATGTTGACGGGAATCTGGTTGCGGAAGGACCCTCAGCAACCTGGGAGCAGTTTGAACAGCATCACCGCCAGGTGCGTCAGCGGTGGCAGCAACGCCGCCAGCTGGAAAGTCACGATGTTGGCAAGATCAACCATGCCCAGGAGCAGGCCAGACTTGAGTTGCGCAGTGCGGAGCTTGCCCTGCAGGAGGCCAGGAACCAGTTCGGGGCGCGCTCTGATCAGTATCGACAGGCGCAGCTTGAGCTGGATCAGGCCGAGAGCCTGTTTGCTGGCAAAGATGAGGAGCTGAATCGTCGATACGATGAAATCAGGGCGCGCATTGCTGAACTGAACAGAGAGAATGATCGCTATCAAATCACCCTGGAGACCGCGAACGGCCAGCTCAAGGTCATGGGCCTCTCCGAGGTGGTGCGCGCCTATCCGGCGAATCAACTCAACCTGTTAGACCGTATCGGAATCTATCTCGATCGTTGGTGCGAGTTCCTGCTCGATGATCCCCGCGAGGCAAACAGCGAAGGGGGCGTTTTTCCGGCAATCTTCGGTACGGTTGTCATGACCTTGATCATGGTTGTCTTCGTTGTCCCCTTCGGTGTGCTGGCGGCTCTTTACCTGCGTGAGTATGCCAAAGCCGGTCCGCTGGTCAGTATCATCCGCATTGCCGTCAATAACCTGGCCGGGGTTCCCAGTATTGTGTACGGGGTTTTTGGCCTCGGTTTCTTCTGCTATCTCATGGGGGGAACCATAGATCAGCTTTTTTTCAGTGAAAAACTTCCCAACCCCACCTTCGGGACCGGAGGGATTCTCTGGGCGAGTCTGACATTGGCACTGTTGTCCCTGCCGGTGGTCATTGTGGCGACGGAAGAGGCCCTTGCCGCGGTTCCCGGTTCCATGCGTGAAGGGTCTTACGCCTCCGGTGCGAGCAAATGGCAGACCATCCAGCGGATTGTCCTGCCACGGGCCATGCCGGGGATCATGACCGGGATGATCCTGGCCATGGCCCGCGGTGCCGGTGAGGTAGCGCCCTTGATGCTGGTCGGGGCCGTCAAGCTGGCCCCCGAGCTGCCCGTTGACGGGATCGCACCATTTTTTCACCTGGAGCGCAGCTTTATGCATCTTGGTTTTCATATCTATGATCTCGGCTTTCAAAGTCAGAACAGCGAGGCCGCCATTCCCATGGTGTTTTCGACAACCCTGCTGCTGATTCTGATTATCACGATGTTGAATATCGGCGCGATCTGGTTACGCAACCGGTTACGCCGTAAATTTATCGTCAGTGCTTTTTAACTGTCTTTCATATCAAGGTGAGCTTCAATGACAGGCATGAATAACGCGATGAACCCCGGGTCCGGATCAGCTCAGAAGGAGTCCGGCAGGGCTGATCAAAAACAAAGTCAACTGCAGAGGATAGCCGACGGTGAATGGTTTCCCCCGGTTGTCGACCCGGCGATCAACAAAGAAACAGCCGCTGTCTCCATTAAAAACTTCAATCTGTGGTACGGCAGCACCCAGGCCCTGTTCGATGTCTCCATGGATGTTCCCAGAGAAAAAGTGACCGCGCTCATTGGTCCATCCGGATGTGGCAAGTCGACCCTGCTGCGCAGTGTCAATCGGCTGAATGATCTGATTGATTCAGTCCGGGTCAAAGGGGAAATGAATCTCTACGGTGATTCCATTTATGCCAGGGGGGTCGATGTCATTGAGCTGCGCAAGAGGATGGGGATGGTTGCCCAGAAGCCGAACCCTTTTCCTATGTCGATTTATGAAAACGTCATTTATCCCCTGCGTATTGACGGTATCAGAGATCGCCGCATTCTCGACGAGGTTTGCGAAAAATCCCTGCGTGGCGCCGCCCTCTGGGAGGAGTCGAAAGACCGCCTGCATCAAAGCGCCCTCGGTCTGTCCGGCGGCCAGCAACAACGGCTCTGTGTCGCCCGTGCCATCGCCTCCGAACCGGAAATTCTGCTCATGGATGAGCCCTGTTCGGCCCTTGATCCCATTGCTACCGGCAAAATCGAAGATCTGATCGATCAATTGCGTGGCGAATACACGATTCTCATCGTCACCCATAATATGCAGCAGGCGGCACGGGTGAGTGATTATACCGCTTTTATGTATCTCGGGCAGATGGTTGAGTATGGTGCGACACCGGCACTGTTTAAAAAACCACGCCTCAAAGAAACGGAAGATTATATCTCCGGACGTTTCGGCTGATCGCTGATGGTCTTATCTGTAAAAATTCACCGGAATGTTGTCAGTAAACTGAAACATTCAACATCATTCAAGAAAAGGGAGAAATGACGATGAAAAAGGTTTTTGCCAGACTGTTTCTGGTGCTTGTGGCTGCTGTCGCTATGGGGTGTTCGGCGTCCGAATTAAAGGCTGGCAATGGCGCCGTCAATTATGACCGACCCGGATTTGTGACCGCCGTCGATGACGGGCGCTTGTGGGTTTTCCGTCAGGGGAGCAAAGAGGCTGAAGCGTACCTGCAAAGCAAGAGCAAGCCGGCCAAACACGTCGTACGCGTGGGAAGTGGACCCGATGGCATGACTGTCCGGTCGCCCGAGGCCTCTTTGATTGATGCGTATATGTTATCCAGGCCGGGCTTTGTCACCCATGTCGAAGATGGACGTCTCTGGGTTTTCCCGGTAGACAGCGAGGATGCGAAAAACTTTATCAGCAACGGCAAAAAACCGGCCAAACACGCAGTGCGTCCCGGTGCAGGGCCAAACCGGATGACTGTCCGGGCCCCGGAATCTTCAGATATCGATGCTTATTTGGCAGCACAGTAACGCGCCTGGAACAGTCGGCATGTCCGCCCCATCTCTGCAACCGGGGTGGACATGCCGCATCATGCTTTTTACAGAGAGAAAATAAGCGGTATGACACAAATTTTTATCCGTGAAATAGGCCGCATCAAAAAACGGCTGCTGGAGCTCGGCGCCCTGGTCGAAGATCAGGTTAAAACGTCGAAACAGGCGCTGTTGACCAGTGATGCCGGTCTGGCCCGACAGGTATTGAAAGCCGAGGAAAATATTGACCAGCTGGAGGTTGATCTGCAGGAGGAGTGCTTCAAGGTGCTGGCGTTGCACCAACCGGTGGCCGTTGACCTGCGCTTTCTGGTGGCGGTCCTCAAGTTCAACAATGATCTGGAGCGCATTGCCGACCTGGCAGCCAGCAACGCCAAACGCGCCCTCAAGCTGAAGGACCTCGGGGCAGGATCCCTTGCCTTCGATTTCGAAGAGATGGCAACCCTTGCCAGACAGATGCTGCACCTGGCGTTAGCGGCCTTTGTCGATATCGACGCCGATGCCACAGCTGAGGTTTTTGCCCTTGAGAAAAGCATCAACAAGCTGCACAAGCACAACACCCGCACCCTCCAGAAAGCCCTGACGGAGAATCCGCAGGCGGCCGAGGCCCTGATCCATCAGCTGGTGATTTCCCGCAATCTGGAGCGGATTGGCGATCTGGCCACCAACCTTGCCGAAGAGATCATCTACGTCGCTCGTGGCGAAATTGTCCGCCACCGCGAGGAGCCCCTTTAGGCTATCTGTTTTTCAGTTGCTGCAGATAGTCTTCCCACTCCAGAGGCAGCAGGTCTTTTTTGTTGGTGTTGCATGGCTTGCAGGCGGGGACGCAATTGCCTTTGGTACTGCGTCCGCCGCGGGCCAGGGGGACGATGTGGTCGAGGGTGAGGTCTTTGGCCGGGATGGTCTGTTCACAATAATGACAAACACCGGTGGCAATGCGGTTTTTCCACCATTGCTGTTTGCGCAGCTCGCGCGCTTTGGCACGTTCACGCCGGATCTGCTCTTCGCTGATATCGTTTAAAAAATCCATTATTTATCAGTTTATATTGCGGATTTCGCCCAAGGCCGTTGCCCTGGCGTCCGCATCAAAGGCCGAAGTTTTAAGGTTTATCAAGCATGATAAAGCCGAGCTGGCGGCCGGTTTTGCCATTGTCGCGCCGATGGGAGAAGAACATCTCGGCGTGGGCGTAGCTGCAGTGAGAAGGTTTTTCGATGGCTTCAGGCGCCAGCCCGGCCTGTTCAAGCTGCAGGTGACAACTCCGGGCGACATCCAGGCTCCAGTGGCCGAGGCGGGTTTCTCTGGCGATTTCGTTCCAGAAGCCCGTTCCCTGCTTGAAGGCATTGCGCACCGGACGATCCACTTCATATTTTGCGGCGCTGATGCCGGGACCGATGGCGGCACAGAGGTCGGCGGGCTGACAGCCGAATTCCTGGTGAAGGGTGCGCACGGTTTTGCCGATGAGTCCGTTGGCGGCGCCGCGCCAGCCGGCATGGATGACGGCGATGGCCCTTTGGGAAGGATGCCAGATGAGAACCGGAAAACAGTCGGCTGTCAGGACGCCGATCATGATACCTGGCTGATCGGTGACAATGGCATCAACTTCAACGTTTAAGAAGTGACTTAAGTCGGGATTGGGCTGATCAACCAGCAGCAGGTTGTCGCCATGAACCTGCTTGACGGTCAGCAGCAGATGGGCCGGCAGGTCAAAGGCACGGGCGAAGGTCGAGCGATTGCCTTCGACGTGGGCCTGCAGATCATCGGTGCCGAACCCAAGGTTCAGGGAGTTGTAGGGCGGCCTGCTGACGCCACCGTTGCGGGTGGAGAATCCGGCGGTGATACCTGCGGGCAGGTTCGCGGGCTGAACGTAGGATATTTTAGCGTGGCGGACAAGTTTCATCCAGAAGACTCCATCGGCTTGAAAAGGCAGGTTCTATAACCTTCAGTGCTGTTGCAAATAGATAATAATAGCATTGAAGGCCGGGGGGATGTCACTGTTAAATTCGAGGTAGGCGTCGGTGCGGGGATGGACAAACCCGAGTTTGGCTGCATGCAGGGCCTGTCCCGGCAGTTGTTTAACCAGTCGGAGCAGCTGCGGATCCTTGATGGCGGCTCGTTCCGAGCGCTTGCCGTAGAGGGGATCGCCGACCAGCGGGTGTCCCCGTTCGCTGAGGTGCACCCGTATCTGATGGGTGCGGCCGGTTTCGAGCTGCAGACGCACCAGGCTTAAGTTGTGGCGGGGATAGCTGGCCAGGGTTGTCCAGTGGGTCACCGCGCGTTTTCCGTGTCTGGCCTTGCTGCTGATTTTTTTCCGCTGGACCGGGTGTCGTCCCAGGGGTTGATCGATGGTGCCGGTAGTCGTCGGCAGGATACCGTGAATCAGGGCCAGGTAACACCGGTTAACGCTGTGCCGGCTGAATTGTCGGGCCAGGTGCTGGTGGGTGAGGTCGTTCTTGCTGATGACCAGAACGCCCGAGGTGTCTTTGTCGAGGCGGTGTACGATGCCGGGGCGCAGTATGCCGCCGATACCGGCCAGGTCGCTACAATGGTGGAGCAAGGCGTTGACCAGGGTGTCTCTGGCGTGTCCTGCTGCCGGATGGACGACCATGCCGGCGTCTTTGTTGATGACGACAACATCCTGATCTTCATACAGGATATGCAGGGCAATGGGTTGGGCAATCAGCTCAAGGGGTTGCGGGGCGGACAGGTGGAGGACAATCTCTTCGCCCCCTTTGAGTTTATAGCCGGCCTTGACCTCCGTGCCGTTGCAGCGTACCTGTTTGTCGGCGATGAGTTTCTGCAGTTGCGCGCGGCTGATGTCGGGCAGTTCCAGCGCCAGAAAGCTGTCCAGCCGCTGGGGCGATCTGTCGCAGGGGAAAACCAGATGGTGCGTGGTGCTCATTTACCAGATTGAACTTTCGATGCGGCCGGCCTGTTTGATCATGACATCAACGATAGCCCGATCAAACAGATGCTCGCGATTGGTCAGATCAGCCGACACCCGGGAGAAAAAATGCTCGCGACCTTCGTCAAGCTCTTCCTGCATCAATTCGAAAATACTGTCGTTCTTGATACCTTCAGCGACTTTGGTCTGGTTGTACAGGGCGATATCGGAAACAATTGCCCGGGCCAGACGAAAAGCCAGTTCCGGATTTTCTACCAAGCGTGCCATCGGTTCAACCTCCTGTGCAATAGTCACGTAACCCTAAGGCTGACATCAGTCTATTGTGATTCCCGCACTGAAACAAGAAGTAAATCAGAGAATTAAAGCACGGATTGCAGAGCTGGTTGTCAATAATTCGGTCAACGGCTTTTTTGTTGCCTCTTTTACGTGCTAGAATATTCACATGCTGTCGCATAGAGAATCAGGATGTCCGTTTGCAGGGACGCGCTGCACCCTCCAGGGTGCCTCAAGATGGTCAGGGGAGTGGCTGTAATGCCCGAAGCAACAACCGCGATTCGGGGAAAACGTATCCTTTTTGTTGATGACGAGCAGGCGCTGGCAGCCCTTGGTGAAGAATTGCTCGGGGACAGTGGCGCCCATGTGGTCTGTGCCTTCAGCGGGCCCCAGGCTCTGGACCTGTATCATCAGCATGCCGGTCGTTTTGATCTGGTGGTGACCGATGAGTCGATGCCGGGCATGTCCGGTATCGAGCTGGCTCAGGAGCTTTTTCAGGTGGCTCCCGAGTTGCCCGTCATTCTGTGCTCCGGACATCTGCTGTCCATGGACGACGAGGGGATCGACGGCACCAATATCAGAGATGTTCTCGCCAAAACCGATGTTTTCTTCAAACTGCCGTTCATTATTGAAGAGATGTTTCCTGCCGGGGACTGAGTCCCTCCTGTCCGACCATTTCGGCTTTTCGTCGTGGCCGCTGCCGGATACAACCGGCATTACGGTTATAGCGCCAGGATAATCACCACCACAATGAGGATGACTGCCAGGATGACCAGAGGAACCACCGGTGTCTTCTTCGCCTGTGGCTTTGCCGCCGCCGCTGTCTGCAACTGGCCGACAACGGGGAAACGCTCGATCACGGCGCGCACGTGGGGCGCTGACTTGAGCTCTTCGGTCAGGTCCTCACCGGCCTGATGGGCGCCCTCGTGGTTGCCTTCCGGCCACAGGGCGCTGGCCGAGACATCGTAAATGACGCCGCTGACCGCGACATAGGCGGGGTTGCCGTCACGTCCGTTGCAGTGTTTCAGTTCTTCAGGTGTCATAGTGTCCTTTCGTGGCTACGTCAGAAGCGGCAACGCCGGATGCAAGCTGCCGATTCCCGGCAAGAAGGATTCTTGAAGCCGTCAGATTAACACACTCGGCAGGCATTTTTCTCCTGCTGTTTTTTTCGGGCGCCTGTGTTACATGTCAAGGCGTTTTGGACAGGCTGTGCCCGCCCGTTCAGAGTATGTCGGCAAGTCAATTATCAAGGTGAGAGGAAGACGATGATGACCAGTATGAAAAAAATCGGTTTTATCGGTGGCGGCAACATGGCGGAAGCCCTGATCCGGGGCCTTCTCGCCGGCAATTTTCCCGTCACCCAGCTTGTTTTCTCAGAGCCGAGCGAGGTGCGGCAGGAGCATGTCATCAGCCGTTTCGGTATCGCCCTGGCGCCGAGTAACCCTGATCTGGTTCGCCAGTGCGATATCGTTGTGCTGGCGATCAAGCCGCAGATTGCCGCCGAGGTTCTCGAGGAGATTGCCGACAGCTGGGATGACAGCAAACTGATGGTTTCCATTCTGGCCGGGGTCACCTGCGCCACTATCGAAAAACACTTTCCGGGCCATCCCCGGGTGGTGCGGGTCATGCCCAATACGCCGGCCCTGGTGGGCGAGGGGGCCAGCACCATCTGCCGCGGTCGCCAGGCCAGCAGCGAGGATCTGCAGACGGTGCGGGAGCTGCTGGAAAGTGTCGGTATTGTGCAATTGATCGACGAACGACAGATGGACGCGGCCACCGGCTTGTCCGGTTCCGGCCCTGCTTATATCTATACGGTGATTGAGGCCCTGGCGGACGGCGGGGTGCGGGAGGGGTTGCGCCGCGACGTTGCCCACGCGCTGGCGGTGCAGACGGTGGTTGGTGCCGCGTTGATGGTCCGTGAGACCAGGGAACATCCGGCCATCCTGCGGGATCAGGTCTGTTCCCCGGGGGGGACGGCCATTACCGGGGTGAGCAGCCTTGAGCGCAACGGCCTGCGCACGACCCTGATGGAAGCCGTTTCAGCGGCGGCTGCCCGTTCGCGCGAGCTTGGCGGCAGCTAGCCGGTGCTGCGGCGATCCCTCCCTTTTCACTACGGCTGGCTGATTGTCGTCAGCTGTATCCTGACCACCTTCTGTTGTTTCGGGCTGGCGCGATTCGCTTTTGGTATGCTGCTGCCGGCCATGGGCGAAGGACTGGCCCTGAGTTTTGACCAGATGGGCTATCTGGGGACGGCGAATTTTGCCGGCTATCTCCTTGCTGTCGCCGTGACGCCGGCCTGTCTCAAGCGTTTTCGCCCGCGCCGGACCCTCGGATCTTCATTGCTGCTCATCGCTCTGACCCTGGCGGGACTGTCGCAGGTTGCGGGATTTACCACCGCCTTTGGTCTCTACCTGCTGACGGGCTTCGGCAGCGGGCTGGCCAATATCTCCGGCGTGGTGTTGATTGCCCACTGGTTCCGTCGGGAAAAACGGGGACGGGCCGCCGGTCTGATGACGGCCGGAAGTGGTTTGGCAATTATTTTTTCCGGCTGGCTGGTTCCCTGGTTGAATGTCCTTTTCGGGGATCGCGGCTGGCGTCTGAGCTGGTTGCTGTTTGCCCTCATCGTCCTGCTGCTGGCGGTGATTACCAGTGTCCTGGTTCGCAATGAGCCGGAGGATGTCGGGCTCAAGCCGATTGGCCGCCAGGGGTCCTTGTCGGCCGTGGACCTGACCCCTGGTCAGCAGACCGGTTCCGGACGGGTTTTATTGCTTCTCGGGCTGCTCTATCTGGCCTTCGGCCTGACCTACATGGTGTACGGCACGTTTTTTGTCACCAGTCTGGTGACAGAGCACGGCTTCGCCGAAAAAACCGCCGGCCAGTTCTGGTCGTGGGTCGGATTCTTCAGTCTGTTCTCCGGGGTGTTTTTCGGATCCCTTTCCGACCATATCGGTCGCAGGCGGGGTTTGATGGTGGTCTTTGCCATTCAGACCTGCGCCTATCTGCTGGCGGGCTCGGGTCTGGGAGCCGGCGCGCTGATGCTGTCCGTTGTGCTCTACGGCGTGACGGCCTGGTCGATTCCGGCGATTATGGCGGCGGCGGTCGGCGATTATCTGGGAGTTGCCAGAGCGGCGGCGGGTTTTTCCCTGATCACCTTCTTTTTTGCCGGCGGTCAGGTGTGCGGCCCGGCGCTTGCCGGTCTTATTGCCGAACATTCCGGGGGCTTTGCCCGGCCATTCCTTCTGTCGGCCCTGGTGACCTTTGTGGCCATGCTGTTTGCCCTGACCCTGCCCCGTCCCGTTGTTGTTAAGGACGTTTCGGCGGTAAGTGCCTGATGTCCTGAAGGGGTATGGGCAACAGGATGGGTCAGGCCGTGCTCTCTGCCCGGTAGTGCCGTGCCACCAGCTCCAGCAGCTGCTGATGCACGTCGGGGAAGCCGCAGACCAGCATGCGGTCCCGATAGGGGGAGTAGGGCCGGCCCTGTTCGTTGGTGGTGATACAGCCTGCTTCGTCAAGGAACAACAGGGCCGCAGCGACATCGTAAGGTTTCAGGTCGGTTTCCCAGAAGCCCTGCAGAAAGCCGGCGGCAACATAGGCCAGATCGAGGGCGGCGGAGCCGAAACGGCGAATGCCGCGACTGTGATTGAGAACCTCCTGGGCGCAGTGGAAAAAGGCTGGAGCCAGATCCCGCGAGCGATAGGGAAAGCCGGTGCCGACAAGGGCGCGTTGCAGCGGCAGAGGTTGGACCCGCGGCAGGGGCGTATCCTGATAGCGGAATCCGCCCTGACGCAAGGCGCTGAAGCCTTCTGCGGATACCGGGCGCCAGACAACGCCAAGCTGTGTCTTCCGGTTTTTTTCCAGGGCAACGGAGATGCAGAACTGGTCGAGACCGCTCAGGAAATTGGTTGTGCCATCGAGGGGATCAACAACCCAGCGTAAATTGTCGTCCCCCTGTTTTCCCGTCTCTTCACCGTAGAAACCCGCCGCCGGCAGCAGGGTTTTGAGCCCTGCCATGAGCATCTCTTCCGATGTCGTGTCAACGAAGGACACCAGCTCCCGCGCCTGTTTTTCATTGCCGGCACCGGGCCCCAGGGAGCGGAAGTGACGCAGCTGGAAGGCGCCGACCTGTTGCACCAGGGCCGTAACCTCTGTCAGGAGCTGACGGTCGATCATCGTCACAGCATCTTTCCGTGTCTTGTGAAGTAACGGCTGTACGGGTTGAAGGTGCGGCGATACTGGCGAATTTCGAGAATGATGATGTTGATGATGCTGGCGATGGGTACGCCGATAATCATGCCCAGTACACCGTAGAGTTTGCCGCCCATGATAATGGCGAGGATCACCCACAGGGGGTGCAGGTTCGATACCTTCGAGATCAGGACAGGGATCAGGATCATGTTGTCGACGATGACCTGGGCGATGAGGATGTAGACACAGAGAATCCACCAGAATTGCGGCCCTACCCCTAAGTCGACCAGAGCAATAATGATTCCCGGCAGCATACCGAAAATCGGCCCGATATAGGGAACCAGATTGGAGACGCCGGCCACCAGGGCGAGAATGGGGGCGTAGCGGATATCGGTCAGGGCCAGGCCGCCCCAGACCACCAGGCCAACGATGGTCGCTTCGATGACGCGGCCGCGGATGAAGGTGGACAGCTGATAGCTGATGTGGGCGTAAATATCCAGAACCATTTCAAAATAACGGTTTGGTGTCAGGGAGATCAGGGCGCGAGTGATCCGGCGGCTGTCGCGCAGAAAGAAAAAGGAGAACAACGGCACCAGAATCAGCAGGCTGCCGATGCGCATGGCGGAGCGTGGGGTCTGCATCAGGACCAGGCCGATAACCGTCTGGGAAAAGTCACGCAGGTGCACTTCCAGGTTGTAGTGGGCGATAAAGGGGAAGTGTTGCTGGGCCAGGGCCAGAAAATTGGCGACATAGGTAATGGCGAAGCTGATATAGCGGGGGACGTCAGCTTTCAGAGCCAGCATCATGCCGCGCCAGTTGGGCACTCCAAGAACCATCAGCAGAAAAAAGCCGACAACAAAGATCAGCAGGTAGATTGAGAAGATGCCAAGGGTGCGATTCAGACCGCGATGTTCAAAAAAATTGACCAGGGGATCCAGCAGAAAAGCGACAATCATCGCCAGCAGCAGCGGCAGGAAGAGCCCGGCGGTGGCGGTACGCAGCAGCCCGGTCACGGTGGATGCCGACGAATAGATGGCGATACCCGAGGCGATGGCGGTGGTCAGTACCAGATAGAGGACCGCAACCTGGGCGCGGCTGAAACCGGGCTGATCAGTCATGGCCCTGATCCCTGGCAGAACGTTCTGCGTCATCGAGGAATTGGTCAAGCTGCAAAGAACACTGCAGGAGCCGATCCCCCAGGACCCGGTTCAGGCCGAGAAGGATTTTGGCCATGGGAGCGGGGTGGCTGCGGATCGCCTCGACCATGTCAGAGCGGAACAGGCCGACCAGAACTGTGGCGGTGGTGGCGCGCGCTGAAGCGGACCGCGGTCGCGACGCGGTCAGGGCGACCTCGCCGAAGAAGTCACCAGGCTCCAGCAGCGCCAGTTCACGCTCCGTACCCTCGTGGCGCGGGACAAAAATCCGAACCTGGCCGGTGCGGACGATGTACATCCCGGAACCGATGTCACCGGTTGAGAAGACCGGTTCCTCCGCTTCAAAGTTACGCACATGGACGAGTTTTTCCAGGAACCTGAGTTCGCGCGTGGTGAGTTTTGCGAACATCGGGACCTGGCTCAGAAAATAATGCAGGGTCTGTTTGTCTTTTTGATGACGGAAGATATTCTGCCAGAATGGATTCATATCAGGGTGCTTTGCCATCGAGTGAGGGTGTTGAAAGAACAGGAGTCCGACTATGAAAAAGGCATCATATAACAGGGTTTGGCAGCTGTCAGCGAAAAATTGAAGCCGTCGGGTGAAAATTCGCTTAAGGGTCAAAGAGGCTGCCGCCGGAATCAGTCATTGATGTTTGTCCGCCAACTTGGCAGAATGCAAAACCCCATGGACCTGTTCAGCTCAACTGCAAACCTGCGCTGAATCACAACAACCCGATCAATCGATCAGACAAGCCACCGGGAATAAATAATGGATAAGCAACAACAGGAAGAAGGTACCCTCTGTGCCATCGATTTTGCAAAGCGTGGCGGACTGGTGCCGGCCGTGGTCCAGGATGTAGGCGACGGGTGCATCCTGATGCTGGCGTACGTCAATGCCCAGGCCCTGCAGGCCACCCTGGACAAGGGGATGGCGACCTTCTGGTCGACCTCGCGCCATTGTCTCTGGACCAAAGGGGAAACCTCCGGGGACTATCTGCAGATGGTCGAGGTGCTGGTCGACTGTGATCAGGACGCTCTGATCTATCGGGTCAGACCCCAGGGCGCCGGGGCCTGTCACACCCGTGACCCTGTCACGGCAAAGGCACGGTCCAGCTGTTTCTACCGGCGCCTCCGGCCGCGCGACCAGGCCCTGGAGTTCCTTTAACCACCTGTGCGGGATGACGTCATCCCCGGAGTTCTGTCCATGTCTGAGACCATGACCCACCGTTTGCCGCCCCAGAATCTGGAAGCGGAAATGTCCGTTCTGGGCGGTATTCTGCTCGAAAATGATGCTCTGAACCGGGCCCTTGAGCTTTTGCGTCCCGCTGATTTTTATCGGGAGAGCCACCGCAAGATTTTCAATGCCATGATCCGCCTCTCGGACAAGAACGAGCCGGCCGATCTGGTGACCCTGACCGCGGAGCTCAAGGCGCGGCAGGAGCTGGAGGATGCCGGTGGCAGCAGCTATCTGGGGACTCTGGTCGATTATGTACCGACGGCCGCCAATATTACCTATTACTGCAAGCTGGTTAAGGAAAAAGCCATCGCCCGGAAACTGATCGAGGTTTCAACGGATATCGCCACCCGCGGCTATGATGGCGGCGATATGGAGGATATCCTCGATCAGGCGGAAAAATCGATCTTCGAGATTTCGGAAAACCGGACCCGTCCGTCCTATTTTCCCGTCCGCGAGATTTTGAAGGACACCTTTCGTTCCATCGAGAAGCTCTATGAGCGCAAGGAACTGGTCACCGGGGTGCCGACGGGTTTTCATGATCTCGACAAGATGACCGCCGGCCTGCAGTCGGGGGATCTGGTGGTCATTGCCGCCCGCCCCTCCATGGGGAAAACAGCCTTTATCCTCAATGTCGTGGAGTATGCGGCGACGCACACGGAAAACCCTGTGCCGGCGGTGATCTTCTCTCTGGAGATGAGCAAGGAGCAGCTGGTGCAGCGGATGCTTTGCTCCCTGGCCAAGGTGGACGCGGGGCGGCTGCGAACCGGTCACCTCGGTGATTCAGACTGGCCGAAGTTGACCATGGCCGCCGGACAGCTTAATGAAACCCGGATCTTTATCGACGATACGCCGGCGATCTCGGTGCTGGAGCTGCGGTCCAAAGCGCGGCGCCTCAAGGCGGAGCACGGCCTCGGACTGATTGTTGTCGATTACCTGCAGTTGATGAGGGGCAGCAATCCGGAAAGCCGGCAACAGGAAATCTCCGAGATTTCCCGTTCCCTCAAGGCTCTGGCCAAAGAGCTCGGGGTGCCGGTGATTGCGCTGTCGCAGTTGAACCGTTCCCTCGAAAGCCGCACCGACAAACGCCCTCTGATGGCGGATCTGCGGGAATCGGGCGCCATTGAGCAGGACGCCGACGTCATCATGTTTATCTTTCGCGAAACCGTGTACTGTGAAGACTGCAAGAGCCGGGAGAAGACCTGCGAAAAGGGGCACGAAAAGGATGCCGAGATCATTGTCGGCAAACAGCGAAACGGTCCCATCGGCACCGTGCATCTGACCTTTCGTGGCGAGTTTACCCGGTTTGAGAACCAGGCCCGCCGCGAAGAGGGTTACTGATCAGTCGCCGTTGCCGCGCTTGACGTCGATCCCCAGCAGGGTGATTTTCTTGCGCAGGGTGTTGCGGTTGATGCCGAGGATGTCCGCCGCCCGCACCTGATTGCCCCGGGATTTCTGGAGAACGATCTTGATCAGGGGGCGCTCGACCTGATGCAGCACCATTTCGTAGAGGTTGTTCATCTCCGTCAGGTTCATCTGCAGCAGGGAACTCTCCAGCTTGCGGCAGACCAGGGCTTCCAGGGATTCATCGGTGCCGGTGGCGGCGCCGGTGCTGTCGAGTCCGGGAAAGTCCGCCGGGGTCAGAATGTGATTCGGGCAGAGCAGGGCCGCTCGTTTGACCACGTTTTCCAGTTCCCGGACATTGCCGGGCCAATCATAGGCGCTCAGCTTTTTCAGGGCGTCACCACTGCACTCCATGGCGTCGATGCCGAGATCCTGGCGGGCACGCTGCAGAAAGAACTCAACCAGCATGGGGATATCGTCGCGGCGTTCGCGCAGCGGCGGCAACTTGATGGGCACGACGTTGAGGCGATAGTACAGGTCTTCACGAAATTCCTTTTTCTGCACCAGTTCGGCGATGTTCTGGTTGGTCGCGGCGACAATCCGGGTATCGATCTGGATGGTCTGCTGGCCGCCGGTGCGGACAACCTCCTTCTCCTGCAAGACCCGCAACAGCTTGGCCTGTAATTCCAGGGGCATGTCACCGATTTCGTCGAGAAACAGGGTGCCGCCGTGGGCCTGTTCAAACTTTCCCGCCTTGCGGTCCGTCGCTCCGGTAAAGGCGCCGCGCTCATGACCGAACAGTTCGTTCTCCAGCAGCTCACGGGGGATGGCGGCGCAATTCAGGGCCACAAAGGGCTTGCCCAGACGCGGACTGTTGATATGGATGGCCCGGGCGACGAGCTCCTTGCCGGTGCCGCTTTCGCCGGTGACCAGTACCGTGACATCGCTGCCGGCGACCCGGCCCAGGGTCTTGTACACGTCCTGCATGGCCTGGCTGTTGCCGATAATGGAGCGACCGAACTTGTAATGATCCTGCAGCTGGCCCTTGAGCTGATCCATCTGCTCCGAAACTTCGGCCGCCTTGTTCGCCTTGAGGAGGATGGCGTCAAGCTCCGTCAGGTCGAAGGGTTTGGTCAGATAGTCGTAGGCGCCGTTCTTCATGGCGGTGACGGCGTGTTCCATGGTGGCTTCGGCGGTCATGATGATGACCAGGGTACGCGGCCACTCGGCGCGGAAGGTTTTCAGCAGCTCCAGGCCGCTGGTGCCGGGCATCTTGATGTCGAGAATCGCCAGATCGTAACGGTTCTTTTCGGCAAGGCGTCGGGCCTGGCTGCCGTCTTCCGCGAGATCGACGTGGAACCCTTGCTTTTTCAGGGATTTGGACAGAACCCAGCGGATACTCTCTTCATCATCTGCGATCAGTATGCGTGAAATGGCCATGATGCAAGTTACCTCAATGGTATTTTGTGCCCGACGTTACGGGTTAATGGCAGGGAGACGGTGGCCGTGGTGCCGCCGCCGGGACAGTCGTTGAAATGCAGGAAACCGCCGTGATCGGTGACGATTTTCTGGCAGATGGGCAGGCCGAGGCCGCTGCCGCCGTCTTTCGTCGTGTAAAAGGGGGTGAAGATCTGTTCGATTTCGGCGCTGGTGAGCCCCTTGCCCCGGTCACTGATACGGATTTGCACGAGCTGGGTCGGGCGACTGCCCTGGATGCCGAGATAGTAATCGGCATCGATACGGGTTTCAATGGTTATCTCACTGTTGTCAACGGTGGCTTCCCAGGCGTTCTTCAGCAGGTTGAGAAACAGGCGGGTGAGCAGGTCGCTGTCGCCGGTGACGGGCGGGATGCTCGGATCAAGCAGCAGTTTAAAGCTGATGCCGCGAGGACTGACGGCGTGCTGGTGGAGGGTGACGATTTCGTCCAGCAAACGGTTGATGTTCACGGGTTCCGTTTGGCCGGGGCGCGCCGCCGACAGGTTGAGAAGCTCTTCGATAATCCGGTTCACCCGCTCGCTTTCACGGATGATCAGGTTGGTATATTCCTGTAAATCCGGTGTTTTTTCAAGTTCCGCGGCGAGGAGCTGGGCCGCTCCCTTGATGCCGCCCAGGGGGTTTTTGATTTCGTGGGCAAGGCCGGCAGCCATGGTTTCGACCATGGTCAGGCGATCAGCGTGCCGCACTGCCGACTCCAGAGAGCGGACCTGGGTCAGATCACGCAACACAATGACAACGCCCTGTTGTCCCTCGGCTGAGAGCAGGGGGGAGGCGGTGACACTGATCAGACGTTTGCGGATCAGGGAGGAGCTTCTGAAGACAATGGTTTCGTGGTCGGAGATGGAGCGCCCTTCTTCAAGGGCCGTACGGGTCAGGTCACAGAGGGTCTGCTGCCAGCTGAAGTAGTCGAAAAAGGATCTGCCGAGGGTCTGCTTTTCCGAATATCCGGTAAAGTTTTGCGCCGCAGGATTGAACAGGGTGATGATGCCCTGCTGGTTGATGGCGATCACCGCATCGTCGAGATTTTCCAGAATCAGAGCATGGTTCCGGGGGGAGGAGGATTGTGGCGTCATCATGGGGTGACAGCTTCACGGAAGAAGGTGTCAAGCAGGGAGGTCATGGCGTCGAGGGAGTTCAGGGTCTGCAACTGTGAGCGGAACTGCGTGGCGCCTTGAAAGCCGCGGGCGTACCAGCTCAAATGTTTGCGCATCTCCAGCAGGGTCTTGTGGGCGCCGAACTGCTGATGGTGCAGCTGGATGTGGCGATGAATCAGGTGCAGGCGCTCGGCGCTGGTAACGGCCTGTGGCTGCTGTCGGTGCAACAGGTTGAGGATATCGCGAATAAGCCAGGGGTTGCCGTAGCCACCGCGTCCGATCATGATACCGTCACAGCCGGTTTGGTGGAGCATGGCCAGGCCCTGATCTGCAGTAAAAATATCGCCGCTGCCGATGACCGGAATGGTCAAACATTGTTTAAGTTCCTTGATCTGCTCCCAGCAGGCGCTGCCGGAAAAGCCCTGGCTGCGGGTGCGGGGGTGCAGGGTGATGGCGTCGACGCCTGCGTCCTGGGCGCGGCGGCCGATGTCGAGAAAATTGATGGAAGACTGGTCCCAGCCGGAGCGGATTTTTATGGTCAGGATGCCCCGGTAAGCTTTGCGGATGGCGGTAAGGATAGCACCGATGCGCTCGGGTTCGCGCAGCAGGGCACTGCCAGAGCCGCTGCTGACGACTTTTTTGACGGGGCAGCCCATATTGATGTCGATGAGGGCCGCCTCGTCCGCCACACAACTTACAGCGTCGGCCAGAACCTGCGGATCACTGCCGAACAGCTGAATGCCGAGGGGGGATTCGTCAGGGTGGGTAGCCAGAAGCTGGCGGGTCTTGGCCCCGTCGCGAATCAGGCCATTGGCGCTGATCATTTCGGTGAAAACCAGGCCGGCGCCGCAGGATTTCATGATCCGCCGGTAGGGAAGGCTGGTGATGCCCGCCATGGGCGCCAGAATGACCGGATTATCCAGCCGAAGATCAGCTATTGTCAGGGTTTTTGTCTGCATAATATTTAAGCATCTTAGGCAGGTGTCGGTTTCTGTGCAAGAAAAATCTTGACCCTGCCGGTAGGCGAATGTCCCCGTATAAACCGTCCGGATAACAGTTTTGGTATTGAATACTGTATACAATTTACGGCTTGACAAGACAGGGGTGAGTTGCTAGAACAACATTTGAGTTTCGCCTCTGAAGGTGAGCTGCTGTTCTCTTGCGACCATGTGAGTGGTTCGCGCATTTATGAAGATGCACTGTCCGGCTTCTGGTTCGTTTCCGCGTTGCGGAAATAGCTTCCTTGACCCGCTGAGGGTATCCAAGTCAACGGTTTTAACACCAACAAAGGAGAGAGAGTATGTCTACATTGAAACAAGTTCTGGCGCAGAAAATTGCTGAGCATCGGCCCCGTACCACCAAGCTGGTCAAGGAGCACAGTGACGTCAGCCTGGGGGAAGTCACGATCGGTCAGGCTATCGGCGGCGCTCGCGGCATCAAATGTCTGGTGACGGACATCTCCTATCTTGATCCGATGGAAGGTATCCGTTTCCGCGGCAAGACCATTCCGGAAACCTTTGATGCCCTGCCCAAGGTCCCCGGCAGTGAATATCCCTACGTTGAAGCCTTCTGGTGGATGCTGTTGACCGGCGACGTGCCGACCATGGAGCAGACCCTGGAGGTTGTTGAAGACTGGAAGCAGCGTTCACAAATTCCCCAGTACGTAATCGACGTGTTGCGGGCTCTGCCGCGTGATTCGCATCCCATGGCCATGTTCTCTTCGGCCATTCTCGCCATGCAGCGCGACTCGGTCTTCGCCAAGACCTACTCCTCCGGCAAGTTCAACAAGATGACCTGCTGGGAAGATATGTATGAGGACGCCAGCAACATGATGGCCAAGCTCGGCCCCATCGGCGCCTATATCTATCGTATGAAGTATATGGGCGACACCCACATTGAAGCCGATCCGAATCTGGACATGGGCGGCAACTTCGCCCGTATGATGGGTATCCCGGCTCCTTATGACGATGTGGCCCGGATGTACTTCATCATCCATTCCGACCATGAGTCGGGCAACGTCTCCGCCCACACGACACACCTGGTCGCCTCAGCCCTGTCCGACGCCTACTATGCCTACAGCGCCGGTATCAACGGTCTGGCCGGCCCCCTGCACGGTCTGGCCAACGAGGAAGTGCTGCGCTGGACCCAGAACTTCATGAGCCATCTGGGTGGCGAAGTTCCCACGGAAGAAGGTCTCAAAAAAGCCCTGTGGGACACCCTGAACAGCGGTCAGGTTATCCCCGGTTACGGTCATGCCGTTCTGCGCAAGACCGACCCCCGCTACACCACCCAGCGTGAGTTCTGTCTGAAGACCGAAGGTCTCAAAGACTACCCGCTGTTCAAACTGGTGAGCATGATCTTCGAGGTTGCGCCCGGCGTTCTCCAGGAGCATGGCAAGGCCAAGAACCCCTGGCCGAATGTTGACGCCCAGTCCGGCGTTATCCAGTGGTACTATGGTGTGACCCAGTACGAATTCTATACCGTGCTCTTCGGTATCGGTCGTGCCCTGGGCTGCCTCGCCAACATTACCTGGGATCGTGCCCTGGGTTATGGTATCGAGCGTCCCAAGTCGGTTACCACAGCTATGCTGGAGCAGGCAGCCGGTATCAAGTAAGTTCAGCTTATTACTGCAGTGTGATCAGGGAGGCCCTTTCAGGCCTCCCTTTTTTCATGGTGCTCCCGGCAGGGGTGCTGTCACCGGCCGAGCAGGCCGTCCAGTTGTCCCTGTTCGTCCAGGGCAAAGAGATCGTCACAACCACCGATAAGTTGCCCGTTGACAAAAACCTCCGGCACTGTCCTGCGACCGGACCGTTCACGCATCTCCTGCTCTTTGCCCGGATCGCGGGTGACGTCGTATTCGGTGAAGGGGATATTCTTGTTGCGCAGAAGATTCTTGGCCCGGTGGCAGTAGGAACAATAATCCTTGGTGTAGATTTCGACCTGTTTCATGGGAAGGCATCCTTTGCTGGTGGTCCACATGCGGCCTGTGCCGACGGTTGAAACACACGCCGCCGGCCGCTCCTTTGCCCTGCCCTTGATAAAGCAAGAGCCGCTGGAAATGTGGTAAAGTTGACGGGTAGTGACGCTTGGTATCGTTTTTATAACGGAGGTCATCATGACAAGACAAGGGATCGTCGGAATTTTGCTCACCGCACTGATAAGCATCACCCTGACTGGCTGCGCCACCAATACCACCCACGAGCGCACTACCCGTGGCGCCGGCATCGGCGCGGCAGTCGGAGCGGTTTCAGGAGCGATTATCGGCTATCAGAGCGACAAAAGCAGCGGCGCCCTGCGGGGAGCCCTGATCGGTGGTGCCGCCGGCGGCGCGGTGGGGGCCGGCATTGGTGCCTACATGGATAAGCAGCAGACGGAGTTCGAACAGGAACTTGAACAGGAACGTGCCCGGAACCAGATCGAGATCGAACGCCAGCAGAATGAAATCCTGAAGCTGACCCTTCAGGGCGAGGTCACCTTTGACTTTGATTCAGCCCGGATCAAGCCGACTTTTTATCGGTCATTGGACCGTATTGCCGAGATTATGCAGCGCTATCCGCAGACGGATATTGTTGTCGCCGGCCATACCGACAATATCGGCGCGCCCCGGTACAACCTGGACCTGTCCCTGCGCCGGGCCAATGCCGTTGCTGATTATTTCATTGCCCGGGGCGTGTCCCGCGCACGTCTGGCGACTGAAGGGCACGGTGATCTGGCTCCTGTTGCCTCCAACATGACGGCAGAGGGGCGTTCCCTGAATCGCCGGGTCGAGATTTTCGTCGTACCCAGGGAGTAACCCAGCCTTTATGACCCAAAAAGAGCCCTTTCCCGGGCTCTTTTTGGGGGCCGTGCAGAGGTTTATCTATTTCTTTTCTTTTTCCCGCCGGGTGGCATAGATGAGGAGTTTCTGGTCGGTAAAAGTTTCCACTTCGCCGGCAAAGGACTCGATCTTGAAGTAATCGTGAATTTTTTTCGGCGCGTCCATGAAAAACTTGTTCAGTTGCTGGATTTTGGTGCGGTTGAGGCCGGCGGTTTTGACCCATTCCTGAAAATCGTGCACTTTGGGGATGATCAGCATCTCCTGCAGGATCAGTTCCGCATCAGCGATCATGCTCTGCCATTCTTCCTGGCTGAAGGCCTTGACGTGGGTCGGATTGCGCATCAGCTCCATGTCCTGGAAAAATTCGGCGATGTCCGGGTCTGACGGCAGCAGGGTGTCGATGATGACCATGCGCCCGCCACGACGCAACACCCGGTGGAATTCCTTCAGGGCGCGGGGAACATCGGCGAAATGGTGAGAGGCAATACGGCAGGTCAATAGGGTAAAGGAGCCGGCGGGGAAGGGCAGGTCTTCCGCATCGGCTTCGCGGAAAATGACGTTGTCGACCAGCCCCTCTTCGGCAATGTGTTCCTGGGCTTTTTTCAGCATCTGCATGGTCAAATCCGACGCGACCACCTGCCGGACCTTCGGCGAAAAATAGAGGGCGACATGTCCTCCGCCGCAGGCGACATCAAGCATGTTGTCTTCCAGGGTCGGCTGCAGCAGTCGTTCGGCTTCATGCAGGTCGGGACCGCTGGAAAAGTGCTTTGCTTCGACGTAAGCGGCGGCGGTTCTGCTGAATTGCTCACGAATGCGGTTCTTGAATTTTTTGTCCATGAATTGAATCCTCACCAGATTTTCGCGGTATGTAGAGTGTAGAAGTCTGCTATTTTAGCAGATAAAAACAAAGTGGGGATTTTTTTTGCGGTGCAGATGTTTCCGGGGAGGCTGGTGACGTCAGGCGGTCTCTCCCTATTATCAAGGACGGGTTTTATGAAACAGTGTCAGGTCGGGGCACAGACAAAGCAGATGATACAGCTGGGGCATCCCTGGGTGATCGCCGATCGCTATACCCGGCAATGGCCGCAGGTCTCCTGCGGTGAGGTCATCAGCCTGGTCGATGAGAACAGGCAGGTTCTCGCTACCGCTCTGTGTGACCCGGAGCACCGCATTGTTGCCAGGTTATTGCCGGGCCGGCCGCAGAGCATTACCCCTGCCTGGCTCAAGGGGCAAGTGAGTGTCGCCGCCAGGCTTCGCGACCATGCCGACCTGCGCCGGACCGATTGCTATCGCCTGGTGCATGCAGAGGCGGATGGCCTGCCGGGATTAACCCTCGATCGTTATGCGGATTTCTGCATGCTGCAGCTGTATACAGCGGCCTGGGAACCCTGGCTCGATGAACTCAAGGCAGCGATAGTGGATGTTTTTGCCCCCGCCGGGCTCTATCTGAAGTATCGCCCCCAGCAAACGCGCAAGCTGGAGGCCAAGGGCCGGGGGACGCCGCGGAATCGGCTCCTGCATGGCGCTGAAGCGCCGACTCCCCTGAAGGTTCGGGAGAGCGGACTTGACTTCGGGGTCCAGTTGCACAAAGGACTGCATACCGGCCTGTTCCCTGATCAGCGGCGCAACCGGCAGGAGGTGATGGCCCACAGTTCGGACCGGGAGGTATTGAATCTGTTTGCTTTTACCGGGGCCTTTTCCGTTGCCGCCGCGGCCGCCGGGGCGCGCCGTGTCACCAGCATCGATGTGTCGGAGAAGTACCTGACGCAGGCCCGGGACAATTTTCGTCTGAACAGTCTCGATCCGGACCTTCATGAATGGATTGTCGGCGATGTGTTTGTACAGCTGGCCGTGCTGCACCAGCAGAAGCGCCGTTTTGATATGGTGATTTTTGATCCGCCGTCCTTTTCGACAACAAAAAAAAGCCGCTTTGCCACCCAGGGAGGGACGGGCCAGCTGGTGACGGCGGTTTTGGGTCTGCTGCGGCCTGGCGGTTTGATGGTGTGCTCATCCAATCACCAGAAGGTGACACTGGAGGATTACTGCAAAGAGCTGCGGCGGGGTGCCCTGGCGGCAAATCGGGGGGTGAGGCCGATTTTCGTCGGGGGCGAGGCGGAAGATTTTCCCGGTGATGTCTGTTTTCCCGAGGGGCGGTATCTGAAGTTTGTTATCTGCTTTTGCCCTTAAGTCTCAGGTGTTGACAATAGTCCACCAACCTGGACAGGAAGGCTGCTTCGGTGCTGGCGGCGAGCACCAACGGGAAAAGATCTCCTCAATTTTTGTGGACAATTGCCCAACCATGTCTATACTATAAGCCATTGTTATTATTTGATTTGCTTCTGCCCGGCAGAAGCTGCCGGCCGGTAGCGGTTTTTGCCTGCCGGATTTAACCCCTCATCAGATGAAGGAGTGAGACAATGCGGATGAAGAAATGGCTGGCCCTGAGTTTGTGCCTGATGGCAGCAACCTTGACTGTTGGTCCGTTGACCTCAACAGCCTCTGCCCAGGATCGTGACTATCTGCTGGCTACAGCTTCGACCGGCGGTACCTATTATCCCGTCGGAGTTGCCCTGTCGACCCTGGTCAAGGTCAAGTTGCAGCCGTCACAGGGGATCGGGATGTCGGCGATCAGCTCCGCCGGTTCCGGTGAAAATATCAAGCTGATGAACGACGGCGAAGTTCAGTTTGCCATTTTGCAGGGGTTGTATGGCAACTGGGCCTGGAATGGCACCGGCGACTACGCGACTGCGGGTAAACAAAAGAACCTGCGGGCGGTGACCATGCTCTGGCAGAACGTAGAACACTTCACCGTTCTCAAGCGCTTTGCCAAAACCGGTACCGCCGCTGACCTGGTTGCCATGAAGGGCGAGAATATGGCCATGGGGCCACGGAATTCCGGAACCCTCGGTTCCAATAAAACCCTCCTCGGCGGTCTCGGCATCGACATCGAAAAGGACTACAGCCTGGCCTATGCCGGGTACGGACCATCGGCAGACGCCCTGCAGAACGGTCAGGTGTCCGGCATGAGCACCCCGGCCGGCGCTCCCGTGAGTGCGGTCACCCGGACCTTTGCCACCATGGGTGACGATGTGGTGGTTCTCGATTTCACCGATGAGCAGATGAAACAGGCTGACAGCGGCATGGAACTGTGGACCCGCTATGTGATTCCGGCCGGCACCTATCCGGGTCAGGTCAAGGATATCAACACCATCGCCCAGCCCAACATCCTTGCCGTTCGCGCCGATGTGGATGAAGATGCTGTCTATCAGATCACCAAGACTATTTATGAAAACCTTCCCTTCCTGCAGGCGATTCACAGTGCGACCAAGGTCATGGCCCTGGAGAAAGCCCTTGCCGGTTTGCCGATGCCGTTGCATCCAGGCGCCCTGAAGTATTTCCGCGAAGCCGGACTTGAGATCCCTGCCCGCCTGATTGCTGATTAAGAACCTGACGTGACCAACGACCGCTCCCGACAGGGGCGGTCGTTTTTTTATCGGAGCCCTTTGTATGACTGTCGCTGATGCTAAAGTTCACCCCCTTGAACACTGGACCTTATTGATTCTCGGAGTCGCCATCTCCGTTATGCATATCTGGTTTAATGTGTTTGCCGTGCTTTCCAGTTTGTGGCAGAACTCACTGCATTTTGCCGGGTTTGCCCTGATGGCGGCGATTGTCTATCCGTTTCGGCAGGGGGGGAACCTGGTATGGCGTATCTTTGATGTGATGTTGGGATTGATAGCTGCTTCGGCGGCCATTTTTCTGATTGCCCGCGAAGACGCTATCTACGCCCGCGGCATCTACATGGTGCCGACAGAATGGATTGCCGCGATTGTTCTGATTCTGTGTGCCATCGAGTTTACCCGCCGGGTGGCCGGCTGGTTTATCCCGGTACTGATTGTCGTTGGGCTGACTTATGTCGGCTGGTGGGGCAGTTCCCTGTCGGGAACCTTCCGGTTTGCCGGTTTGACTCCGGAAACCCTGCTGTTTCGCAGTGTCTATGGTGATGACGCCCTGTTCGGGACCATCGCCCAGATCTCCTCATCCTATGTCTTCATGTTTCTGCTGTTCGGCGCTTTTTTATTGCGCTCCGGTGCCGGTGACTTTGTTATCGATATGGCACGGGCGGTGGCCGGTCGGCTGGTGGGCGGCCCCGGTTTTGTCGCCGTTATCGCCTCCGGATTGATGGGCACCATCTCGGGCTCGGCCGTTGCCAACACCGCCTCAACGGGGGTTATCACCATCCCCTTGATGAAGCGCGCCGGTTTTCCGGCCAAGTTTGCCGCCGGGGCCGAGGCCGCCGCTTCTACCGGGGGGCAGCTGATGCCACCGATCATGGGTGCCGGAGCCTTCGTCATGGCGACCTACACCCAGATCCCCTATACCACCATTGTGCTGGTGAGTATCCTGCCGGCGATCCTGTATTTCGCCACCGTCGGCTTTTTTATCCGTATCGAAGCCAAACGCAGCTATGTGACGGCTCTCGATGAGGAGAAGGTGTCCCTGGGTGAGGTGATGAAAAAGGGGGGGATCGTCTTTCTGCTGCCCATCAGTATCCTCATCGGCCTGTTGATTTACGGTTTTACCCCGACCTATGCCGCCGGTTACAGCATGATCGCGGTGGTTGTCTCCTCCTGGCTGACGCCGAACAAGATGGGCCTCAAGGCCATCATCGAGGCCATGGCCCTGGGGGCCAAAAATATGGTGATGACGGCGATTCTCCTGTGTACCATCGGTCTGATCGTCAATGTCATCACCACCGCCGGCATCGGCAATACCTTTTCCCTGATGATCAATCAATGGGCCGGTCACAGCATGCTCATTGCCATCGGTCTGGTGGCCCTGGCCTCCCTGGTGCTGGGGATGGGGCTGCCGGTCACCGCCGCCTACATCGTCCTGGGGACCCTGTCCGCGCCGGCCCTGCAGGGACTCATTGCCGATGGCATGCTGGTCAAGGCGCTGGTCAGCGGCCAGATTCCCGAAGCGGCGAAAACCTTCTTCATGCTGGCGGTACCGGACAAACTGGCGATGATCGGTGAACCCATGTCTGTGGCTTCGGCCCGAGCTATTGTGGACGCCATTCCTTTCGATATGGCGAGCATGGTGCGTGAGGCGGTCTTGAGCGATCACACCCTGACCTTTGCCCTGCTGTCGGCGCACCTCATTGTGTTCTGGCTCAGCCAGGACTCCAACGTCACACCGCCGGTGGCCCTGGCGGCTTTTGCCGGTGCCGCCATTGCCGGTTCCAAGCCGATGGCGACGGGCTTCTACTCATGGAAGCTGGCCAAGGGGCTGTACATCATCCCGCTGCTTTTTGCCTACACCCCCTTTATCGGAGGGACGGTTTCGCAAGATCTGTACATCTTCTTTTTCGCCCTGTTCGGCCTCTATGCCTTTGCTGCCGGGATAGAAGGGTTTATGGAGGCCAGGCTGAACCCGCTTCTGCGCATATTGACCCTGAGTGCGTCGGCGCTGCTGCTGTGGCCGACAGCCTGGTGGATCAATGTGCTTGGCTGGCTGCTGCTGGTCGGCATTTTTATCCTCAACAAACGGGCAGACGGCAGGATGTCTGCCGCAGCCACAACCGCCCCTGTCTGATCTGTTGTTCCTGCGGCGATGGATCCTTGAGGTTGTTCGACGATGATACGCGACAGCGCGTTACTAATGGCTGAAGAGACAGCGGATTATTGCCTGAGAATAACCTTGAACAGGGACCGGACCGAGTGTGTCGCCACCTGTGAAGGAAAGACGGCGGTGCCGGCCACGGTGACGCCGCCGCAGGAGGAAGCGCAGGAGCTTCTTCAGGATGCTGGAGAAGGGGGGAGGCCGGGCCTCTCCGCCGACCGCCTTGCCGGGCAGTTGCGGGCTCACCGCATCGATGACTGCCTCGATCTGCCGGCCCTGGAGGCCTTTTGTGCCGAGATCAACCACCAGAGGTTGCCGGCACGGGCGGTGATCGCCCGCGGAAAACATCCGCAACCGGGTGACGATGGCTGGTTTGAACTGCTGGTCAAGGTGTCGGGAGACGAGGTTGAGTTTTCCGTCGATGACAAGGGGCGAGCGGATCTGAAGACCCTGAACGCCTATACGGAGATTGAGCCGGAACAGAAACTGGGGATCATTCATCCGGCACAGGCAGGTGAAGCGGGTTTTACCGTACAGGGTGAGCCCATTGCCGCGGCGGAAGGCCGGCCGGTGACCCTGGTTGCCGGTGAGGGGGTTGAGCTGAAATACGGCGGTCGCATCGCCTTCTCAACCCGGGCCGGACGGGCGCTGTTTGAAAAAAATGTCCTGACCGTAGTCGAGCAGCTGGTGATTCCCGGTAATATTGATCTGCGCGTCGGACATGTCGATTTTCACGGTTATGTCGAGATCAAGGGGGATGTGCTTGATGATTTCGACGTGCGCTCAACCAAGGGCATCAAGGTGGGCGGTCATGTCGGCGCCTGCCATCTGGAATCCCGTGGTTCCATTGAAGTCGGCAGTATGGCCGGCAAGGAGATCGGACGCATTTTGTGTCAGGGCGATGTGCGGGCGAAATTTCTCAATCAGGTGACGGTCATCTGTTACGGCAACGTCATCGTCAGCAATGAAATCCGCAACTGTGACATCAAGGCAACGGGACATATTATCGTTGAGCGAGGGGGGATTATCGGCGGCAGCTGTGTTGCCCTCAAAGGGGTCTCCGCGGCGGTTATCGGTGCCGTATCGGGACAGAAGACGCAGGTTGCCGCGGGGATCTATTTTCCCGACAATGACCGCTTTTCCTACCTGACCGAGCATTTGAAAAAGGTGCAGCAGCAGATCATCAGTATCGGCGTAACCATCGATTCCCTGAAAAAGCATCTGCACAAGGATGACGAACTGGCGCTAACGGCGCAAACCCGGCTGAAACTGCTCAACGACAAGCTCGATCAGCTCTACGCGCAGAAAAACGCCTTCAGTGCCGAGATTGCGGCATCACAGCCTCAACAGATGGAGATCAAGAATCCCAAGATCAACGTCCAGAAAACCCTGCAGGAAGGGGTCATCATTATCCTGGGACGGGTGCGGGAGGAAATCCACAGGCCGCGTTCCGGCCCCCTGACCCTGATTGAAAATACCCGGCAGGGCGGATTGCGCTATCTGCGTCAGTCGCCGCTGACGGTGACCGCCATGGAGATCGAGAAGCAGTTGCTTGCCGCCGAGGATGCCGGTGATCCGATGCTCCATCCGGATGACTGAGAGGCCATGGCGGCAGCGGCGCTTCCTTTTTTGTAAAACCTTGTTTGTGTCCCTTGACAATCCCCCCTTTTTCATCGATAAATCACTGTTTATCTCATATTTATTATAATGACCAATGGCACGGGACGGAGACTGCTGTCGGTTGGCGACAGCAGCGCCCAGGAATCGGACGAACAGAGGATTTTTATGAACGGTAAGCATTTGCTGCTCAAGGCGCTCAAAGAGCGCAAGGTCAAGTTTTTATTCGGTTATACCGGCGGAGCCATCATGCCGGTCTTTGACGAGATGGAGAAAGTCGGTCAGTTCGAGTTCGTCATGGCCCGGCACGAGCAGGGTGCGGCCTTTATGGCCCAGGGCCTGAGTCGCGCCTCCCTGTCGACCAAAACTCCGCAGATCGGCGTGTGTATGACCACCTCCGGACCGGGGGCGATGAATCTGGTTACCGGCATTGCCGATGCGCACATGGATTCGGTGCCGATGCTGGCCATCACCGGCCAGGTGGCGACCGGGGTTATTGCCACCGACGCCTTTCAGGAAAGTGATGTCGTCGGGGTGATGATGCCCATCTGCAAGCAGACCTATATGCCCCTGGCCGCGGAGGACGTCGAAAAAACGGTACACGAAGCCTGCTATGTCGCGACCACCGGGCGCGGCGGGCCGGTGGTCATCGACCTGCCCAAGGATGTTCAGAATCAGCAGGTGGCCGATGACTACAAATTCGACGCCAAGACCTTCCGCCCTCATCTGCCCGGCTACTTCTACACCCCGACCCCCGAGCGTGATCCGGTGCGCAAGGCCATTGAGCTGATCAACAAAAGCGAGCGTCCCCTGATTTTCTGCGGCCACGGGGTGATCAACAGCAACGCCGGAGAATTGCTGCAGAAGTTTGTTGAAAAGGTCAATATTCCCGTGGCCTTTACCTTCCATGGCCTGTCCGCTTTTGCCGCTGATCACCCCATGAATCTGGGGATGATGGGGATGCACGGCACCGTTGAAGCCAACCGCGCCATTATGGAGGCCGATCTGCTCATCGCTTTGGGCATGCGTTTTGACGACCGGGTCACGGGCAAGCTCGACGAGTATGCCCAGAACGCCGATGTCATCCACGTCGATATCGACTCCTCGGAAATGCACAAGAACGTCCGTGCCACCGTCGCCATCAATGCTGACGTTTACCGCACCCTGCACGTCCTCATGGGTGATCCCATGGTCACCTGCACGCCGCGCCGGCGCTGGTGGGACAAGCTGAACAGCTTCCGCGAGGTGATGAAAGAGGACCTGCAGGAGGAAATAGAAGTGGGTGTCGGCAGCGACAACAAGCTGCTGATGAAGGGGATCATCCACCGCCTGTCGGAGGTCACCGGCGGCAAGGATCTCATCGTGCCTGACGTCGGCCAGCATCAGATGATGTCAGCCCGCTTCTACAACTTTCAGACGCGCAACAGCTGGTTTGCCTCGGGCGGCGCGGGCACCATGGGCTGTTCATTGCCCATGGCCATCGGCGTCAAGCTGGCCCGCCCCAAAGAGCGGGTCTGGTCCATCAGCGGCGACGGCGGCTTCCAGATGAACATGCAGGAGCTGGGCACCATCATGGAAAAGCAGATCGATGTGAAAATCATCGTTCTGAACAACGGCTATCTGGGCATGGTGCGCCAGTGGCAGACCTTCTTCTTTGATGGCCGTTACGCGGGAACACCGATGAAGAGTCCCGATTTTTCTCTGATCGCCGCCGCCTATGGAATCCCCTACCGCAAGGTTGAGCTGCTGGATGAGGTGGAGCCGGCCCTTAAAGAGGCGATGGCCTGTGACGGGGCGATGATCCTCGAATTCATCTGTGATCCGGCCGAGGTGATTCTACCCATGATTCCGGCCGGTGGCGGTTTTGGCGAGATGATGACCCGTCACCCCAACGCCCCGGAAAAAAATCAGCCCAAGCAAGGAGAGGCCGCATGAAAAGGCGAGCGATTCTGGCATTTACCCTGGATCACCCCGGGGTTCTCAATAAGATTTCGTCCCTGATCCGCAAGAAGATGTACAATGTCGATACCCTGACGGTCTGCCGCTCGCGGATACCCGGCGTCAGCCGCATGACCATCACCCTGCGGGAGAACGATCAGGAGAGGGTGGATCAGGTGACCCGGCAGCTGGAAAAGTTCACCGAGGTGATCTCGGTCAAGGAACTCGATACCGATCACAGCTACTGGCGCGAGGTGGCCATTGTCAAGCTGGAGATCGAAGCCTCGGTACTGGAGAGTTTTCACGGACGCTATAATTTTGAGATCCTCGAACAGAAGAGTGATGACATTCACATTGTCCAGGTGGCCGGTTCAACCCGGCGCATCGATGCCTTTCTGGATGAAGTCGGTCAGCAGCACGTTGTCGAAATCGCCCGTACCGGCGTCACCGCCATGGAGAAGTGATGAGTAACGGTCTGAAGCGGCGCAGCACAATCCTCACCGGTGCCCCCGGCAGCGACAACTGGGTCGAGCGGACCGCCGCCCGCACCATGCTGCGGGCCGTACGCTTTGCCGATGCCGACTTCAGCAAGCCGCTGGTGGCCCTGGCGGTACCCTATACCAACGGCACCCCCTGCAATGACCATCTGCGCACCCTGGGGGATCTGCTGCAGGGGGAACTGGAGGCGGCCGGGGCCAAGGTTGTCCAGTTCGGCACGCCGGTGGTGTCCGACGGTATCTCCATGGGCACCGAGGCGATGAAATACTCCCTGGTCAGCCGCGAGGTGATTGCTGACGCCATCGAGGTGATGAGCGAGGGCTACCAGGTCGATGCGCTTGTCACCCTCTCCGGTTGCGACAAGACCATTCCGGCGGCGTTGATGCCCATCGCCAGGAATGATCTGGTCGGCCTGACCCTCTACGGTGGCAGTATCCGTCCCGGTCGCCACGCCGGGGAAGAGCTGAATATCGTCAGTGCCTTCGAGGGGATCGGCGCCCGTTGTGCCGGCCGTATCGACGACGACCAGCTTCACGCCATCGAATGCCATGCCTGCCCCGGTGCCGGTTCCTGTGGCGGCATGTATACGGCCAACACCATGGCGGCGGCCATCGAAGCCCTGGGGATGAGTGTTCCCGGTGCCTCCTCCAACATGGCGGTGGCGACGGACAACCACCTGTCGGCCGACAAACAGCAGGATCTGAAACGCACCGCCGCGGTGCTCATGGGCCTGCTTGAGCGGGGTGCCAGCGCCCGTGCCATCATGACCCGCAAGGCCTTCGAAAACGCCCTGACCCTGGTGTGGGCGCTGGGTGGCTCCACCAACGCGGTGCTGCATTTACTGGCCTTGGCGCGGGAAGCGGCGGTTCCCCTGACCCTGGATGAGATTGCCACTATCACCGCCAGGGTGCCCCTTCTCGGTAATTTCAAGCCCTACGGACGCTATCTGATGAACGATCTGCATCCCCTGGGTGGTGTTCCCATGGTCATGAAGCATCTGCTGGAGGCCGGGCTGCTCCATGGCGACTGTCTGACGGTGACGGGCAAGACCCTGGCCGACAATCTGGCGGATGCGGTGGCTCTGCCCGAAGGTCAGGACGTGGTCTTCCCGCTGTCCGCGCCCTATGCCAGGGCCGGTCGTCATATCCGGATCCTCTTCGGCAATCTGGCGCCCGAAGGCTGCGTGCTCAAGCAGAGCGGTAAGGATCTGGGCACCATGCGCGGTCCGGCGCGGGTGTTTGAACGCGAGGAAGAGGCCCTCAAAGCCATTCTTGCCGGGGGCATCACGCCGGGGGATATTGTCGTCATTCGCTATGAGGGGCCGAGGGGCGGCCCCGGCATGCGCGAGATGCTCTCCCCTTCGGCGGCGCTCATGGGGGCAGGTCTGGGTGACAGTGTGGCCCTGCTTACCGACGGACGCTTTTCCGGCGGCACCCACGGCATCATGATCGGTCACATTTCGCCGGAAGCGCAGCTGGGCGGGCCTCTGGCCCAGGTCATGGAGGGGGACCTGATCGAGATCAACCTCGAGGACAACAGCCTCAACCTGCTGGTGGACGCAGCGGTTCTCGCCGAGCGCAGGACCCTCTGGCAGGCGCCCGCGAGCCGGGCCGAGCGCGGCGTACTGGCCAAGTATGCGCGCCTCGTCTCCTCCGCCTCCACCGGTGCGGTGACCTCCTGACCGGTCCCCTGTCATGAACGGCGCCAATCTCTTTGATCAGATTCCCGCTCATCTGCCCGAGGAGCTCATCGAGGTTCTGGCCGACAGCGGCCAGGTCCGCATTGAGCGCATCCTCTCCCGTGGTCACGCGTCAGCGGAAGGTTTCTGGTACGATCAGCCCCGGCATGAGTTTGTTGTATTGCTGCAGGGAGAGGCCGAACTGGAACTGCTGGACCCCGCTGAACAGAAGGTCCTTCATTCTGGAGACTGGCTGGAAATTCCGGCCCATCGTCGACATCGGGTTGTGCGCACCAGTTGTGAGCCGGAGTGTATCTGGCTGGCGGTATTTTATCACTGACAGCATTGTGAGATCGCACTGCACGGTCTCGCAACTCCCATTCCCAGGGACGCTTTACGTCATCCATGACCGCTTGACTGTCGCCGTCCATGGCGACAGACACCCTTGTCATGTGAGCCACGAACCCGTTCAGTGCAGCCATGAAATTTTACAATCGGAGTCCGTACTCCGATTCCCCACACCGGAGCCCTCCCGTGAACCCTTTTCGCCGATTGACAACGCTCATCCTTGCTTTCACTATTTGCCTGGTCGGTAGTTCCGTGAATGCGGCAGATGTAAGCCTGGACCGCAAGATCGGTCAGATGCTGATGGTGGGCTTTCGCGGAACGGAACTG
>CALFFB010000213.1 GCA_937958075.1 uncultured Geobacteraceae bacterium | reverse complement strand
GTTCAGGATTCCTGTTCCAAGGGACACTTTGCGCCGTCCTGGCCGTTCGACTGTCACCGTCCCTGGCGACAGACGCCCCTGTCACAGGAATCCTGTGCCTGTGCCGACTGTGATCTTGTGCAGGCTACTTCTACGACTCTTTGTTGTCACACGATCCCCAGCTGCAACAGGGTGAGCACCGCCTGCTGGGCAACCTCGGCGCCGAGACGGATGTCCCACTGCTGTGGATCGCGGGTGCCCGTCGGGTTGGAGATGCCGCGTATTTCCAGCAGCGGCAGGGCAAATTCGGCACAGACCTGCGCCGCCGCCGCGCCTTCCATGTTTTCACAAATGCCACCGGTCCGCCGGGCCAGTTCGGCGCTGGTTTCAGGGGTGCCGCTGCAACAGCTGACGGTGACAAAGGGGCCGACGGTGACCCGGGGAAGAATCTCTCCAGCCCGCTGCAACAACAGCGGGTCGAGGGGATAAGACTGATGAAATACCGGGGCTGCCGTTGCCTGCTGCGGGATGTTCAGCTCGGCAAAAGGGAGAAAGCCCTGATCGGTGGCGACGCCGCAATCACCGTAGATTTCCCTGGTGGCCAGGGCCAGATCACCGTTATGCAGGTCGCTGCCGGGGTAGCTGCCGCCGCAGCCGCAGAGGATAACCGCTGTCGGTCGGTGCGTCAGCAGGATTCTCGTCAGCTGCATGGCGGTGAGCATGGCGCCGATACCGCTGTGACCGATAAGAACCTGCTGCCCGTGCAACTGCCCCTGGTGCAGGGTGGCGTTGCCGCACGGCAGGTCCTGCCGGGACTGGAGCCGGTGGCGCAGCAGGGTGCTCTCAAGGGGGGTCGCGGTGAGGACAAGCAGCATGATGGCTAGCGTTGAAACCAGCCGTGGCGGATCAGGTCGCGGCGCAGCTCACTGCCCTGGTTGCGCACGACTCCCTGATACCAGAACCGTTCCTGCGATAATTTCGGTTCGTCGGGAGGATCAAGACGCTTGGGGCGGTCGATGAGGTTCTGCAGAAAGGCGGCGTCAGGTTCGCGCACAATGGCGGTGATTTTTTCAGCCAGGGGTGGCGGCGCCAGTTCGATCACCATCTGGATGATGTCGCGGATTCTCAGCCCCTGACGGTATTCCCACAGATCACCATCAAAGGTATGTTCGCATTCGGTCACGAAATCGCTCCAGTCAAGGAGCAGGGAGCCGAATTCAACATCCTCGATCTCCAGGGCGTGAAGCTTGCCGGAAATCAGGCCGTCGATCTGTTCCTGCTCCTTGCGGGTGAGAAAAAAGGACAGCCCTTCCTCGACTTCGTACATATCGAGTTGGCTGATGATTTCGTCACCGTAAAGGGTTGAATCCAGGGCAGCGGTACCGGCTTCGCGCAATTCCGGCGGCAGCAGGCGGCGGGGCAGGCCGACCAGGGACAGATGGTCGTGACCGAAGTCCGTCGGCAGAATCAGGTCATCCGAGAAGGGGATCTGTTCTTTGCGGAAAAAATTGCACAGGCGCAGGTGGTTGTCGGTGAAAAACGTGAGGAACTTTTCCTCGGAGAAGAACATCTCCAGCCCCTTGCGATTATTGGCCAGACCGAAGCCGACAAAGCCGTCGTGAATCAGACGGGATAAATAGGGGGCGATAATGCCGAGAATAGTTGCCGTCGGCAGATAGGGAGAATAGAACACCGAGGGTGACAGCTGATCGTCCTGCCGGCTTGAGCGCTTGCTGCTGAAGGTTTCCGGGTCGGGATAATATTCCAGGATAAAAAAAGCCTCATCCGGCAGAAAGCGCGCGAACTGATGGAACAGATCGGCGATGCGCTCCGTCGAGACAACGGCGGTGAAACGGTAGGCGTTGTCGCAATCATCCAGGAGGGCAAAGTCGTAGCCCTCGATCATGGCGGCAGCCTGGGTGCGGCTCCAGGGCTTGAGCCCGACGGGATAGAGATAAGGGTTCGGCAACGGACAATCCTTCAGGCAAGGGGGGCTTTGATGCACTTATGTTATAGCAAACACGGCCAAGATTTGTAACCCCGAGACGATAATTGCCGGGCGAAGGGTCAGGGCTCTATTGATATGAAGCACTTTTCAGTGCTATACAGAAGATTGTTGATTATTTCAAGGAGTTCGTCATGCTCGAAGCATCATCGTCACTGGTCATGTACGATGAAGAATACCAGAGAATTTCGGCGCTCATCGACCGCCTGCTGCGCGAGGCGAACGCCAGAGCTATTTTTCTGGTGGACAAAGATGGTCAGCTTATTGCCGCCACGGGCGAAACCGAGCATCTGGACACCACCAGTCTGGCCTCCCTGACTGCGGGGAACATCGCCGCGACGGGGGGACTGGCCAAGCTGATCGGCGAAAAGGAGTTCTCCATCCTTTTTCACGAAGGGGAAAAGGACAATATCCATATCTCCATTGTCGGCGGGCGGGTGATTCTGGTGGTCATCTTCGATCAGCGCAGCTCTCTCGGGCTGGTGCGGCTGCGGGTCAAGCGTGCCGGACGTGATCTGGATCTGATTCTGGAGGATCTGGTACGGAAAACGGTGGTCCACAACGACCAGAGTGCCGCCATGAATCCTTTTGCCGAAATCACCGACGACGATATCGATAATCTCTTTAAGTAAGAGGCCAGGCGGATGTCTTTCATCAACTATGCATCGCGGGAAATCAACTGTAAAATCGTCTATTACGGGCCCGGCCTGTGTGGCAAAACAACCAACCTGCAGTTTGTTTACAACAAGACAGCCGACAGCTCCAAAGGCAAGATGATCTCCCTGGCGACGGAAACGGAACGCACCCTGTTTTTCGATTTTCTCCCCCTGGCCCTGGGCGAGATTCGCGGCTTCAAGGCCCGGTTTCACCTCTACACGGTGCCGGGTCAGGTCTTCTATGACGCCTCCCGCAAGCTGATTCTAAAAGGTGTCGATGGCGTGGTGTTCGTCGCTGACTCCCAGCAGGAACGGCTCGACGCCAATATCGAAAGTATGGAAAACCTGCGCGACAACCTCGAAGAACAGGGGCTCGATCTCGACCGAATTCCCTTTGTTATCCAGTACAACAAGCGCGACCTGCCCGGTGTTTGCAGCGTCGAGGAACTCAGCAGCCTGCTCAACCCGCGCAAGGTGCCGGAAACTGAAGCCTGCGCAGCCAGTGGTGAGGGGGTTTTTGAAACCCTCAAGGTCATCGCCAAACTGGTCCTGAACGACCTGAAAAAGACGAACTGACGGCAAAAAGATCGGGAAAAGGGCTTGACAAGAAGCAGGCAAATCCCTATATTCCCACTCCGCAACAGACTATTCCCTCTTAGCTCAGTTGGCAGAGCATCTGACTGTTAATCAGATTGTCGCTGGTTCGAGCCCAGCAGAGGGAGCCAGATATTCCAAGGGCTTACGGCATGACGCTGTAGGCCCTTGTTCATGTGCACCCCGGCATTTCCTTCCGGGGTGTCGTCTTGTCCCATGCCTGTTTTCCGTTGCCCCTTCCTTTGTTACTCATTCCCTTTTCCTTGAAACATTGTTTTAATATTAGCGTCTTTAAGCAATCGTATTAGACCTGCTTTTTGCTCTGGGGTTGGGTGGCGGCGCAATGAGGGCTATCAGGTCTTGTGCGGTCGACGTATCGCCCTTGCCATCCAATCCCCACGACACCTTCTTCAAGCAGCTGATGAGCGACCCAG
>CALFFB010000212.1 GCA_937958075.1 uncultured Geobacteraceae bacterium | reverse complement strand
AATATGCGGCTTCGGGCCAGCCCTCTTGTCAGCGCTTTCCGAACAGTGAGCCCAGGATCCCGCGAACAATCTGGCGTCCGAGTTGGCTGCCGATGGAACGGGCCGCACTTTTAGCCGCTGCGGCAACGATGGTTTCGGCCGAACGTCCTTGCCGGGGGGCTTTTCCGGTGCTGGCGGCAGGCTGCTGTTGCGCCCGTTCGCGCAGATGTTCGTAGGCCGAGGCGCGATCAATCTGCCGGTCATAAAAGGTGCCGATCAGCGACCGCGAGCGGACCTGGGAGAGCTCGCCCGTGTCGAGGGGGCGCAGGCGGCTGGCTGGCGGGCAGATCAAGGCGCGTTCGACGGGCAGCGGTGCCCCTTTGCGGTCAAGAAAAGAGACCAGCGCTTCACCGACACCGACCTCGGTAATCGCCTGTTCCACGTTCACGGCAGGATTGGTGCGAAAGGTCTGGGCAGCGGCGCGGACGGCTTTCTGGTCGCGCGGGGTAAAGGCACGCAAGGCGTGCTGAATCCGGTTTCCGAGCTGGCCGAGGACGGCGTCCGGCAGGTCCAGGGGGTTCTGGGTAACAAAATAGATACCGACCCCTTTGGAGCGAATCAGGCGGACGACCTGTTCAATTTTTTCCAGCAGGGCTTGTGGCGGCTTGTCAAAGAGCAGGTGCGCTTCATCAAAAAAGAAGACAATGCGCGGTTTTTCCGCATCGCCGACTTCAGGCAGCTGCTCATAGAGCTCGGCAATGAGCCAGAGTAGAAAGGTGGCGTAGATTTTCGGAGTCTGCATCAGGCGTGCGGCCGTGAGGATATTGATAACGCCGCGGCCATCGGGTGCGGTCTGCAGCAAGTCCTGGAGATCAAGGGCCGGCTCGCCGAAAAAATGGGCGACACCCTGCTGTTCCAGAGTCAGCAGCCCGCGCTGGATGGCGCCGACGCTGGCGGCTGAGATATTGCCGTAGGCCGTTCGCAGATCAGCGGCATTTTCTCCGACAAATCGCACCATGGCCTGCAAATCTTTGAGGTCGAGCAAAAGCAGCCCCTGGTCATCGGCCACCTTGAACACCAGTGACAAAATGGCGGATTGGGTCGCATTCAGATCAAGGATGCGGGCCAGCAGCAAGGGACCCATTTCAGTCACAGTGGTGCGTACCGGGTGCCCCTTTTCTCCGAACAGATCCCAGAAGACCACAGGAAAGGCCTCTGCCTGAAAGTCTTCGAGGGCAAGGATCCTGGCTCGTTCGACAATTTTCGGATGCTCCCCACCAGGCATGGCCAGTCCACTCAGATCACCTTTGACATCCGCCAGAAAAACGGGCACGCCGATGCGACTGAAATGTTCCGCCAGAACCCGCAAGGTGACGGTTTTTCCGGTTCCGGTGGCTCCGGCAATCAGGCCGTGGCGGTTGGCCATGGCAGGCAGCAGGCCGAGAACATGATCGTTTTTCGCAATGGGCAGCGGCAGGGTCATCATGGCACCTCGTGATGGATATGGTATCGTGGCCGAAAATGGCCGTCCTTCTGGTAGTCAGTCATGCCGGAATCGGGGTTTGTCACCTCTGGCAGCTATGTCTCGTCAGCGGGAGTTTGCCCCGTCACTGTCTTTCTCCAGCCCGTATTTGCGCAGCTTGTAGCGCAGCACCCGTTCACTGATGCCCAGGGCCCGGGCAGCCTTGACCTGTACGCCCTGATGATCGTCAAGGGCGTTTTGCAGCATCTGTTTTTCAAAATCCGCGACCCGCTCGGTGAGGCTGGTGCCTGCACCGGAGTCACGTTGATGGTGCCGCACCTCGGCGGGAAGATCACTGATCTGGATGTCCCGATGGCGACTTAAGGCCGTTGTCCGCTGGACCAGGTGTTCCAGTTCCCGGACGTTTCCCGGAAAATCGTACTTCATCAGCTGATCCAGTGTTGCTGCGGCAAACCGATAGGACTGCATGCCATATTTTTTCAGGAAAAAATCGATCAGGTCAGGGATGTCTTCCTTGCGCTGGCGCAGAGGCGGGATTTCCACTTCAAAGACATTCAGGCGGTAATAAAGATCTTCCCGGAAGTGTTGCTGCTGAACCCTTTCCAGCAGGTTGCGGTTGCTGGCGGCGATGACCCGGACATCGACCGGACGTGACTGGTTGCTGCCGACCCGTTGAATTTTCTGTTCCTGCAGGGCGCGCAGCAGTTTGGCCTGGAGGAGCAGGGGCAGTTCGCCGATTTCATCGAGGAACAGGGTGCCGCCGTGGGCTTCCTCAAAACGACCTTCTCTGGTTCGATCGGCGCCGGTAAAGGCTCCCTTTTCGTGGCCGAAGAGTTCCGCTTCAAACAGGGTCTCGGGGATGGCGGCACAGTTGACCTCGACAAAGGGCTGGTCATGACGAGTGCTCAAGGCGTGCACCAGCCGGGCGAAGAGTTCCTTGCCGGTGCCGGTTTCACCGCGCAGCAGAACCGGCCAGGCGTGGGGCGCCGCCCGGCGCAGAATCGACAGCACCTGGTGTACAGCCGGACCCCGGCCGATAACGGGGAAGGGAAGAGACTGCCCGGCGGGAGCGTCGATGCTGGCGACATCCTGCCGGATCAGTTCCTGTTCAGCGATGTCCTCCAGGGTCTGCAGCAGATGCTTCAGATCAACGGGCTTCTCCATAAAGTCGAGGGCCCCGAGTTTCATGGCATCGACTGCCGTGGCGATGGCGCCGTGGGCGGTTATCATGATGACCTTGATCTGCGGGTTGATCTCCCGCAGCCGGGCCAGGGTCTGGGCCCCGGACAGCCCCGGCATTTTCTGGTCAAGCAGGACGGCATCGATGCTGTGCTGGCGATAGAGTCCAAGGGCTGTCTCGCCGTTGGCCGCCTGCAGAACAGTGTGGCCGTTGCGCCTGAGAAAGCCGCTGAGCATGTCGCGCTGATCCTGTTCGTCATCAACCACCAGTATCTGCATAAAGTGCTCCTTTAACCCGCCGGCTCCAGCAGTTCATCCGTCAGCCTTGGGGCCGGCATGAGCAGGCGCGCGCGAAAGGTCCGCGGCCGGGGCTGCGACAGCTCGAGGTGGCCATTATGGGCCTGGATGATTTTTCTGACCAGCGGCAGGCCGAGTCCGGTGCCACGGGTTTTGTAGGTGACATAGGGCTCTGCAAGGCGTGCGAGTTCATTCCGGTCAAAGTTGTCGGCGGTTGCGTTGACGATGTCAATAACGATTTCTCCAGCGTTATCGTCATGAACTTCAAGGGTTATCCAGCCGCCATCGGGCTGGGCGTCAATGGCATTCTTCAACAGATTCTCAAGAGCCTGACAGAGCATCTGCGGGTCAGCATCGAGGGTGATGCCCTCGGGAATCTGCGGGTTGATGTCGATTCTTCGGTCATCGGCCTGGGGCTGATACAGACGGATCAGTCCGCAGATCAGATCGTCGAGGTTCAGGGTGCGGATGTCAGGTCGCAGGGGGCGGGCGAAATGCTGCAGCTGACTGATGGTGGTGGTGGTCCGCGTCAGCGCCTGACGCATGGCGCCAATCAGGGCACGGTGTTCGCTTTCGAGGTCTGTTGCTTCCATTTCCAGGCGCTGCAGGCCCATGCTGACGGCATTCAGGGGGTTGCGGATCTCATGGCTGATACTGTCGGCAGCGCGTCCGAGGGCGGCTTCTTCATGCTGACGGGCCAGCTGCCGTTCCAGATCCTTGGCGTGCAGAACCATGCGCCGCTGCTGGTGGAAGAGCAGCCAGGAGAGCAGGCCCCCCATCAGGAGCATGATGGATATCAGGCCACCCAGTTCACGATAGAGGGCCTGCCGCCGCTTTTCATACTGGGTTGCCTCCAGGCCGAAAACAAGGAGTTGCTGATCGCCCCACCTCAGGCGCGCCTCGGCAACGGCAGGAGAACGGTCATCGTGGATGCGGATATCGATTTGTTCCGGGGTTTTGGCATCCCTTGTTGCCGGCGCGTCTTCGGTTGTGGCGTAGGCAATTCCGGGCAGCTCGGCCATCAGCGCCAACAGTTGCTGTTGACTGAGCTGCTGCTGCAGTTCCTCCAGTTGATGGGCGGGGATGGCCAGGGTCAGAGTGCGCTGCTCGCTGTGTTTGCGCAGCAGATAAAGATGGGCGTCGGGCAGATAGTGCAGGCCGGGCTGGTGGCTGGCCTGCGCGGCCTCCGGCCAGTTTTCCGGATACCGGGCGGCGCTGTCATCCCGGCGTTCAATGCCGACCAGGCTCAGGTTGTTCTCCCAGGCAAAGGCGGCCAGTTCCTCACTGCGGAAGGGTTCGACCCGGTCCAGATAAAGAAGAAAATCGGCGGTGCTGGTGAGAAAGGCGCCGATGACATTCTGATAAAGCTGTTGGGCGGTGGCCGACTGCTGGGCGTTGCGTTCGAGGATTCCGGCGATGAGGCGCACCTGATTGATGGCATGATGACGAAAGCTGCTTTGATTCTGCTGCAGCTGCCAGCTTCCGTAGATGATGACGGCAACCGCGAAGGTGGCCATGATCAGGGCGTTCCATTGCCATGAGGGAGCCTGCAGCCAGCGGCGCACGACAAATCTCATCGGCGGCCGCCGCTGTGGTGCGAAGAGCCCGAACCTGCTCTGGAACCGCCGGAATTCGGGCTGTTCAACCGTTGGCGTACGCCCGTGGGGTCGGTTTGTCGTTGACCTTTGCTGGAATGAACCTGCAGGGCCCGAACCCCGGCAAAGGACGTGTCACCGGTTCCGGCGGGGACCCACACACGGATGGTATCGCCGGTGTCCAGGCGACTCCATTGCTCCCGGTCGAGGGTGGACAAATCGATGGACACTTGCTTGCGTTCCGGCTGAAACAGGGTGGGCAGGGTTTCCAGGGTGGCCTGTCCGTTGCTGCTGTCGATGGCAAGAATCCGCCCGTAGAGGGCCTCCTGGGCCGTGCCCGGAGACACCCCCGTCAGCAGCAGAAGCACGATCAGAAGTGGTAGATAACGCCGCATGTGATGTCCTGTTCCCGATATTCTTCCCCGGCCAGTGAGCTGTTGTTGTGCTGCCACCGCCAGCGTCCGTAGTACTGCCAGCTGCCGGGCTGGTAGTCGACGCGCAGGCTTAAGGTGTCTGTCTGGTCCTCGCGGCGGCTGAGGGTCCGGCTGTAGGTTGTTTCCGTCTGCTGCCACGTCAGCTGCCCCTGCCAGAACTGCCGCGGCCACCACTGCAGGCCCAGGGACCAGCCATGGGCGCGCCAGCGCTCCGGCTTCAGGGTCGAATCGTTGTCGGCGTAGCTCACCGCGCCATTGAGGGCCCACTGCGGAGTCACCTGCAGGTCGACACCGAGGCGAGTGCGCAAGGTCCGCTCGTCGCGTTCCGGGTCAGGGTGTGCGACCGGATTCTCGTTCTGGCCTGGCCGGTTTGCCTGCTGTCCCTGTCTGTCCCCGCCGCTTCGCAGGGTCTGTTTGAATTCAGACCATTGCAGGTCTTGTGCCAGGTAGAGCAGAAAAGGCGCCTGCTCCGTCAAGGCCAGTAAGGTCATGGACAGGCCGTAGAAATCGTCCGTCGGCAGGCGGCTGCTCTGGTAGTAATGCAGGCGGCTGTACAGGGTCAGTTCCGAGGTGTCGCTCTGCCAGAGTTCCAAACCGGAGCCGAGTTCGAGGCGCTGGCTTGATCCTCCGGCCGCATAATGGCTATCGGCAAAGGTTGCCTCAAGCTGGACTGGAATGAAAGTGTCCGGCTGCAGGCGCCAGTACCCGGCCAGGGTTGTTGCCAGGTAGCTGCTTGCGGTTTTGGCAGACTGCTGATCGACGTTATCGCTGTAACCGCCGGCCAGCTCAATGGAGTAGCGGGACAGGGGTGGAGCGCCGGCAGCAGTGGCAATGGAACTGAGCAGCAGCAGAAACAGGCAGCAGATTGATCGCAATATGCAATAAAAACGAATTGACCAAATCCCGTCGGGAGCCGGCGACTTATGAAAAATCTTTAGCATGGCATATCCGCTGTGGTCGGTACATCCAACATACTCCGTCGACAAAATTGTTCCCGGTTTCGACAATTTTGTCGAAGACATCCCGCATGATCCTGCTGGATTTCCCCCTCATCCACCGGAAAAGGCGCAGTTTGTGGGCGTTGACGGTTTTAAGGAAAAGTTGGCACGCCTCTGGCTAAAGGGAAGCTCGCAGGAGCGCTACCTGAAACGGCATTGTGCCATCATTTATCCATTGGAAGCAGTAATTAAATCACCTTCAAGGAGAAAGAATCATGCAACGTCATCTGAAAAAAGCCATTGTTATTGCCCTGATCGCTGCTGTCGCCATCCCCTCGCTGGCATCAGCTTCACGTTTTCGCGGCGTGAATGCCGGCAGTGGCACCTATCTGATCGATACCGATGGTGACGGCATCGGCGACAGCCGCCCCGTACCGGGCACCGGGATGGGAGCAGGCGCGGCTGCCGGTAACTTTGTTGACGCCAATGGCGACGGCATCTGTGACACCTTCGCCGACGGCGGTGAGCGTCTTCTCGATGGCTCCGCTCGTCCTGACCTCGGCTCTATGGGCAACGCACGTCAGGGGCGTCAGGGTCGTTAAACCGCCGTATTTCCGCAAAGACCGCAACGCGTCATCATACGGAGCAGAGGGCCGGATTGTCCTCTGCTCCGTTGTCGGAGTTCCTTATGCCTG
>CALFFB010000211.1 GCA_937958075.1 uncultured Geobacteraceae bacterium | reverse complement strand
AAGCCGATGAGCCCTTCGGGAAAGTGCAGGGTGTTTGCCGGATCGTACTCGATCTCACCAAAACGGGATTGAATTTTTTTCATGGTTGTTTCCTCCCAGACTTCAGCATACTGCTCAGCTCGCTCAGATCCGTAATGTGCCATTGTGTTGCCTCCTGATTTTCCTGTTTGATTTTGTCGTAGACTTCCTGACGGTGGACTTTGGTTTCGCGGGGGGCGTCGATGCCGATGCGGATACCGCCGCCTTTGACTTCGATGATGGTGATCTTGACATCATCGCCGATGATGATGCCTTCTCCAGCTTTGCGTGTGAGTACAAGCATGGTGCCTCCTGGCTGGTGGTTGCCCTGATGCTCCGCAGCAGGGATGGTTGTTGTCGTTGAGCTACTTATCGTCAGGATGTCGTGAAAGTTTAAGGCTTTTTGTAACTATTCACCACAATCTCGAGTGCAGGGTTCGGTTTCCCGTGACAAGGGCGTCTGTCGCCACGGACGGCGACAGTCGAACGGCCATGGACGGCGCAAAGTGTCCCTTGGAATGGGAATCCGAGCCCTGTGCTGAATAGTACCGGCTTTTTTAAATATAGTCGAGAATGGACATCTGCGACACCTTGCCGGTGACGCTCAGGGCGGCCTGAAAGCTCTGCTCCTGCTGCATCAGCTGGGTGATGGTTTCAAGCAGGTCGGCATCCTCATAGCGGGAGCGGAACTCCTCCATGTCGATTTTGATCTTTTCCATCTGCGAGGCGGCGGTTTCGAGGCGCTTGCCGATATTGCCCTTTAAGCTGCGCTCACCGCGAATCTGGTTGGCGGCATCTTCGAGGGGGCCGATCATCGCTTGTACGGCGCCCTTGTCCTTGGCTTCGAGGGCCTCCTGCAGCTTGGTCACCTGGGCGAAGATGTCAATAGGCTCCTGCATCATCGCTTTGCCGGTGAGGTTGACGGTGATCAGCTCATTGGGGGCGATCTCGAACTGCATGTCACCATCGTCCCCCTTGTAGACAACGGGGGACGGCGGGGCGTAGTCGAGGGTGCCGGCTTCAGGTGTTGTTCCGTCAAGAGCGTAAGCAACGGATGTCTCGCCGACAAAACCCGGTTCCGGGGTAAAGGTCAGCTCGTATGCTGCCGGGTCTGTTGTGTCCAGATTCCAGGTGCCTTCGCCCGGCACCGTCAGGCTGGTCACCGGATTGCCCCCATCGTCCAGCAGTCGTGCCGGATCCGCCAAAGGGGGATCGACCTCAATGATCTGGGCCACGCCACCCGCCGGATATTCCGGGTTGCCGGGATAGGCGGGATTCAGGGCAAAGGGCTCTTCCTTTTCGTTATAGCCGGCGAACAGGTACTTGCCGTCGATCTGGGCGTTGGCGTCGGCCATCAAACTCTGCCGCAGTTGTCCCACTTCTTCGGCGTAGGTCTGCAGGTCTTCGTCGCTGACGGCGCCGTTGACGGCGGCAATGCTGATTTCCTTGAGGCGCACCATGGTGTTTTCGATGCTGCTCAGGTAGCCGTCCATATTGTCGATGCGGTCCAGACCGGTGGAAATGGTCTCGATGTAGCGGTTGGCCGCCTGGATCTGGGTGCGTGAGGTGAGCACCGGGCTGATGGCGGTGGGGTCATCGGAAGGACGGTTGATGCGCTTGCCGGTGGCCGCCTGCAGCTGCAGGGTCTGCAGCCGGTCGCTGGTTTTATCGAGAAAGGTCTGTAGACTGCGAAATGTGGTTGCTTGCGTTGCTTGCATAAGGTCACCTGTCGCCCGTTATCGTTTCAGGGTCATCAGCACGCCCATCATCTCATCCACGGTGGAGAGAAATTTGGCTGAGGCCTCGAAACCACGCTGGTACTTGAGAAGGTTGATCATCTCTTCTTCGAGGGAGACGCCATCGATACTGTCGCGCATGTTCTCCAGCTGCACCAGGCTGTCCTTGTGCCCCTGGGCGGCCTGGCGGTTACGCGCCGCCTCGACGCCGACGGTAGAGGCGATCTTGCCGTAGTAGGAGACAAAGGTGTCGTTGCCCAGCAGCTGCTCCTGCTCCAGCAGCAGAATAGAGAGTGCGTTGCGGTTATCCCCCGGAGCGTCCGTTTCACCGGCGGCGATCTGGTCGGTGTCGGTGATGTCCATGCGCAGATTCGCCGAAAAATCGGTGGAATTAAAGCTCGGCGGGGTGTAGCTGCCGCCGCTCAAGCCCGATGCGTCGATGGTGATATTCTGCTTGGGGTCCGTTGTCGACTCGATGCGCAGGGCGTTGTTGGCGTCGATGCTTGCCGTGACCGCCGCACCGGAACCGTTAATCGCGTCACGAATACCTTCAAGGGAATTGACGTTAACGGCTCCATCGATGTTGATCGTTGTTTCTGCTCCGGCCACATTGATGAGGATATCGCCGGTACCAAAGCTCGTTGCCGTCGCACTGTCATAACTCTGACTGACATGGGTGGCCGGCGGTGCGAAAAAGCTGTTGCCCGTGTTGCCAGCAAGATCAGTGCCACCAGCGTGCATGGCGT
>CALFFB010000210.1 GCA_937958075.1 uncultured Geobacteraceae bacterium | reverse complement strand
TGATTTTTAATGGCGCGCCTCGAGAGATTCGAACTCCCGGCCTTCTGATCCGTAGTCAGACGCTCTATCCAGCTGAGCTAGAGGCGCAAAGAGATGAGTTTATCGCTCAGAATGAAAAAAATGTCAACAGCTTTGTTGCCGCGACATTACACCGCCAGTAAGATTTTTCTTTAAACAACCCTGAAGGTGGCTCAAAAAATTCAACAGCAAGGCTTGCGAGTTCCCGCAGCATAAGACGTATGGGTCAATACGTCGTTGCGGCGGGGAAGAGCATAACGCAGCTGTTGAAGATTTTTCAGCCGCCCTAACAAATGGCGGAGAGGGAGGGATTCGAACCCTCGGTCCCGGTTTCCCAGAACACTCGCTTAGCAGGCGAGCACCTTCGGCCTCTCGGTCACCTCTCCGCAAATTGTAAAACTGTCTTTCGTTTAATCAAACAGCTCAAAAAACTCAGATGCAAGGCGTCCGATCTTCTGCATCATAAGGCGTATACGTAAATACGTCGTTGGTGCAGCAGTGAGGACAACACAGCAGATGAGATTTTTTCAGCTGTTTGCCAGTGGCGGAGGAGGTAGGATTCGAACCCACGGAACTTTCGTTCAACGGTTTTCAAGACCGCCGCCTTAAACCACTCGGCCACTCCTCCGTTTGACCGCCAATTCGCGAAAAACTCTGGAACTCTAACCAAAGCGTGACGGAAATGCAAGTACAAATATGGTGCCTGCGTTGTCTCACGGCCGGGCCGTGATGCGCTCAAGACCACCCATGTAGGGGCGTAACGCTTCGGGGATGATCACACTGCCGTCTTCCTGCTGGTAATTTTCGAGAATCGCCACCAGGGTCCGGCCGACGGCCAGTCCGGAACCGTTGAGGGTATGCACCAGTTCCGGCTTTTTAGCTCCCTCGCGGCGGAAGCGGATACCGGCACGGCGTGCCTGGAAATCACGAAAGTTGGAGCAGGAGGAGATCTCCCGATAGCAGTCCTGTCCCGGCAGCCAGACCTCGATATCAAAGGTCCGCGCCGCGGAGAAACCCAGATCGCCGGCACACAGGTCAACCACCCGGTAGGGCAGCCCCAGCAGCTGCAGCACCTTCTCGGCGTTGTCCAGCAGGGTTTCCAGTTCGGCGTCGGAATCTTCCGGACGGGTAAACTTGACCAGCTCGACCTTGTTGAATTGGTGCTGACGGATCAGTCCCCTGGTATCCCGCCCGTGGGAGCCGGCCTCTTTACGGAAACAGGGGGTATAAGCGGTGTAACAGAGGGGCAGCTGCTCCTCGCTGAGGATCTCATCGCGGTGAATGTTGGTTACCGGAACTTCCGCCGTCGGGATCAGAAACAGGTCGACCTCTTCGGTGTGGAACAGGTCGCTCTCGAATTTGGGCAACTGCCCGGTGCCGGTCATGGAAGCGCGATTGACGAGAAAGGGCGGCAGGGTCTCCGTATAGCCGTGCTGCCCGCTATGCAGATCGAGCATGAAATTGATCAGCGCCCGCTCCAGCCGTGCGCCGGCCCCGACCGACAGACAGAAGCGTGCACCGGAAATCTTGCCGGCCCGCTCAAAATCGAGGATACCCAGCTTTTCTCCGAGGTCCCAGTGGGCTTGCGGCACAAAGGGATACTCCGGTTTCTCACCCCAGCACCGCACCTCGCGGTTGTCCGCTTCCGACACCCCGTCGGGGGTGAGTTCATGGGGGATATTCGGCACCCCCATGAGCAGATCGCCAAGCTTGTTCTCGACGCCACGCAGGGTCTCGTCAAGCTCCTTGATACGGGCGGAGACCTCCTTCATGCGGGCGATCTCCCCCTGGACCTGACTCTTGTCCCTGGTCCGTCCGATAATTTCGGAGGCTTTGTTTTTTTCCGCCTTGAGCCCTTCCGATTCTCCGAGCAATTCGCGCCGCTTCTGATCATAGGCTACGAAGCCGGAAAGATCGATAGCGCCACCACGCCGCGCCAGGGCCGCTTGCGCCGCGTCGAAATTTTCCCGCAAATATCTGATATCAAGCATTGCTTACTCCTTGTCATCGATCCTGTTCAGGGCTCGAGGTCAATAACACTTTGCCTTGCAAAAGGTCAACTTTCGTTTCCACCGTGCACCCACCACTGCTGATCGTCATCAAACCACCATTTGGTTGAATCCGTTTCCCAGATGGTCTCCGCCAACTCCCTGGCGATGTCGGTCTTCAGCCGCAACTTTGAAAAGGGGTACCATTCGTCGGCATAGCGATTGCCGAGGTCCTTGCGCTCCTTCAGGGACAGAACCATTTCCAGCTGATCGGCGTCGTGCGCCAGCTGCGCCTCACAGGTTTCACGGGCCATGAATTCGTGCAGGGTCTGACGGTAATCGTCGCCAAAGGGGAGCTGCGAGGCCAGGTCCTCCACAGCTTTGGCCTCGTCAACCTGGACATATTTTTTGTTGACGTAGTTCAGGTCGCCGGTTCTGGCCTCGGGAATATCGTGAAACAGGCAGAGCTGCAACACCCGCCCGACATCGACCTTGCCATCCATCTGCGCCAGGACATAACCGATCATCGCCACCCGAAAACTGTGCTCCGCCACCGACTGGGCCCCCGACCCGAGGAACTGAAAACCGGTGCGCGGGGTGCGCTTGAGCATGCCGACTTCAAACAGGAAATTGGCGATATGTTTCATAAAAATAACCGTTTCTTGATGAATACATAAAAAAATGAACTCCTCCTCCCGTAAAAACTGGTCTATCCATGCCAGATGAGGAACACCCCGGCAAGAATGAGAATGGTTGAGGTCAGGCGAATGCGGCCAAAGGGCTCACGCAGCCACAACAGGCCGATCACAACCCCGATCAGCAGACTGACCTGCCGCACCGGTACCGCGTAGCTGACGGGCGCCAGTTGCAGGCCATAGCGAAAGGAGAGAAAGGACGCGACAATCACCGGCCCGGCGCCGATCAGCAGGTAGGGGCTCTCCTGACGACTTTGCAGAATCCGCCCCCGATAACGGGGCCGCAACAGATTCAGCGACATAAAAAGGGTCATGAAAATCACCAGCACATAGGTAAAACCAAAGGCTGAATAGGCGTCAACTCCAACCTTGTCGAAAATCACCCCCACGGAATAGACCAGGCCCGCCCCCAGCGCCGCCACCACCGAAGGATTGGTGATCTGCCCGAAAGGGCGAAACAGGTCACGCGGGCCAAGTCCGCGCAACTGGATAGCATAAGCGCCGGCAGCAATCAGAACAATACCGACGATACCGATCAGGCTGAGGTTTTCACGGAGAAACAGCACCCCCCAGATGGGCACCCAGAACATGGCGGTCTGGGCCAGGGGATAGGTCACCGACAGGTCGCCCTGGCGGTAGGCAAAACCCCCAAGCCAGTGGTACAGTACAAAGCAGCAGGCCGCAGCCGCGGCCAGAACCAGGGAACGGCCCGTCACCGTCGGAAACAGATCCAGCGTTGTCGCCAGCACCGTCATCAACAGGCAGGAGCACAGAAACATCCACCAGATGAAGATGGTCTTGTCGCGGCTCTGCTTGACCATGAGATTCCAGAGGGCATGCATTACTGCGGAAAACAGAATGAGAAGCAGAGCCAGGGTTTCCATGGGCGGCATCATAGCCGAAAGGGTTTGCCGATGGAAAGAGCTTTGCTTCCTCCTTGCTACCTGCTCAAATCATGAAAGGATCGCACCATGACCGATTTTCGTACTGAAAGTGACTCCCTGGGTGAAATGAAGGTTCCGGCCGCCGCCCTTTACGCGGCCCAAACGGCTCGGGCCATCGCCAACTTCCCCATCTCCGGCACCCCCCTGCCGGCGTCCCTGGTCCGCGCTTTGGCCCTGATCAAGAAACACGCGGCCATCACCAACTGCTCCCTGGGGCTGCTGCCTCAGGAGGTGGCCTCGGCCATCCACAGCGCTGCCGATGAAATCGCCCAGGGGAATCTGCTCGACCAGTTTCCGGTGGATATTTTCCAGACCGGCTCCGGCACCAGCAGCAACATGAACGCCAACGAGGTCATCGCCAACCGGGCCGCCCAGATTCTTGGCAAGGACGTCGGCAGCAAGGCCATTCATCCCAACGACCAGGTCAATATGGGACAATCGAGCAACGATGTCTTTCCCAGCGCCATTCATATCGCCTGCTGTGAAGAGTTGCAGCACCGGCTGATGCCGGCCCTTGGCCACCTGCACCGGCAGCTGCAAAGCAAGGCCGAAGACTTCCGCGATGTGTTGAAGATCGGCCGTACCCACCTGCAGGACGCGACCCCCATCCGCCTGGGGCAGGTTTTTTCCGGCTACGCCCGCCAGGTGGAGCTGGCGGCAGAACGTCTGTCGGCCAGCGCCGAGGGGCTTCATGAGCTGCCCCTGGGTGGCACCGCCGTCGGCACCGGCATCAACACCCACCCCGACTTTGCCGCCACCACCATTGCTGCTATCGCCAGGGAAACCGGCCTGCCCCTGCGTGAGGCCAGCAATCATTTTGAAGCACAGGGAGGCAAAGACGCCCTGGTGGCAGTCAGCGGCAGCCTGAAAAACTGCGCCGTCGCCCTGTACAAAATTGCCAACGATATCCGCTTTCTCGCCAGCGGCCCGCGCTGCGGCATCGGCGAACTGATCCTGCCGGCGGTGCAACCGGGCAGTTCCATCATGCCGGGCAAGGTCAATCCGGTGATGGCGGAAAGTTTGATGCAGGTGTGCGTGCAGGTGGTCGGCAACGATGCCGCCGTCGCCCTCGGCGGCTTGTCGGGGAACTTTGAATTGAACGTGATGATGCCGGTGATGGCCTACAACAGCCTGCAGAGCATCCAATTGATGAGCAATGCCGTCAAAGCCTTCGATGAAAAATGCCTGCAGGGACTCAAGGCCGATGAAAAACGCTGCGGTGACCTGCTTGAGCAGAGCCTGGCCCTGGTCACCGCCCTGGTGCCGGAAATCGGCTATGACCGCTCCGCCGAGCTGGCTAAGCAAGCTCACAAAACCGGCCGCACCCTGCGCGAGCTGGCCCTGGAGGACGGCGTTGATGAAAAAACCCTGGATCGCCTGCTCGATCCGGCGAGCATGACCCGCCCGACGGGCTAACTGCGCTTTAGCGTCGCGACGATGCCTTCGGCCAGCTCCTGCGTCTGCCAGTGCTTGAGTATCCCTGCTGCCAGCAGTTCGTCGAGATTGCGCGGGTTGCGGGTGGCGATGTCTTCGAGCAGGGCGTTATTGATCAGCACCCCCGGATCAAGCTCCAGCCGGCCGGCGACGTGTGTCCGCCACTTTTTCAGCAGCGCCGTGCGTTGCTCGACAGCGGGGTCACGTTCCTTGCGCGCCGTGCGGGGATAAGCGGGGAGCTGGTCCGCCCGCAAGTCCATGGCCGTGGCCACAGCGGCCAGGAGCTGCCCGCCATAGCGTTCGCCAAGACGCGGCGGCAAACCATTGATCCCTTCGAGTTGCTGTCGGCTTTGTGGTTTGCGCGTTGCCAGCTCCAACAAGGGCTTGTTGCCCAACACCTTGTAGGCCGGGCAGTTGCGGCGCCGGGCTTCACCATCGCGCCAGGCGAGCAGGTTCTCCAGTACCGCCAGCTGTCGCGGATCCAGATGTCCGGCGCCCTTGAAGCGCAAAAAGGCGGGGCCGTCAGACGCCGCGAAACGAACCTGTTCCAGCAGCGCGCATTCTTCCCGCACCCACGCAAGCCGCCCCTTGTCGTCCAGCTTCTGTTCCAGCAGTTTAGCCAGCTCGGGCAGATAGCGGGTATCCTCGGCGGCGTAACGGACCATCTCCACCGGCAGGGGACGGATCGACCAGTCAGCCTTCTGATAGCGCTTATCCAGCTCGACACCAAAATACTTTTTCAGCACATCGGCCAAACCGAAGCGCTCCTCGCCAAGAAACTGGCAGCTGATCATGGTGTCGAACAACCCTGACAGGTGCAGATCAAAATCCCGCGCCAGGCAGCGGATATCGTAATCAGCGGCGTGAAAGATCTTGCGTTGCCCGGAATTGGCGAACACTCCTTTCAGAGGGCTCAGATCCGGAACCGCCAGGGGATCGAGCAGGGTGGTGGCTTGTGCTGTGGTGAACTGCAGCAGGCAGACCTTTTCCTGATAATTGTGCATGGAATCGGCTTCAAGATCGACGGCAATGCTGTCGAAACCGGCAAGCTCGGCGGCAAAATCAGCAACCTCAGCGGCGGTGGTTAAAATAGTGGGGAGTGACATTTATTTATCCTTTTTACGAAAACGGGTCTACAGCCTTTGCAGAGGAACCGTGGCTTTCATGACAGGGGTGTCTGTCGCCAGGGACGGCGACAGTCAAGCGGCCATGGAAGGCGAAAAGCGTCCCATGAAATGAAAGTTACGGCTCCTGTGCAAGAAGGCCTTTTTACTCTGCTTCCTTAATCTTCCCGAAAATCTTCTTATGCGCGCCATGCAAGGCAAGGGACGTCAGCTCCTCACGGCTTTTCCATTCCGCACCGTCCTCCGCAACCAGGCCGTTGTCCTTGAGCGTGATCAGATACCCGCGTGATTCCAACCTGAAGTGGCTGTAAACATGGTGACTGGTGCCTGCGAACAGAAGATCACCGGCAAAACCCGTCTGCCGAAGCCATTTTCTCACTGCCCCTTCGGCATCTGTTCCCGGCTCCAGATCAACACTCGGGAACTCCCATAAGCCCCCCAGAAAACCGGTTGTCGGACGCCGTCGAACCAGCAGCTTATCCCCCCGCTGTAACAAAATAACGGCCTGAGCGCGGGTGGGGATAGCCTTTTTGCTCAATTTCACCGGGATCTCGTGCTGCAACCCTCGCGCCTGAGCCAGGCACAACGAACTGACCGGGCACTCCTCACACAGTGGCGCTTTCGGCAAACAGACCAGAGCCCCCAGATCCATCATCCCCTGTGTATAGTCATGAACCTGCCGCTCCGGTGTCAGCTCCTCCGCCCACGCCCACAGCTGCTTTTCCGCCGCGGCGCTGCGCGGCGGCTGTTGCAGGGCAAACATCCGGCACAGCACCCGACGCACGTTGGCGTCAAGAATCGGCGCCCGCTGATCAAAGGCCAGGGCGACAATGGCTCCGGCGGTGGAGCGCCCGATGCCCGGTAGTTGCTGCAGCGCATCGACCTGATCAGGAAAACACCCGTCATACTCAGAAAGAATGCGTTGCGCTGTCGCGTGCAGGTTGCGGGCGCGGGAATAGTAGCCAAGCCCTGCCCACTGGTCGATGACATCCTCCAGCGCGGCCCCGGCCAAAACCTCCACCGAGGGGAACCGCTGCAGAAAACGCTCATAGTAACCGACCACGGCAGTCACCGTGGTCTGCTGCAGCATGATTTCCGACACCCAGATACGGTAGGGGTCACGCAGCACCCCGCGCCAGGGAAGTTGGCGACCGGCCTGCCCATACCAGTCAAGAATGGCACGGGAAAATTCGGCAGGTGAAAAGTCCTTCAACACAATATGCCCAAGCTGACGGCAGAGGGATGGGCATTCACTTGCGCGGCAAAACTCGTTTCACTCAAACAGTTGCCGCTTTCGCTCAAACCCATCCCTCCGCCGTCAATCCCCGGTGTCAGGTTCGATGTCACCACTTTGATCGGTGTGAACACAAAAGGACAATCAGACAAGAGCGGCCAGAACCTTCAGAGTTGCGTCCATTTCCTCCGGGGTTCCGATGGAAATACGCACGCCATGGCACAGCAGGGGATCGGAGAAATAACGCACCAGAATTTTCTGCCCATACAGGGCGTCGTACACCACTTTACCATTACCGTCAGGCGGGCTGACAAACAGATAATTGGCGGCCGAAGGGGCAACGGCAAACCCCATACTCAACAACTTATCCCTGAACTCATCGCGGGTACGGCAGATTCTGGCGACCGTTTCCCGCAGATAATCCTGATCCTTCAGGGCCGCCGTGGCCGCCACCAGAGCCAGGCGATCCAGGTGATAGTGATCGCGGATTTTATCCAGGGCGGCGACCACCTCCGGTCTTGCCACCGCCAGGCCAAGACGCATTCCGGCCAGGCCGTAACTTTTGGAAAAGGTCCGGGTGACAACCAGATTCTCATGCTGCGCCACCAGCTCCATGGCCGACTGTGCGGCAAAATCGACATAGGCCTCATCGACCACCAGAACCCCGCTGCAGCGTCGGGCCAGATCGGCAATCATCCCGTTATCGAAAGGGCAGCCCAGCGGCGCGTTGGGGCTGGTGAGAAAAAACAGCTTGCCGTCGTAATGCTCGGGGAAATCAGCGAGCTGGTAGTCTCCGGTCAGACCGAAAGTGCGAATCCGCGCGCCCTGAATCTGGGCCAGGGTGGCATAGTAGGAGTAGGAGGGATGGACAAAGGCGATCTCCTCCCCTTCTGAAGCAAAGGCACGGATCAGATTGTTGAGCAGTTCATCGGAGCCGTTGGCCATGATCACCCAGGCGGGATCAACCCCGTACAGCTCCGCCGCGACCTGCCGCGCCTCCTTGCTGCCGGCATCGGGATACTTGCGCAGGGCCGCGCCGTCATCGCCCAGTTCTTCCCAGATGGCTGCGACCACCCGGGGTGACGGCGGGTAGGGATTTTCATTGGTATTGAGCTTGATCCAGCCCTCTCCCTCGGGCTGAAATCCGGGCACGTAGCCTTGCATTTCCGCGATATTTTTGCGCAACGGCAGCATAAATCAATACTCCTGTAGAATCTCATATTCCGTGGTACGACGGGCGGGGATGAAACCGGCTCCGCGTGCCAGCTCGACAATCTCCGGTTGCGACAGGCGGAAGGAAACACCGGCAGCGGCCACGACATTTTCCTCGAGCATGGTGCCGCCCAGATCATTGGCGCCGAAAAACAACGCCACCTGGGCCATTTTTGCTCCCTGGGTCACCCAGCTGGCCTGAATGTTGTCGATATTATCGAGAACAATGCGCGCCAGCGCCAGCACCTTGAGATAGGCGATGCCACCGGCGGTCTCACCCCCGAGTTCGGTGTTCGCAGGCTGAAAGGTCCAGGGGATGAAGGCGGTAAAACCGCCGGTTTTTTCCTGAATCTCGCGGATACGGAACAGATGTTCGACGATGTGCTCCGGCTTCTCACAGCTGCCGAACATCATGGTCGCGGTGGTGCGCATGCCGAGGCGGTGGGCCTCTTCCATAACATCCGCCCATTGCCGCCAGCCGATCTTGTCCGGGGAAATCTCCTGCCGCACCTCGTCCACCAGCACCTCGGCACCACCGCCGGGCACCGACGCCAGCCCCGCCGCCTGCAACCTGGCCAGGCACTCCTCCATAGTGATGCCCGAAAGTTTGGCGAGATGAATCACCTCCGCCGGCGACAAAGAATGGATCTGCACCTGAGGAAAACGCCGGCGCAACTGCCGGAACAACTCTTCAAACCAGTCGACGGTCAGGGTCGGGTGCAGCCCCCCCTGCATCAGCAACTGGGTTCCATCATTGTCGACCAGCTCCTGCACCTTGGTGTAGATGGCGTCATAATCGAGCAGATAGGCGTCGGCGTCGGAGGCGTTGCGATAAAAAGCGCAGAACCGGCACTTCGACTCGCAGATATTGGAATAATTGACATTGCGGTCAACAACAAAAGTCACGCGGTTGTGGGGATGCTTTTGCCTGCGAATGACATCTGCCTGACGGCCCACGTCTAGGAGATCAGCGCGGGTGAGCAGTGCAAGGGCCTGCTCGCGGGTGATGGGGCGGCTGCTGTCAGCGCCTTTGCCGGTCATCGGTTCAATACTCCTTCAGTTCCCGGTAGAGGGTATTGCGCTCTACGGGGATCTTACC
>CALFFB010000209.1 GCA_937958075.1 uncultured Geobacteraceae bacterium | reverse complement strand
GCGACGACATGACCATTGCCGCGGGGGGCTTCGGCCTCTGCGGCATTCCGGAAAACCTCATCAAGGCCCTGCGCGACAGCGGCGCAAACGGCCTGACGGTGGTCAGCAACAACGCCGGCGTCGACGACTTCGGCCTCGGCTGGCTGCTTCAGACCCGCCAGATCAAAAAGATGATCTCCTCCTATGTCGGCGAAAACGCCACCTTCGAGCGCCAGTTCTTAAGTGGCGAGCTGGAGCTGGAGCTGACCCCCCAGGGCACCCTGGCGGAGAAACTGCGGGCCGGCGGTGCCGGCATCCCCGCCTTTTTCACCCGCACCGCCTACGGCACGGTGCTGGCAGAAAACAAGCCGGTGCAGACCTTCGGCGACAAAGAATACGTTCTGGAAGAGAGTATCACCACCGATCTGGCCATCGTCAAAGCATGGAAGGCCGACAAGGCCGGCAACCTGATCTTCCGCTACACCGCCAACAACTTTAACGCCGCCTGCGCCAAGGCCGGTCGCGTTACCGTTGCCGAGGTCGAGGAGGTGGTGGAGATCGGCGAACTCGACCCTCATCAGATTCACGTTCCCGGCAATTATGTCGACCGGATTCTGATCAGTACCTCCCTGGAAAAGCCCATCGAGCAGCGCACCCTGGCCGGCAAAATGACGGTCAAAGGCTTCACCCCGGCGCGGGAATGGCAGGCCAGACGCATCAGCAGGGAATTCACCGACGGCATGTACGCCAACCTCGGCATCGGCATGCCGACCCTGGTCGCCAACTACATCCCCGACAACATCACCATCACCCTCCACGCTGAAAACGGCCTCCTCGGCGTCGGCCCCTTCCCCGAAGAGGGCAAGGAAGACGCCGACCTGATCAACGCCGGCAAGCAGACCATCACCTGGCTGCCGGGGGGCGCTTTTTTCGACAGCGCCGAGTCCTTCGCCATGGTCCGCGGCGGCCACATCGACATGTCGGTGCTGGGGGCCATGCAGGTGTCGCAGTACGGTGATCTGGCCAACTGGATGATTCCCGGCAGCATGGTCAAGGGCCCCGGTGGCGCCATGGACCTGGTATCCGGAGTGAAGAAGATCGTCATCATGATGGATCACTGCGCCAAGGACGGCACCTCCAAGCTGATGGAAGAGTGCACCCTGCCCCTGACGGGCAAGAACGTGGTGGACATGGTGGTAACGGATCTGGCGGTGTTCACGGTCGATGCCGACAAAGGACTGACCCTGACGGAACTGGCGCCGGGATCGACCCTGGAGCTGGTCAAGGAGAAAACCGCCTGCCCCTTCGCCGTGGCGGACGCTCTGATTCAACATTGAAGACCCGTGCGCACACGGAAAAGCTGACCAACTCAGGACTTGAGTGCAGCAACGCCGGGGTTCCCATTTCAAGGGACACTTTTTGACCGTTCGTCTGTCGCCATCCAGGCGACAGACGCCCTTTCTCCATGCCTCCAAGCACTACCGATCCACTTCACTACTTAAGTAAAACTTAACAGCGTTTTAAAGGCTTGACATGATTTATTGATAAGGTTAAGTTCTCCAAAAATTGGTCGTACCATTTAATGGACCAACTCTTTTAAAATTTTTTTATCCTAGCCTATTTCTGGATTGACCAGAGGGCTCACACCATCAAAGGAGAGTATCGATGCGAAAAACAAGGGTTATTATCAGTTTCTTACTTATTCTTCTCTTTGTCACAACACCGCAACTTTTTGCTGCAGGCACTGAAAAATTCGGTGTCGACCAACGTCGGGAAGAAATCGGCAGAGAACTCAGAACCATTAAACCTTCAACAGAATCATTCCGCTGGCGGATGGTTATGCCCTGGTCGAAGGGTCAACTTTTTTATGACATTGCTCAGCACTTTGCCGACTCCGTTAAGCTCGCCTCTGGTGGCCGTCTTGACATCAAGCTATTCTCTGCCGGCGAACTCGTCGGAGCGGGCGAAGTATTTGATGCTGTAAGTAAAGGCTCAGTTGAAATCGCTCATGCATCACCACTTTACTGGAAGGGTAAAAACGAGGCATTTGTTGCTTTCAGTCCCGTCCCCTTCGGCCTTGATGCTGAAGGCGGAAATATCTGGCTGTATGAGCGTGGTGGACTGGAAATGCTGCAAGAGCTCTATAAGCCTTACGGCATCTATGCTCTGCCGGCCGGCCAGACCGGACAGGAAATGGGGCTGCACTCCAACAAAAAAGCGACGACTATGGCTGAATTTAAAGGCATGCGTCTTCGTACCGTCGGCTGGTATATGGATATCATGAACTCCCTCGGTGCCTCTGTATCTCCTCTGCCGGGCGGTGAAGTCTACCTGGCTCTGGAGCGTGGCGTAATCGATGCCGCTGAATATTCAACTCCGGCTATCAACTTCCCAATGGGATTCGACGATATCACTAAATATGTTATCTCTCCCGGCGTTCATCAGCCCGGTTTTCAGACCGATATCATGATCAATCAGAAAGCCTGGGATTCTCTCCCGGCTGATCTGCAATGGATTGTCGACATAGCCGCCAAAGAAACGCAGCTCTGGTCAAATGCCTGGATTGAGAACCTCAATGCCCAAGCCCTTAAAAAGATGAAAGACAAGGTTGAGTTCATCACCATGGACGATGAAACTCTGCGTGAATTCGCCAAGATGACCAAATCTTATCTTGATGACCTCAGCGCCAAGCACCCCGATGTCAAGCGTGCCCTGGATTCTCAGGAGGAATTCAAAAAAGATTTTGCCGACTGGCGTGAACAACGTGGTCGTGTCACCCCCTGGCCGATTAATGATTACATTGAAGGCAAGCTCGTTCAGTAACCCCCTGTGATTGCCCTTTGTGCCGGCCTTTCGTTAAGGCCGGCACAGACTTGCCCAACGCCAACTGTTCTTTCTGCCATCCCTGAAAAATGCATTTATATCGTTGGTTTGGCACTATTCAAAACATTGCGGCACAGCCGTATGTACTGTGCCAGTGACCACACAGACCAAATTTTCATCTATAGAGAGGCTCCATGCTCAGGTTTGATGAGATAATTGATCACACCAACGAACGAGTCGGACGAATAACCGCATTTCTGGTTATTCCCCTGGTTGCGGTTGTGATTTACGAAGTTCTTGCCCGCTATCTGTTTAATGCCCCGACAGTCTGGGCTTTTGAATTGACCACCTTTATCTACGGCATTCACTACATGGTCGGCCTCGGCTATACCCTTAAGCAGCAGGGGCATGTGTCCATCGATATTGTCGAAGCCAAGTTACCAACAAAAGTACGCAACCTGCTCAAGATCATTGTCGGCTTTATCCTGTTCATACCAACTGTTGGTTTTTTGACCTATGGCTCAGCTCGTTATGCTGTAAATTCCTGGCAGAGCATGGAAAGAGCCTCTACGTCCTGGGCTCCCCTACTTGCGCCCTATAAAACCTTCATGGCTATTGGTTTTATTCTCCTGCTGATACAGGGTATTTCCACAATCATTCAAAGCTGGCGAGAATTGCGGCAACTCACCTCCAGCAAGTCGGAGGGTCAACAATGAGTCCAGAAATTCTTTCTATTCTGATGTTTGCAGTACTGGTGGTTTCAATTCTTCTTGGCCACCCCCTGGCAATCACCTTGTCGGCTGTTGCCATGCTTTTCGGGCTCATTGATAACGGCTTTAATATCATGGCCCTGATGGATCTATTTGCCAATAACAACTGGGGGTTGATGCAGAATTATACCCTTGTGGCCATCCCCCTGTTTATTTTCATGGCGCAAATACTTGATCGTTCCAAAGTTTCTGAAGGACTGTTTGATGCACTTTATATTACCCTGGGTGGGCTCCGTGGCGGTCTTGGTCTTGCCGTTATTGTTGTCTCAACCGTGTTTGCCGCAACCACCGGCATCATTGGTGCCTCGGTTGTTGCCATGGGGTTGATGGCGGGCCCGGCCCTGCTCCGTCGTGGCTATGATCGTGGGCTGGCTTCCGGCATTATCTGCTCTTCTGGAACCCTGGGCATCCTCATTCCGCCGAGTATCATGCTCGTCATCTACGGCGGCCTGACCGGTCTTCGCGAAACATCCGTCGGCAACCTGTTTGCTGCTGCTATTATTCCCGGATTGCTGCTGTCCGGCCTTTACTTCGTCTATGTCTTTGTTCGCTGCGCCATCAACCCGAAGCTCGGCCCACCCATCCCGGCTGAAGAGCGAACGGCTACTGCCTTGCAAAAAGCTGTCATGGTGGCAAAGAATTTTGTTCCGCCCTTTGGACTGATCCTTCTGGTCATGGGAACAATTCTGGCGGGCATGGCAACTCCTACGGAAGCAGCTGCCCTCGGTTGCGGTGGTGCCCTGCTGCTAGCCCTGTTTTACCGGAAGCTAGATCTGCAGGTTCTTTCTCAGGCCTGCATCGCCACTTTGCGCACGACCGCCATGATCATGCTGTTGTTCATCGGTGGTAAGCTGTTCAGTGTTGTATTTCTGATGATGGGTGGCGGTGACGTGGTTGCCGATCTGCTGTTGGGGATGGATGTCTCCGAGTACGTCGTTCTTTTAATTATGATGCTGGTCGTATTCATCCTTGGTATGTTTATTGACTGGGCCGCCATTCTTCTTGTGGTTGTGCCGATCTTCACCCCCATTGCTATGGATCTTGGCTTCAACCCCCTGTGGTTTGCCATGCTGATCTGCATCAACCTGCAGACATCTTTTCTCACTCCGCCCTTTGGTTATGCTCTGTTTTATTTCAAAGGCGTTGCGCCGCCAGAGTACAGCATGGGCGAGATTTACAAAGGGATTCTCCCCTTTGTTGTCATACAACTTATTGGCCTGGGCTTGATGATTGCTTTTCCAGAACTTATCACCTGGCTACCAGATCTCGTTTTTGGTCGCTGACCGGTAAACAGCACCAGAACCAATAAATCTTGAAAAAGGCCCTGTCGTTTACGCAGGGCCTTTTTTAAAAACAGAAAATGCAGTCTTGGCTTGACATTCAGCGTCACTAAAACTACATTTTAGTGGTATTACCATTTTACCAATTTTTTATATTATCGATTTTTTCGCCGACTTCCCTTGTGACCATTCTTCACGCATAAGAGGCCACCATGATCGCACAGGACATTATCAGCCGCCTGGAACAGGCTCTTGACCAGGGCAACCTGATCACCGCCAAGGAAGACCTCCTCGTCCTGGGGTACGACTCCACACCGGGGCTGCACGCCACGCCCGATGTTGTCGCCTACCCGACCAGCAGCGCCCAGGTGGTGCGCGTTGTCGAGATTGCCCGCGACCACAACATCCCCATCACGCCGCGCGGCAGCGCCACCGGCCTGTCCGGCGGCAGCATTCCCGTCAATGGCGGCATGGTCATCTGCCTGAACAAGATGAACCGGATTCTCGAGATCGACGAGGCCAACCTCACCGCCACCTGCGAGGCGGGAGTGGTCACCCTTGACCTGTTCAACGCCGTGGCGGAAAAGGGGCTGTTCTATCCGCCCGATCCCGGTTCCCAGAAAATCTCCACCATCGGCGGCAACGTCATGGAGGATGCCGGCGGCCTGCGCGGCCTGAAATACGGCGTCACCCGCGACTATGTCATGGCCCTGACCTGCGTGCTGGCCGACGGCAGCCTCATCTCCACCGGCGGCAAGAGCGTCAAGGATGTCGCCGGCTACGCCATCAAGGATCTGCTGGTCGGCTCCGAAGGCACCCTGGGCATCGTCACGGAAGTCACGGTCAAGCTGATCCCGCCGCCGCAGACCAAGCAGACCTTCCTCGCGTACTTCGACAATATCCGCACCGCCGGCGAGGCCGTCTCGCGGATCATCGCCGCCAAGATCATCCCCTCAACCATGGAGATCATGGATCGGGCCACCATCAACTGTGTCGAGGATTACGTCGGCATCGGCCTGCCCCGGCAGATGGCGGCGCTGCTGCTCATTGAGGTCGATGGTCACGCTGCTGTTGTCGCCGAGGAAGCCACCGCCCTGAAGCAGATCCTTGAGGAGGTCGGAGCCGCCGAGGTTCATCAGGCCAAAGACCCGCAGGATGCGGTCAAGCTGGCGGAAGCCCGGCGCACCGCCCTGTCGGCCCTGGCGCGGGTCTCACCCACCACCCTCCTTGAAGACGCTACGGTGCCGCGCTCGAAACTGGCGGACACCTTTACCCTGATCGAACAGCTGACGGAGAAATACCGACTGAAAGTCGGCACCTTCGGCCATGCCGGTGACGGCAACCTGCATCCGACGGTGCTCTGTGACGAGCGTGACGCCGATGAGATGAAGCGCGCCCATGCCTTCTATGATGAACTCTACGAGCAGGTGCTGGCCTGGGGCGGCACCGTCTCCGGCGAACACGGTATCGGCATCGCCAAAAAAGGCTACCTGGCCAAGCAGATCGGCCCCGGCGGCGTTGCCGTCATGCAGCGGATCAAACAATCGTTTGATCCGCAGGGGATCATGAATCCCGGTAAAATTTTCGTCGCTCCGGAGGCATAGACCATGAGCAGCCACCAGCCCCTCGGCAATTTCACTGCCGCCGACGCACCGGACTATGAGGATGTGCTGCAGTGCATGCGCTGCGGTTTCTGCCTGCCCACCTGCCCGACCTTCGCCCTGACAGGCAGGGAACGGTCCAGCCCCCGCGGTCGGGTGGCCCTGGCACGGGCCGTGGCCGAAGGCACCCTGGAGTTCGGCCAGGCGATGAAGGAGGAAGCCTTTTTCTGCCTCGACTGCCGCGCCTGCACCACCGCCTGCCCGTCAGGCGTCAGGGCCGGCGAGGTGATGGAGGTGTGCCGCGCCCAGGTGCATCAGCAGCTGCCGGCCCCCAGATGGCAGACATCCCTGCGGGAACTGGTGCTGAAGAAGATGGTGCCCAACCCCGGCCTGCTGGAAACATCCATGCTTCCGGCGCGGCTCTATCAGAAGCTCGGCATCCAATGGCTGGTGCGTCACAGTAAAATCCTCAAACTCGCGCCCGACTGGGTCGACAAGGCCGAGGGCATGCTGCCGCAGCTGCATCGCCCCCTGCGCCCGCAACTGCCCGACATCAGCCCGGCCAGGGGTGAAAAACGCGGCACCGTGGCCTTTTTCCTCGGCTGCGTTATGACCCTGCTCTATCCGGAGGTCTCCCGCCAGACGGTCAAGGTCCTCAATCATCAGGGATTTGACGTCATCACCCCGAAACAGCAGAAATGCTGCGGCGCCCCCCACCTGACGGAAGGGGACCGCAGTACCACCCGAGACCTGGCACATTTTAATCTGGACCTGTTTCTTGACCTCGATGTTGACGCCATCGTCACCGACTGCGCCGGCTGCGGGGCCGCCCTGAAGGAATATGAAGAGATCCTGGCGCAGCAGGCCGACCATCAGCGGCTGGAGTTATTTCACAAAAAAATCAAGGATGTCAGTGAATTTCTCATCGAGGTGGGGATTCGCACGGAAGGCTTGAAGCCGGTTGGTAAGAGCGTCACCTATCACGAACCCTGCCATCTGTGCCACGCTCAGGGCATCAGCAGGCAACCCCGCGAGGTGATCAAGGCCATTCCCGGTATCGACTTCCGGGAGATGGCGGAGGCCTCCTGGTGCTGTGGTTCAGCCGCCACCTTCAGCCTCAAGTTTACCGACGAAAGTCAGCAGATTCTCGATCGCAAACTGGACAACGTCAAAAAAACCGGTGCCGACATCCTGGTTACCGCCAATCCCGGCTGTCACCTGCAACTGGCCTGGGGCTTGCGCGAAGCGGGCATGGC
>CALFFB010000208.1 GCA_937958075.1 uncultured Geobacteraceae bacterium | reverse complement strand
ACGCCCATGGAGGCGGCGCCCATCGCCTATCTGCTGTATACGAAATATCTGCGTCACAATCCGGCCAATCCCGAGTGGCCGGGCCGCGACCGTTTTATTCTGTCGTGCGGCCACGCGTCGGCCCTGATCTACAGCATGCTGCATCTGACCGGCTACGACCTGCCCCTGGATGAGATCAGGAACTTCCGTCAGTTCGGCAGCAGAACCGCCGGACATCCCGAATTCGGTCATACCCCCGGCGTCGAAACCACCACCGGCCCTCTGGGGCAGGGGGTGTCCGTGGCCGTGGGCATGGCCATGGGCGCGCGGTTTCTGGCTGAGCATGTCGATGCCGAGCTGTTCGCTTACCGCACCTGGGTGCTCTGCTCCGACGGCGATCTGATGGAGGGGATTTCCGCGGAAGCGGCCTCTTTGGCGGGACACCTCAAGCTGGGCAACCTCAACTACCTGTATCTCGATAACAAGATTACCATCGAGGGCAGCACGGAGCTGGCCTTCAGTGAGGATGTCGGTGCCCGTTATCTCGCCTGCGGCTGGCATGTGGAGCGGGTCGACGGGGAGAATCTCGACGAGCTTGACGCGGCGATGGCCCGCGCCCGGCGTGACCCGCGGCCGTCCCTCATTGTCGCCCGCACCCATATCGGCATCGGCGCACCGACCAAGCAGGATACCGCCGATGCCCACGGCGCGCCTCTGGGGGCTGGTGAGCTGGCTCTGACCAAACAGGCCTACGGCCGTGATCCGCAGGCGACATTCGTTGTTCCCGAAGAGGTGCAGGAGCACCTGCGTACTTGTCTGGCGCGGGGCGCGGAGCTGGAAGGCCGGTGGCAGCAGCAGCTGGAGGCGAAGAAAGGCCACGAGCCGGTAGCGGCCTGGTGCCGGGCCGCCCAGGGCGAACTGCCGACGGGCTGGGATGCCGATCTGCCGATCTTTTCCGCCGCCGACGGCGCCAAGGCGACCCGTCAGGCCAGTGGTGCGGTGATCAACGCCCTGGCGCCAAAGCTTCCCTTTCTGCTGGGAGGGTCAGCGGATCTGGCGCCGTCGAACAATACCCAGATCAAAGCCGCCGGTTCCTGGACACCGGAAAAAAGTGACCGCAATATCCATTACGGCATCCGCGAGCATGTCATGGGCGCCGTTCTCAACGGGTTCTGTCACACGCCGGGTCTGATGCCTTTTGCCGGTACCTTCTTTGTTTTTGCCGATTATATGCGTCCGGCCATTCGTCTGGCCTGCCTCATGGGGCTGGCGCCGATTTATGTCATGACCCACGATTCCATCGGTCTGGGCGAAGACGGCCCGACCCACCAGCCGGTGGAGCATCTGGCCTCTCTGCGGGCCATGCCGAATCTGACCCTCATCCGTCCGGCCGATGCCAACGAAACGGTGGAAGCCTGGAAGGCGGCGATTCTCAACCGGCGCGGGCCGACCATGCTGGTCCTCTCCCGTCAGGGGCTGCCGGTGCTTGATCGTGACCGCTACGCTCCTGCGGCCGGCGTGCAGCGGGGCGGTTATGTGCTGTCTCCGGAAACGGGAGAATTGCAGCTGATCCTGATTGCCAGCGGCTCGGAAGTACAGCATGCCCTGGCCGCCCAGGAAACCCTGCAGGCTGACGGTGTCGGCACGCGGGTGGTGTCCCTGCCGAGCTTTGAGCTGTTCGAAGCGCAGGACCAGGCCTATCGTGACGAGGTGTTGCCGCCGTCCTGCCGGCGTCGGGTGGCGATGGAAGCGGGCAGCACCTTCGGCTGGGAGCGTTATGTCGGGCTTGAAGGGCGCGTCATCGGCATGACCGGTTTCGGCGCCAGCGCACCGGCCGGACAACTGATGATGCATTTCGGCTTTACGGCTGAGAACTTCGTCACGGTGGCGAAGGACCTGCCTGGCTGAACGGAGCCAAGATCATAAACCAAAAAAGGCGACCCCTCAAATCAGGGTCGCCTTTTTTTGCGGGTGCTGTGGAAGTTTAGTGCGTCGGCGCGAAGATATTGCCGGCCAGAACGCCCTTGGTTGTCTGAATAAGAACAATAGTCCAGGCCAGCAGCAGGAAAGCCACGGCGTAAAGGTAAAAGAAATGGATGACGGCAAAGCCGGTGGTCTGCCAGGCGATGCCCGAGGCCACGCACAGGGCGCCCGATGGAAAGGTGAAAGCCCACCAGGACAGGGCATAGGGCAGGGTAATCCGCCTGATATAATAACAGGTGATGATGACCGCCATGATATGCCACCAGGCGGCAAAACCCCAGGCCATGACGATGCCGATCTTGCACAGGGTCGCCACGACCGCAGGGTCGAGGCCCATGAGACCGGAGGTCGCTGTCAGGTGCATCAGCTTGGCCAGGCTGACGGTGATGATGGCGGTTGGCGCGATGCCGATGAAGAAGGTCGCGGCAAAGCGATTCATGGGCAGTTCGTGATAGATATAGCGATGATAGACGGCCGCGCCGACAAACAGAAAGAGAAAGAAGCCGACACCGAAACTGACCAGGGAGATGGTCATGGCCAGTTCGGCAAAGGCGGGAAAATGCCCCGCCAGCTCAAAACCCGCCAGGGGGATAATCAGCTTGGAGACGGGCGGAATATACCAGCCGAAGTTGGCATGCTGCATTTTGATTTCCTGATGCCGGAAAATATGCATCAGGATAATAAAGCCCATGACATAGATCCCCGTTGTTCCCAGCAGCCACAGGCCCAGAGCCAGCTGCAGGGAGGTTTCCGGGGCGAAAAACATGTCCGGAAACTTGAGCAGATTCAGGGAGAACAGAATCAGGGAGATGGGCATGGTCGGAAAAAAATTGGCGGCTATCGGATGATTCAGGTCCTTCAGGACATTATGGCGGTAGAATAGAAATTTACCGGTCCAGGGGAGAAGAAAGAGGAAAAAGACAAGGGCGGAAAACAGGATCAGCCCCTGCGCGAGGGGCCGGATCCAGGCGAAATCGATAAAGGAGATGGCCAGGGGAATGACCGCCGTACCCATGATGGCGGCGAACCAGGCCGGGCTGAAATGTTCGGTGATGGTTGCGGGTGTTGCTTTGAAGGCATCGGACATGGTTTCCTCCGAGAGGTGAATAATGGTCTGGCGGATGATCCTAATGCCGACGCCAAATAAAATCAATAATAAATATATACGAAAAAGCATATATAAATTGAATCATTGGTGATGTGTCGTCTCTGCTGATGTCAGCTTTTTCTGACGGCAGTTCCATAAGCACGGGATCAGGCAATT
>CALFFB010000207.1 GCA_937958075.1 uncultured Geobacteraceae bacterium | reverse complement strand
CTCGAGATTGTGGTGGATAGTTACGTTTCCTTTAATGGGGCAAGGCCCCCGTCGACAGGCGGGGGCCTTTTTTTGATGATGAGCGCAAAGATCAGTCAGCTTAAACTGAGTTGATATCTACTTAACTTAACGAGTTCGGGATTTTGAAACGCCCCTGCCTGCCCTTTGTCTGTCCCGACTTTATTTTTTAACTGTATGGAATGATTATTAAATAAATTTTCAGTAAAGACCTGATCCGATGTTGGCACAAAACCTGCGCCTTTCTCCGGAAATCCTGAACCTCCGCACGAAAATAAGTAGAACGGTTTCGTTTTTTATTTCGTAACAAGAGGACCTCAGGATGAGGTGATGTTCACTCCAACTTTACAGGAGCTTACAGGTTATGTGTCGCATCGGCGCCATTAAAAGTCTGAACTACGTGCATCCGAGCATGGCGCTGCAACTCATGCAGTCGCAGCAGAAAGGGCATGACAACTCCGGTTTTGCCATGGTGATGCAGGATCTTGGCGGTATCTTTGAGCCCTACAAGGATCTACCGACCCTGTCCATGGCCTGTACCGCCGAAGGTATCAAGATCGCCGAGGATATCCTTCACGAGATCGGTTTTCATCGGGTCATGCAGTGGTCACCGGAAGTCAATGATCGGCCGGGGCTGGATATCAATGCCATGCCCCACTACGTGTTCGAGACCTTCAACTATCCGAAATCCCATCAGAGGGCAACGCGCAAAGAACGAGAGGAGCTGCTTCTCGACACCCGTCTGCGCCTGCGCCGGGCCCTTGAGGCCGATGAGAAAGGCTTCGTCTACTCATTCTGGCCGGACCTTCTGACCTTGAAGGAGATCGGTGATCCCCGGGATATCGGCACCTACTTCAATCTGTGGGAGGCCAACACCACCTTTACCGCCAGGGTGATTACCGCCCAGTGCCGGCAGAACACCAACTACGACATTGTCCGCTACGCGGCGCACCCCTTTCATCTGCAGGGATACACGGCCCTGGCCAATGGTGAGAATACCTTCTATCTGAAAAACAAGGAATTCCAGCAGCGTCTGCACCGTGGCTACATCGGCTTTGAATCGGATTCCCAGTGCTTTCTCTACACCCTGCACTATGTTCACCGGGAGCTGGGCTGGCCGTTGAACTATTACAAGCATGTGGTGACGCCCCTGCCCTTTGAGGAGATCGAGAATCGCCAGGATCGCAAGCAGCTGCTGGCCATCCGGCAATCCCTGGCCCATCTGGAGATCAACGGCCCGAATACCATCATCGGCCTGCTGCCGGACAACACCCTGTTCACCTGCTGTGATTCAAAAAAGCTCAGACCGGTGGTGGTCGGTTATGACGCGGAAACGGTCGTCATTTCATCGGAGGTCTGCGGCATCAACGAGGTTCTGCCCGACCGTGACTGGGAGAACGATATCTACCCCAACGAACGGGAAACAGTGGTGATTAACGATGCCCTGGAGGTGCAGCGATGGAAACAATGAAGGTCAATGATCTTACCCCCAACGATCTGCCCTGGAAAATCCACTACGACGCCAGCCGCTGTACCCTTTGCGGTTCCTGTGTCGCTACCTGTACCTTCCGCGCTATCCGCCCCAAGGTCGAGCGGCGGCGTATGGTCTTTTCAGAAGGGGAACTGCCGGAGCCCAAGGCACGTTTTTCAGCGGTGCCGGTGATCCGGCAGGGAACCTCCATCCGCGATTACTGCCGAGGTTGCGGCATGTGCGAGAAGGTCTGCCCCAACGATGCCATTCGCCCGGCCCGCAATCCCGACACCAGACATCCCATCGTCACCCGCTGTCTTGGTGGAGACTCCATCAAGCGTGGCGGGCGCAAGAATCTGGAAGGAGCAACCCGTACCCTGGACAAGTTACGGGTCGGCCGTATTTCCCAGATGACGGACCCGAGTCTTGACGCCCAGCGCCATACCTTTGATCTGCTGGCGCCCTTCGGACGCATTCTGCCGCCGGGCAAGCTCCCCTTTTTTCAACCGGGAGAGGAGGCCGCGACGCCGGCGCAGGTGGCGCCGCCGGTCAACTGGGTGTATCCGGTGATTATCGGTGATATGTCCATTGGTGCCCTGTCCTGGCGCATGTGGGAAGCGGTGGCCATGGCCACCGCCTATCTCAATGAGGAGTGCGGTCTGCCGGTGCGCATGAGTTCCGGTGAGGGGGGCGTGCCGCGCCGGTTGCTGCGCTCGAAGTATTTGAAATACATGATCCTGCAGATTGCCTCCGGCCATTTCGGCTGGAACCGCATCGCCACCAGCATGCCCGACATGATCGAAGATCCCGCCGGGATTCTGATCAAGATCGGCCAGGGCGCCAAGCCCGGCGATGGCGGTCTGCTCCAGGCGGGCAAGGTGGCCGCGCATATTCAGGCCATTCGCGGCGTCCCCAAGGCTGACCTGCTCAGTCCTCCCAACCATCAGGGGCTGTACTCCATCGAAGAGAGCGTGCAGAAGATGTTTCTGTCACTGAACGCCGCCTTCAAGTTTCGGGTGCCGGTGGCCATCAAGGTGGCGGCCTCGGCCACCAGCGTCAGTGTTTTCAACAATCTGGTGCGCGACCCCTACAATATCGTCGGCGGGTTCTTCCTCGACGGTATCGACGGCGGTACCGGCGCGGCCCACGAGGTCAGCCTCGATCACACCGGCCACCCCATCGTCAGCAAACTGCGCGACTGCTACCTGGCCGCCGTGACCCAGGGGCGCCAGGGGCAGATTCCTCTGTGGGCTGCAGGCGGCCTCGGCAAAACCGGCGATCTGGCCGCCGATGCCTTCAAGATGATCTGCCTGGGGGCCAACGGGGTATTTTCCGGCAAGCTGATTCTGCAGATGGCCGGCTGTGTCGGCAACGACATGGGGCGCTGCAACGCCTGCAATACCGGCCTCTGTCCGGCGGGAATCACCACCCAGGAACCGCAGCTGGTACGGCGCCTAGACCCGGATCGGGTGGCGCAGAACATCGTCAATTATTTTCTGGCCATGGATCAGGAGCTGAAAAAACTGATGGCACCCATCGGCAATTCCTCCCTGCCGGTGGGGCGCGCCGACGCCCTGGTGTCGACGGATCGCGCCGTCGCCGAGCGGTTGCAGATTCAGCACGTGTGCTGAGGTTCAGTAGATTGGCAGATTTTTAGTTCGGGGTCGCACCTCCCATTCCTCCGGGACGCTGTGCGCCATCCATGGCCGCTTGACTACACCCTCGTCATGGGAGCTCCGGCCCCGGACAGTCATTGTATAAGCAACTTTCAACAGGTCTTAGCTTGACGGAGCGTTGATATGGCAGCCCAGATTATCGGCTTTGATGAAAACAACCAGCGTCTTTCCACCCAGCAGCTGCTACAGCAGATCTACGCGGCTCTGGATCAGGGGGAAACGGAGTTCGAGGTTCTGGCGTCCGGCCACCATGTCATTGGCGGACCCCTGTGGTCAGCGGATAATGCTCCCTTGAGTTTCCGGGTAAAAAATCCCGGCCAGCGGGTCGGGGCCTTTGGCCTTGCCGGCACGACCATTATTGTCGACGGATCCGCGCCGGCCGATGCCGGCTGGCTCAACGCCGGCGCTGAACTCATCATCAAGGGGGACAGTGGCGACACCACCGCCCACTGCGCCGCCAGCGGCAGGATTTATGTCGCCGGACGGGTCGGGACCCGCTCCGGTTCATTGATGAAGCAAGACCCCGCCTTTCCGTCGCCGGAGCTGTGGGTGCTGAAAAACACCGGCTCCTTCTCCTTTGAATTCATGGGGGGCGGCACCGCCGTTATCTGTGGTATCGGCTGTGACGAGGGGACGTCCGTTCTTGGCGAGCGCAGCTGCATGGGCATGGTCGGCGGCACCATCTATCTGCGCGGCGAAGCCAGCAATCTTCCCGACGATGTCTGGCTCCTTGATCTGGATGCTGCTGATCGTGATTTTCTAGGCCGGGGATTGCCGGTTTTTCTCGAAAAGGTTGAACGTAGTCAGTATCTTGAACAGCTGATGGATCTGGGCCAGTGGAAAAAGATCGTGGCCAGGACCTACGAAGAACGGCAGCGCTTTCATCCGGCCCGGCCGAGCATGCGGGAGTTCCGGCTCGACAAGTGGGTCGCCGACCGGGGAATCTTCGGAGGGCTTCTCGATGATGACTATGATCATGTCGCCGGACTGGTCAACACCGACGCTGATCGACTGAAGATTCCCCACTGGCGCAACAAGGCCTTCTGCGCCCCTTGCGAATCCTCCTGCCCTTCCTCCATCCCCACCCAGGATCGTATCGCCCTGCTGCGTCAGGGCAAATATCAGGAAGCCCTGGAGCTGGTGCTCAAGTATTCTCCCTTTCCGGGGAGCGTGTGTGGCAAGGTCTGCCCCAATCCCTGTATGGATGCCTGCACCCGGCAGCTTGTGGACCACGCTGTCGCCATGCCGGAACTGGGCAGTTTGTCCCTGGCGGCGCAGGCGCCGCAACCCAAACCCGACACCGGTAAGAAAATCGCTGTCATCGGCGGCGGCCCCGGCGGTTTGTCAGCGGCCTGGCAGCTGCGGCTCAAAGGCCACCAGCCGACGGTGTTTGAAGGGGACGGCGAGGTCGGCGGCAAGCTGCGCCAGGTGATCCCGACGGAGCGCATGCCGGCGGATATCCTCGATCAGGAGATCGACCGCATCAAGCAGCTCGGCATCGAGATCACCACGGGAACCCCGGTCGATGAGGAGGTGTTTGCCCGGTTGCGGCAGGACTTTGATGCCATTGTTGTCGCCAGCGGTGCCCATAATCCGGTGGTCATCCCCTTTCCCGGACATGAGCGCCTGATCAAGGGGCTCGATTTCCTCAAAGCCATCAACAAGGGGGAAAGACCACAGATCGGCGAGCGGGTGGTGGTCATCGGCGCCGGCAACGCCGGCATGGACGTCTGCCTTGGTGCCTACGCCAGCGGCGCGACCAAGGTCACGGCCATCGACATTCAACGTCCCGCTGCCTTCAAGAAGGAGATCGACCATTTCGAAGCCCTGGGCGGGCGCATCGAGTGGCCGGTTTTTACCAGTAAAATTGACGAGCAGGGGCTGCACACCAAGGACGGGCGGTTGATTCCTGCCGATACGGTGATTATCGCCATCGGCGAGCGCCCGGATTTGAGTTTCATGCCCCGCGACTGGCTTGACGAGCGGGGTATGGCCCTGGTCGATGATTGCGGTCAGTTGCTTAAGGGCAAAGGGGTTTTCGCCATCGGCGATACGGTCAAGCCGGGGCTGCTCACCCACGCCATCGGCCAGGGGCGCGAGGCGGCAGAGTATATCGACAGCTATCTGGCCGGGGAAACCCCCGTGGCCAGGGTCAAGCCGCCCATGATCCGCACCGACTGCCTCAGCAAAGAGCTGTACAAACCGCAGAACCGCGGTCGCTTCCGCGCCCAGGCCGACAAGGAGGTGTCGCGCTGTATGTCCTGTGGCACCTGTCGCGACTGTGAAATGTGCCTGGAGGCCTGTCCCGAAGGCGCCATCCGCCGGGTCGAGGTGGCAGCAGGTGGTTTTGAATATGTTTCCGATGATCACTACTGCATCGGTTGCGG
>CALFFB010000206.1 GCA_937958075.1 uncultured Geobacteraceae bacterium | reverse complement strand
ACCCCGGCCAACGCCATGATTCTGCAGATGATCCGGGCCCTGGAGGATAACTCCGGGCTCTTAAGGGCCTGACGCCTTCACCTGTGTGGATCGTTGATCTGACCTCGCCAACGCTGGGGCGATGAACTCATCCTGGTTGACGGTTGCCAGGGCCTGGATGGCGCAGCTGCGTACCTGTTCGCTGTCATGGCTCAGCATGGACTGCAGAAGCTGCCGTGACTGCGGAAAAAGGGCAACCAGGGCCGCCGTGGTCCGGGCGCGAATGCGCCAGTTGCTGTCCGCTGCCAGAGCCGGCAGCAGGACCAGGGCCGACGGGTCTTTGCTGGCGGCGATCCGTTGGATAAGGGCCTGTCTGACCCGGTCATCTTCTTCACTGTCCAGAAACAGGGACCAGTTCAGCGGACCTGTGCCCGCATTGACCGCCGCCGCCCGAACCTGGGGATCAGGGTGCCGATACAGAGGCTCCAGGCAGGATTCTTCGAGCTCGTCGGTAACGGCTGAAGACGGCCACCAGTCCAGGGCCGCCGGCAGCAGCTTGTCTCTGGTTGACGACAGGATCTCGGTGATGATGGCCGCATGTTTTTCCCTTGCTTCAGCAGGCGTTGTGCGCAGGACCCAGAGGCAGATGTCGTCGTCCAGCCGTTGCCAGAAGGGGAGCAGGGCAGCCGCTCCGTCAGGATGTTTTTTGATAAAAAGCCGCCGGGCGGTCAGGGCGTAGGGCCCCTGTAATTCCTGCAGCCAGGGGGCCAGGGACTCCTCATCCAAAAGGGGTGTCGCAATCTGATGATCGCTCAGCAGGGCGATACGCAAACTGACCCGTGGTGGCAGATTCCGACAGCCGACCAGCAGGTTGGCGGCGGCCCGGCTTTTGGTCGGACTGTCCCTAGCCAGCAGGACCGGTTCCAGAAATGCCTGACGTTCCTGTTCCGGCAGGCTGGCGATCCACTCAGAGGACAGCAGGATGATTTTCGCGTCGTCGGCGGCGAGAAACATCTCTTTGGCGAAAGCCATGCGGCGTTCGTCCTCCAGTTGGAGGATGGCCAGAACATAGCCGGCCCGCAGCCCGGCCTCGGGTGTCGCCGCAAGCAGGGTTGCCAGTTCCGCAAAGAGATCCATCCCCTCATCCAGGCACAGGGCTGTGGCCTTGCGCGGATCTGCAGCCACGGCCCTGATGGTTGCGGCGCGCACCGACAGCTCCTGGTGTTTCAGGGCGGTCAAAAGGTCATACGCGCTTCCGATTCCGATCTGTTTCTGCATCAGCTCCCCTTTTTTTAGATGAACTTGACCACCACCGACTCCGGCGGGTGCCCCCATTCGCTGTCCGGGTCAAGACCCGGCTGACCGATGCCATTGGTCATGGATGAGTTGAAGCTGGTCAGTCCGAGATCAAAGCCGAAATGCTCTTCCATTGTCTGCGCCAGATTGAAGTCTTTAGCGCCACTCAGCGAGGGGAGCAGGCAGAAGATCTTGGCGAAACTCATGTTGGCCCAGATCCCGACCTCGACATTCATCAGCTCAAGGGTCTGCTCGAACTGGATGCCGATACGCTCCACCAGATTGTTGGCGACATCGAGAAAGACGTCGGGGTTGGTGCCGGTGACGGTGTTGCCGTCAAAGGACAGGTTGTGGAAGACCACCTCGTCGGCAACCAGTTCGGTCATTTTCACCCGCAGGGGGAAGACCAGGTTGATCTCCGGACCGATGGACAGGGAGACGCCGACCTCTTCTTCCAGGGAGATCATGGCTTCACCAACCTCTGTCAGGACCGTCACCGCCGCTGCCACCGCCGGGGTGAAGACGTTGCTGCCGACATCGACCCCGACCTCGGCCACCTGCCGGGCAAGATAGATAAAGTCCCATTTCATGGGAATCTTGATATTGAGAAAGACGCCGTCCTTGTTGGCGATTTCATCGTTGTGATAGTCCTGCATGTTGTCGAGCATGCCCTGGGGCATCAGGGCGATCAGCTTCTTGAAGGCCGGAATCTCCTTGCGCAGATCCCAGATCATGTTGAACCCCATGGGGATGACATCAAAATGGAAGTTGTGGCTCTTGTTCATCAGGTCGTCCCAGTGGCCGCTGACCCAGTGGGGCTTGAACAGGGAACCGCCGGGGTGCCCGGGAATCCACTTGTCCGCTTCGAGGGACAGGTGGAGATTGATCAGCAAACCGAAAAAGGTTCCCCCCATGACCGTGTTGTCGGCGATGGTGAGCTCCATCGACTCGTCGTTGATGGTGCCATCGGTGATGCTGATGTTGGCGGTCCAGGAGGGCAGGGCGACGCCGGCCGTCCAGTTCCAGGTGATGCGGGCATGGGCTTTGAGCAGACTGACCTTTTTGCCGACATCGAGCAGTACACCCGACTCGCCGATAGTGGTTTTTTCGGCATCGAGAAAATTCGGGCCGTAATAGGAGAGACTGTATTCCAGGCTGACGGGATCACTGGTTCCGATAAAGGTCTTATCAAGGATCTGGCTGGCCATAAATCAATCCTCCGATCAGCTGGGCAGACCGAGTACCAGGGAGGTGGTACCGTCTGAAAGGGAGCATAATAAAACGAGGTGATTGTCGCTGTTGACGTGCTTGGTGGTGGTTCCGAACAGGATCTGTTCGACCTTTGCGCTGCCATCGCTCAGGCTATCGCCGCTGGCAAGAAGGGGAATGTGGCTGAGACCGTCATAGACAAAGAGGGTCATGCCGATGCCCCCGTCAATTTCGGTCACCGCGGTGTAATAATAAAGACCGTCGGCACCGGCTGAGCCCGTGGTTATGGCACGGATGGTTCCGGTGAGGGAGGCATCGCCGGTGGTGAGGATGGGCTCATTGTTACGCAGCAGGGTCATCTCCTCACCGACATCAAGGAGGGAGTAGACGGCGGCGTCGACAGCGACCCGGGATCCGTAACCACCGTCGCCACTGACGGTATTGCTGCCGTCGTCAGCCGGAAAAGGTGCCGTTGTGATCTGCAGATCCCCCGGATACTTGATGTTGCCGGTGATATTGAGGTGGCTGTTGGTCGCGTTCGGCAGTGCTTCAAGGGCACTGTGAGCGGTGGCGACCCCGGCGCTGTAATCACCGGAGAGGTTATGATCGAGCAGACCGAAGGTCGCAATACTGTGGTCGGTCCCGGCAATGAGCTCACCGGAAGATGACAGTATCCGGGCCTGAGTCAGGGATGCGTTCGGCAGATGCAGCAGGCTGTTTTTCGTTGTCGTCGGACTGTCCTTTGCGGGCAGGTGGTGGACATGGCTGATGAGGCTGCCCTCGATAAAGGACAGATCGCCGAGGATGCCGGAGCTTACGGCCTCGCCGGCGAAAAGTTCGTCACCGGCGATCAGCAGGGGGGTAAATCCCTGCTGATCATGGTCGAGATAAAGGCCGGAGCCGTAATGGTCTTCGTGGTATCTGACATCAGCGTCGATGACCGCCGCGATATTCCCCCGTTGATCGACGTCATGATGTTTAAAGGTCGCCACCACTCGCCCGTCCGCCAGGGTATCTCCCGTCATCAGCGCCGAACGCTCCCAGGCGATCTTCGGCCTTGAGCCATGGGTGTCAACACCGAGTTGGAACAACCCTCGGCGTTTGCCAGCATCCTTGGCGTCGAAGGTAATAATGCCGTCGTCGCTGATGTGGGCCGAACCGTAAAAGTGCTCGACGGAAAAAGAGGTGCCCGTGGGGTCGACCGTCTCGCCGTTGCCCTTGATCCGGTAAAAACGATAACCGTTGGGAGCGGTGCTTGAACTGCTGCCGCTGCCGCATCCGGTCAGGATGATGCCGCCGATGGCCGTGGCCGTGAGCTGTATGAACTCACGCCTGTTGAATTGATTCATGTTCTGCAGCCTCCTGGATAGTAGATGGGTCAATACCTGTTGGCGGTGATAAAAGGGGTATGTACGATGCGCGGAAAACGAGGATGATGCAGATCGATCATGCTCTGGAACGGGAGCGGGCAATTACCGGAGAGTGACGGAGGATCGTTTTTGTCTTTTGAGTCGGGTAACAAAAGTCAGTCGCCTTCCTGACGGGGGGCAAGCTGTTCCAGGGCGCGTGAGCGC
>CALFFB010000205.1 GCA_937958075.1 uncultured Geobacteraceae bacterium | reverse complement strand
AGTTGGTTTTATGACCCACGCCTTGACAATGTCAGTCCGCATCTGAGTTATCTGCGAAAAGTAAGGCTGGAAGGAGGTGCGCAGCTTTTTCGTTGGGAAAGTGGAGCCTCGGTCGTGGACATGGCCACCAGCACATCGCGCACCAGGAAGAAAATGTTCGAAGAGGGAGACTATCTGCCCTGCAGCTACATGATTGTCTGGTCCAGGGATGATCTGCTGCGCTGGGCCGCCAGGCATCGTCGGGAAATTCAGCCATAAACCATAAGGATCATCATGGTGGCACCGCTAAAATGGTACCTGCAGTTGTCACGCAGACGCGCCGCAGAAGGGCACTTGTCCCTGCCGGTTCAATTTGCGGAAATGACCCTGCTCTACCTGCTCAGACGGATTGGTCCCGGCTATTATCACAGCGCCCGGTTATGGCGATCTGAGCTGTCGCTCGCGGAAAAACTGCAGTGGGTCAGTGAAAAGAAGTACCGGAAACTGATCAATCGCTACAATCCAGCCGAATACCATAAGCTGTCACAGCACAAGCTGTCCGAAAAAGCGTTGCTTTCTCTTTTGGGCTTTCCTGCGCCTGAATTTTACGGATTGTTTCATCAGGAATATGGCCGCAGGGCAGATGGTCAGCCATTACGCAGCGCCCAGGATATCAGATCTCTTCTCGAAGAAAAAAAACTCAAAAAATTCTGTGTAAAAGAGCTGGAAGGTTGGGGGGGGCGCGGATTTCACGCAGTGGAGATCTGCAGGCAGCAAGAGGATATTCGGCTGCGGTCCCTCAATGCAGAGTCGACCTGCAGCATCAGGGAGTTCTTGGACGGGATCCGGGATTTAGCGAATGGCGTCCTGTTGGAATCCTATGTTGAGCAGCACTCGCTGCTGAGTACGTTGAATCCCAGTAGCTTGAATACCCTTAGGGTTATTGTGTTCTGGCCTTTTGGCCAGAAGCCGTATGTCGTTGGGGCTTTTGTTCGCATTGGCCGGATGGGCTCTCTCGTTGACAACACATCCTCCGGTGGAATGGCGGCTGTTATCGATGTCAAAACCGGAGAGCTTGGATCAGCGCATTTCAAGCCTCCGCATCCCGATGAATTCGAGTATCACCCGGATCATGGTGGACAAATCAAGGGTATACTTGTTCCCTGTTGGGAAGAAATAAAACAGCTTGTGTGTAGTGCGATACAGGTTTTTCCGCATATGCGGTTTTGTGGTTTCGATATCGGCGTTACGGAAAACGGACCTGTTATTATTGAGCTTAATGTCGAGCCGGATAAAACCGGCCTGATGCAGATTGGTGTTCCGATCGCCAGGTTGTTTTCAAACGATTTGGATTCGAGGATGGCCCGATGAATGAAATCGTGAAAATCTCAGATATCAAACTTTCATCAGGTCGTGAATTTAATGAGCTCAGCGCCACTGTCGACGGTGACCATATTTTTTTTAAAGCACCAAAGACGTTCGAACTTTTTTTGGTGGCGGAATGTTTTGTCGGCATTGCTCTGCTCGAAGCCATGGTGAGCAATCGCAGTCTTCTCGTGGAGGGTGTCGCTATCTCTGAAGCCCTCAAAAATAATCTGGTTGAGCTTCAAGCAATTTATTCATGTTGGAACGCTGATTTAAGCAGGGTTGAGGTGCATGCGGAAACGACTTCTCAGGTTCAGCCATACAGGGATGTCGGATCGTTTTTTTCTGCCGGGGTGGATAGCACCTATACGCTTCAGCGGCATATCGATGAAATAACCCATCTGATTTTATTTCGAGCATTCGACTCGGGCCATGATCCTGAGTCATGGCAAAAAAGGGTCGAAAAGCAGGCCGAGTTTGCCCATTCTATTGGTAAAAAAATCATTCCGATTGAAACCAATGCATTCGACTGGACCGACGGTCGAAAAATTGCCTCGGAATTTGTTCACGGGCTTTTGTTGTCATCGGTTGGCGGTGCGCTGGGGATGCGCAAGATGTATGTCCCTTCGTCACACACGTATGATGAGTTGTTCCCCTGGGGATCGCATCCCCTGAGCGACCCTATGTGGAGTACGGAATCGACGGAGGTTAAACATGATGCCGCCGGCTTGAGGCGCGGAGAAAAGATGAAAGAAATCCTGACGGATTCTCGTTTCGCTGATAATCTTCAGACCTGCTGGCGAAGCACAGTTCATAACTG
>CALFFB010000204.1 GCA_937958075.1 uncultured Geobacteraceae bacterium | reverse complement strand
TGGTGGCGGTGCAGAGACTTGAACTCCGGACACTGCGGATATGAGCCGCATGCTCTAACCAGCTGAGCTACACCGCCAAATCGATCGAAGGTCTCCAAAGCAGAGACGATTGGCTGTGGTTGCGGGAGAGGGATTTGAACCCCCGACCTTCGGGTTATGAGCCCGACGAGCTACCAGACTGCTCCATCCCGCGACATGAGCACTGGAAAATAATCACCGGCGCACAAAATGTCAAGCAAAAAAACAGAGCATCTTGTGCACCCTACGGCTTCACTGCTAGCAGGTCATTCATGGCTGATGACGGGTAACAAACCCTTCGATCTGCTCTTTGCTATCAAGGATGTTCCGAACCAGCGCCGCCTGGTCAGCATCGGCGTAGGGACCGATCCGGACGCGATACCAAAGGCCACGATCTCCGAGGTTGGCCTCGACCAGAAAGGCGGGATAGCCCTTGTCGAGCATATCCTGACGCAGGGCCGCCGCATCCTTGACCGCGGCGAAAGAACCGATCTGTACCGCATGGGTCCCCTGCTTGACCACAGCCGGCAGGCTTTCCGGCTGATCCGCCGTCGCTGCCGTTACCGGCACCGAACCTGGCGCCGCCGGTGAGGACGGCTCTGCGGCAGAGGATTGACGGGTTGCACTTTGGCCAACCACCACCGGCTGTTCCGGCAAATCCAGGGGTGGCTCTGACGGGGTCGGTGCGGGATCGGCCGCAGGCGGCTGTTGATTGATGCCACTGCCCAGCGGGGCGGCATCGCGACTTAAATCTTCATAAAAGGTCAACTTGGGAGGGTCGACGGACTGAGGCTCTGGCGGTGGAGAAGGGGGCGGTTCGACAACCGCTTCCGCTTCAGCCTCCGGAACCGCCTTGACGACAGGGGCCTTGACAATCTGGGTCACTTCCTGTTGCTGCCTGAGCTGGGCCAGGGCATCGCGCTCCGCACCACTACGACCCACCATGATGCCGAGCACAAAGCTGCACAGGGACGCCAGAAGCACCAGAGCCAGAAGAAAAATGGCCTGCTTCTTTTCCAGGCGCCTCTGGGTTCGACTCTTAGTCATCGTCTGCATGTCCGTTCCTTGCTTCAGGTTACATCCGCTCCGGCGCTGACACGCCGAGAATCCGCAGGGCGTTGGCCAAAACCGTGCGCACCGCATTGACCAGGTAAAGACGCGCCTGTGAAACGCGCACATCCTCTACCAGCACCCGGTGGCGATTGTAGTAACTATGCAGCGCGGCGGCAAGCTCCTGCAGATAAAAAACCAGTCGATGGGGCTCATAATGCAGAGCCGCCCCTTCAAGAGCTTCGGGAAAACGCGCCAGCTGCCGGATCAGGGCCACTTCTTCCTCCAGACTTAACTGTGAAAAATCGAACTGATCACGATCCGGCATGGGGATACCGGCCTCATCGGCATTGCGGTTGATGCTGCAGATGCGGGCGTGGGCATATTGAACATAGTATACCGGATTGTCACTGTTCTGCTGTTTGGCCAGTTCCAGATCGAAATCAAGCTGACTGTCACAGCGGCGCATGAGAAAGAAGAAACGACAAGCGTCACGACCGACTTCATCAATGACCTCACGCAGGGTGATGAAGTTGCCGGAACGTTTGCCCATGACAAAAGGCTCGCCATCACGCAGCAGATTGACCATCTGGATCAGCAGTACCTCCAGGGCGTCGGCCGGCAGGCCAAAACCTTTGAGCATGGCTTTCATGCGCGGAATATAACCATGATGATCTGCCCCCCAGACATCGATGACCCGATCAAAGCCGCGCTCGAATTTCTCCAGGTGATAAGCCACATCGGAGGCAAAATAGGTATAACTGCCATCGGACTTGATCAGTACCCGATCCTTGTCATCGCCGAAGTCGGTGGTCCGCAGCCACAGGGCCTGGTCTGCCTCGAAGGTCAGCCCTTTCTGCCGGAGACGGTCCAGCTCATAATCCACCAACTTCCGGTCGTACAGGGACTGTTCGCTGTACCAGTTGTCGAAGGTTATGCCGAAGGCCTCAAGGTCGGTGGCAATCCACTTGAGGACCTCGGCCACCCCGTACCCGGCACAGCGAGCCACCGCCTCCGCGTCGTCAAGACCGGTCAGTCCTCCCTGTTCCTGCCGCAGCCCGGCCGCCAGCTCAGCAACGTACTCGGCCTGGTATCCATCCTCGGGAAATTCAACGGACTCTCCCTGCAGCTGCCGCAGCCGCGCGAGAATGGAGCGCCCCAGGGTCTGCACCTGGTTGCCGGCGTCGTTGATATAATACTCTCGCTGCACGTCGAACCCTGCCGCCTGTAAAATCGCAGCCAGAGCATCACCGACGACAGCCCCGCGACCGTGACCGATGTGCAGGGGGCCGGTGGGATTGGCGCTGACAAACTCTACCTGGATTTTCGTACCGCGACCGACCTCGCTGCGGCCGTAGTTCGCGCCGTCCGCCAGCACCCGATGCAGGGTGGCCGCCCAGCAGGCGGGCGACAAACGGAAGTTAATAAACCCCGGTCCGGCTATCTCGACCTTCTCCAGCAACTCGGATTTTTGCAGTACGGCCGTCAAGCGCTCGGCAATCTGTCGTGGCGACTTTTTTTCCGCCCGCGCCAGCAACATGGCCAGGTTGGTGGCATATTCTCCATGATCCGGATTCTTCGGCACCTCAAGTTGAATTTCTTCCGGAATTTCGCCTGAATCGAGGTCCTGCTGTTGATAACAGGCAACCAGCGCCTGGCGAATAGCGGCACGTAACTCGTCTTTGATCACTTCACTCTCTCTTTCATTATTAGTCACCGTTCTGCTTGTATATCACCCAAAGGATCAGGGCGCCCCTGATTCTTGCTTGCTCTTTGCTGCTGCCGGTTCGGGAAGATAGTAGATCAGCTCTCCTTCACGCACCATTCCCAGACGGGTGCGTGCCAGTTGCTCCCAGTAATCCCGGTCGCTGTTCAGCCGTTCAATTTCCTGCCGCAACTGTTGTTGCTGCTGCTGCAGCTGGCTGAGCTGCTGCTGCAGCTGTTCCTGTTGGCGCTGCGCCTGCATGATCCGCAACACCCCGCGCTCACCAAAGACCGCGTAGGCCAGCATCAGCACAACCAGTAACAGCAGAATCGGGGTCAGTAGACTGTGAGTTCCCTTCATTGTTGCTTCAACCATCTGTCATCATCTGTTTTTTCACAGGCGCACAGCTCAACTTCGGGTGCCGCAACGGAAGACATTTTCAAATGCCTCCCAGTTGACCGCCAAAACCTCCGACTTCACCAAGACCGCGCAGGGTGAAGGTCACCATAAAGGCACGCTCGCCGTCAATCCGTTCACGCAGTCCCAGATGGATACTTAAACACTGATGACGGTATTCCATGCCGACAACCTGCTCCAGGCGTTCATTGGCATAAAAATCATACCGATGCTCGTAAGTTAAATACAACGGCTGCAAAAACGCCAGGCTCAAATTAACCCCAACATACTCAAGCTGCTGATCTGGCTGCTCATGATAGCTCAGGGTGACAGAATTTTCGTGCTGATCATGAACGGTCGCCGCCACAAGAAGTCGCTGCCACGCAGCGTCCCTGGTATCGTAGGTCAGATCAGCAGACAGGCGGACGGTCTCCACCGGACGCAGCAACAACTGGCCACGCAGAGCGCCGAGCCCCTGTTCCCGGCTGTCCTCATGCAGATAGTGCAGCAGGGACAACCGCAGATACATCAGATCACGGTAGGATTTCCGGCCCTCAGGGGCATCCGTCCGCAACCGCAGGCGCTGAACCAGGGCATATTCCAGCCGGTTCGCCGCATCAATCCGGTCATAGAGATCAAAATCGGGCAGGTGATCCTGCCCTGTCTCCGGTGAATAGCTGTAGCGGATTTCAGGATGAAGGGAGTGCCGCAGACGAACCTCGCCTTCAGCCCGTGACAGGGCATAGGTGCGCTGCACCGGTGGCGTGTGTATCGTTGTTGAAAATTCCAGGTTCCCCTGATCCGCTGTTGAGTCATCCCGGTTCAGATCCCAATAGAAGCGTTGCCGATAGGCGATTTCGGGCGTGACCGACAAATATTCCGACAGCTGCGCCGTCATGGAGACGGCCGGCCGTATCATCAAACGCTGCCCCCGATCCCCCTCGCGGCGCCAGAAGTGCGTGTACTCCGTGGTCATCCCGTAATAGAGGGGCGTGTCAGGCAGATTCCGCCTGATGGCATGAAACTGAAGCCGGGGCAACAGCTGCAGGGCATTGTCCTGATCTGTTCTTAAGTTTTTCGTGTACCTGGCCAAACCCACCAAACTATACCCGGCCCCGTTTCTGCTGACAAAAAAACGGGATTCAACCGCGTCGCGATTATAGTCACCGGCGCTCTCGCCGAAATCACTGAAATAGTCATCGTCATTGACATAAAGAACGTCGGCCACCATCCGCACCGCTCCCGGCAGATCGCCATCGTGCCGCCATTTCAGGGCGTAGCGCTCGGCATCGATCTCTTCCCCGTCCACCTGGTCAACGTCAATGTGGTACAGACGCGCCTCACCGGCCGTATCACGGCCGAAAACATAGCGATATTCCAGACCTTTGCCGACCCCCATCTGCGACAGATAGTCCACAAACAGGGTCGCGTCCTGATTGACGTCGATGACCTGATAGTAGGCGGCACCGTAACCGAAACCCCTTTTTCTGGAATAACCGACCGTCGGCATGAGCAACCCGGATTCCCGCTCGCTGCGCGCCGGATAGATAAGGTAGGGAAAGTAAAAGGCAGGAACATCGAAGATATAAAAACGCATGTTGCGGGCACGGGCATAGCCGTCGAGATTCACGTCAAGAGCATCGGCACCGAATTTCCAGGCAGGCACCTCACCATCGCAGGTGGTCAGGGTGCCGGAAGAGACCCGGTAATGATCTTCGCCGACCTGCTCGATCGTCGTGCCGCGAAGGTGCAGATTGTCTTCATGCAGGAAGAAATAACCCTGCTCCACCCGGCCGCTGCCGGCTGACAGGTCGTAACAGGCCGCAGTTCCGGTCAGGGTTTCCGTCGGTGACAGAAATCGGACATTGCCCCTGGCCTCAACCTCCCCCGTGGCCCGACTCCACTGCATCTCGTCGCTTAAAAGGTTCAGCTCTCCCTGCGTCAGCTGGACCTGACCGCGCGCCTGATACAGCTCACGCTCCTGATCATAGCTGAGCTCATCCGCCTCCAGATAAACCGGTTCCCCCGCCGTCACCACCCGGCTGCGGGCTTCCACACAGGCCGGAGCAAACCAGAGAATAACCGCCACCATGACAACCAGGCAAACTGCTTTCATGACACTCCACACCAGACCTTTGCCACCGTCAAAAGCGGCGTCTATCAGTGATAAACAGGTGTTATCCGGGTTTGCGGTAATATCGCCTCGCGCAAAGCCGCGACTAAAAACAGCGACCCGGCAACCAGAATAATGCCCTGCTCCGACCGTTGCTGGCGAGCCAGGTCCAGGGCCTGTGCCGGATCGGGACAAGTCCGGCTGGCGACGCCGGCGGCCTCGGCCTGGCGGACAAGGACATCCGGCTCCGCCGCTTCATCCACCGGTGGCCGGGTCGCGTAGAACCGGTGGCACCAGGGGAGCAGTTCCTTGAGCATAGCGCTCACCTGTTTATCCGCCTTGCAGCCGAAAATCAGATGGATTTCGGGGAAATCTTTCCCGCGCAAATAGGCGGCCAGCACCTGGGCGCCGGCCTGGTTGTGAGCTCCGTCGAGAAGAACACGTTGCGGCAGCCATTCCAGCCGGCCCGGCCAGCACACCCGTTCCAGCGCCAGGCGAATGTCCTCGCGGGAAAGGGCAACCCCCCGGTCAGCCAAAAGAGCTGCCGTCGCCGCCGCCAGCGCCAGATTCTGATGTTGATGATCGCCGACCAGACGAGGGCGGATGGCGGCCATCTCTCCTGCCGAGGTGGCAACAGTCAGGCCGTGATCATCGCTGCGCCAATGGTAGTCGCGCGGCGGCAGGATCACGCAGGCCCCCTGCTGCCGCGCCCGCCGGGTTAACACAGCGGCAGCTTCATCCTCCTGTGCTGCCATGACCACCGGAACCCCGGGCTTGATAATCCCCCCCTTTTCCATGGCCACCTGGGCCAGGGTCGTGCCCAGATGCCTGGTGTGGTCGAGGGCGACGGGTGTAATGACGCTGACGTCAGGGGTGACGATATTGGTCGCGTCCAGACGCCCCCCCATGCCACATTCAAGAACCGCCCATTGCATGCCGTGGCGGACAAAGCTGAGGAGGGCCATGGCAGTGGTCACCTCGAAGAAGGTTGCCCGCAGAGCTTCGGCGTGAGGGCGAATCAGATCAAACAGCTCGACAACCTCGGTCAGCTCAATCTGATGCGTATCAATACGAATGCGTTCGGTAAACTGATGCAGATGCGGCGAGGTGTACAGCCCGGCGGAGATGCCGGCCGCATGAAACACGGCTGCCACGGCCGCCGCCGTCGAGCCCTTGCCGTTGGTTCCGGCGATATGAACGACGCGCAACTGCCGGTGGGGATTGCCCAGGCGCTCCAGCAATTCGCGTATAGTGTCCAGCCCCAGCTTGACCCCGAAAAAACGCAGAGCGTACAGGTCATCAAGACTCTGCCGATGTTCCGGATGCATCAGGCGCGTCAACTGCGGGTGAAGATACGCAGAATCTTGGACAGGGTCTGCTTCATCTCCTTGCGCGGCACAATCATATCGATCATCCCGTGCTCAAGCAGATACTCCGAACGCTGGAAGCCTTCAGGCAGGGTCTGGCGGATGGTCTGCTCGATCACCCGCGGGCCGGCGAAACCGATCAGGGCGCGGGGCTCAGCGATATTCAGATCCCCCAGCATGGCGAAGCTTGCCGTCACCCCACCTGTTGTCGGATCGGTCAGAACCGAAATAAAGGGGATACCGGCCGCCTTGAGCCGGGCCAGAGCGGCACTGGTCTTGGCCATCTGCATCAACGACAGGATACTCTCCTGCATGCGGGCACCACCGGAGGACGAGAACACCAGTACCGGGGCATTGCTGTCCAGCCCCTTTTCAATGGCACGGGTGAGCTTTTCACCGACCACCGAACCCATACTGCCCCCCATGAAGGAGAAATCGAACACAGCGACCACCACCGGCAAACCGTCGATGGCGCCCTGACCGCAGATCACCGCGTCACCGTCACCCGATTTTTTTACCGCCGCCTTGATCCGCTCCTTGTATTTCTTGGAGTCCTTGAAATCGAGAAAGTCAACGGAACGCATTTTCGCGTCCATTTCGACAAAGGTTCCCTGATCAAGAATCAGATCGATCCGCTCGCGAGCACCGATACGGAAATGATAATCACATTTGGGGCAGACATTGAGATTCCGCTCAATCTCTTTGCAGTAGATAATTTCCTGACAGTTTTTACATTTGGTCCAGACCCCCTCCGGCACCTGAACGTTTTTCTTCTCTTTCGACGCGGTCAATGATGTTTTTTTACGAAACCAGACCATGGAATCATCCTTTAATAGGGTAGAAAGTTACCTCTTTGCGCCGTAACCCATCAGGACGCCTGTATTGCATCCTTCAGTTCCGCGGCAAAGGCGGCCACCGCCGGCACCAGCCGGGGGCTGTCCCCCTGTTCGGCGATAATCCGGACCAGGGCGCTGCCGACCACAACTGCGTCAGCAAAGGCGGCCACGGCCCGCGCATCGGCAGCGGTGTTGATGCCGAAACCGACAGCGACAGGTATCTCCGTCATGGCTTTCAGCTCTGTCACTGCCTGCTCAATCTGCTCCGGCGCCACCGCCTGGGTACCGGTCACACCGGTCATGGACACATAGTAGATATATCCCTGTGCCCGGCTTGCCAGCTGCTGCATACGCCGGGCCGGAGTGGTCGGCGCCAGCAGGGTAATCAGCGGGATATCGACAGCAGCGAGACAGGGCAGAACCTCATCTGCTTCTTCCGGCGGCAGATCGACCAGCAGCAAGCCGTCGACTCCGGCATCTCGTGCATCCCGTGCAAACCTGTCAATACCGTAGTGGAATACCGGGTTGTAGTAGCCCATCAGCACCAGGGGAACCTGCACCTCGTTACGCACCGCAGCCACCAGTTGCAGCACTTTGGCCAGGGTCGTGCCGGCGGCCAGGGCCCTCTCCGATGCGGCCTGAATCGTCGGGCCATCGGCCATGGGGTCAGAAAAGGGGATGCCCAGCTCGATAATATCGGCCCCGGAAGCGGCCAGGGTCCTGATCAGGTCGGCGCTGCGTTCCAGATTCGGGTCGCCGGCGGTGATAAAAGGAACAAAGGCTGCGCCGCCGTGCTCTTTGAGTCTGGTAAAGGTTGCTGCAAGACGTGACATTTTTACTTTCCGTAGAGCGGGCAGACGGGTTTGTCCATTTCTGATTTTATCGACCGGTCTGACAGCTTAGACGATTCATCCCGATGGTTTCAATCACTTTCTCCCGAGTCGGCGCTGTCGGCAACGGGCCCCGGGCGAAACGGCAAAGGTGGCGGGACAGAGGGTTACTCTGAGGTCCCCGGAGGCCGCTGACCGCCGCTGGTGGCCTTACGCGGTTTTTTACGGCGGGGCGGACGCGTGCGCTTGCGGGGCGAGGGGTTCTTGTCCACCGGCGGCCGTTTTTTCTTCGGTCGGGCCCGCTTGTAGTCGAAGCAGAAATCTTCTTCCTGCGGCATTTCGCTGGGAATCTTGAATCCGAGATAGTCCTCGATATCGGACAGGACGTAGACCGTTTCCTCGTCGGCGAAACTGATGGCACGTCCCACCGCGCCGGCACGGGCGGTGCGGCCGATGCGGTGGACATAGTCTTCGCGGTCCTGGGGCAGATCGTAGTTGATAACATGGGTGACCTGATCAACATGAATACCCCGGGACGCGACATCCGTCGCCACCAGATGGGTTATTTCGCCTGCCTTGAACTGATCGAGAATCCGCATGCGTTTTTTCTGCGGTATGTCTCCTGACAGAACGGCGCACGACAGCGCATTGGCGTGCAGCAGGGCCTGCAGGCGCTCCGCTTCGACCTTGGTGTTGACAAACAACATGACCCGCTCGGCCGCTTCTTCCCGCTGCAGCAGTCCCAGCAGCAGAGCAAATTTCTCCCGCCGCGAGACATGATAAAGGATCTGCTCGATCCCCTCGGCGGATACCTGGTCAGGGGCAATCTCGACCCGCTGGGCCAGGTCCATGAACTCGTAGGCCAGTTCCATGACCTGGGTGGACAGGGTGGCGGAAAAGAGCAGGGTCTGACGCTGGTCGAAGGGGGGCAGGCGGCGCAGCAGAAAGCGCAGGTCCTTGATAAAGCCCATGTCGAACATGCGGTCGGCTTCATCGATCACCAGCGCTTCAACCTTTTTCAGAGAAAAAACCCGCTGTTTGAAATAGTCGATGAGGCGCCCCGGAGTGGCGACGATAATATCGACACCATCCTTGAGGGCCTGGCGTTGTTTCTCATAGTCGACCCCGCCGAAAATCGGTTGCACCCTGATGCCTGTGTGCTGCCCGAGAACCTCGGCATCCTGACATATCTGCACCACCAGCTCGCGGGTCGGGGCCATCACCAGAGCCCGGGGATCTGGGCCCGTCGGCCGCTGGCTGGCCAGCAGCCGGCAGAACAGGGAGATCAGAAAGGCAGCGGTTTTGCCGGTACCCGTCTGGGCCTGAGCGGCGACATCCTTGCCCTGCAGGGCCAAGGGAATGGATTCCTGCTGCACCGGCGTCAGGGTTTCAAACCCGGCGTCGACAATTCCCTGCATGACCGATTCAGGCAGGTTGAGTTCGGTAAATTTCATGTCAGATCAACTTTCATCGCGTCGGCGACTGTATGGATATCTTTATCACCACGGCCCGACAGACAAACCAGAATAGTCTGGTCGCGGTCCATGGCTGGAGCCATCTTGACCACCTGGGCCAGGGCGTGGGCGCTTTCAAGAGCCGGAATAATGCCTTCAATTTCCGTCAGCAGACGAAAGGCGGCCAGAGCCTCGTCATCCGTTACAGCAACGTAACGGGCACGCCCCAGGTCACGCAGGTGGGCGTGCTCCGGTCCGACACCGGGATAGTCAAGACCGGCGGAAATGGAGTGGGCGTGGCGAATCTGGCCGTCATCATCCTGCAGCAGGCAGGTCTTGTTACCGTGCAGGACCCCCGGCGAGCCACCCCCCAGGGACGCCGCGTGCTTGTCCGTATCCAGGCCGAGGCCGGCGGCTTCAACCCCGAGCAGGTCCACCTGGGCATCCTCGATGAAGGGATAGAACAGGCCCATGGCATTGGAACCGCCACCGATACAGGCGACGGCGACATCCGGCAGCCCCCCTTCCGCCTCCTGCATCTGCTCCCTGGCTTCACGACCGATGACCGTCTGAAAATCGCGGACCAGCAGCGGATAGGGGTGCGGCCCGGCAACGGTGCCGATGACATAGAAGGTATCGCGCACATGGGTCACCCAATGGCGCAGGGCGTCATTCATGGCATCCTTGAGGGTGGCGGTGCCACTCGTCACCTCCGTGACCCTGGCCCCGAGGAGCTTCATCCGGAATACATTCAGAGCCTGACGGCGGATATCCTCCTTGCCCATGAAAATCTCGCACTCCATGCCGAACAGAGCCGCGACGGTAGCCGTGGCCACCCCGTGCTGGCCGGCACCGGTTTCGGCGATCACCCTGTTTTTGCCCATGCGCCGGGCAAGGAGAATCTGGCCGACGGTATTGTTGACCTTGTGGGCCCCGGTGTGATTCAGATCTTCCCGCTTCAGGTAGATCTTCGCCCCGCCAAGCTTCCGGCTTAAACGTTCAGCGTAATACAAAGGGCTGGGGCGCCCCACGTAGTGCTTGAGATAATATTGGAATTCCTGCTCAAAGGCCGGGTCCTGCCGGGCCTGGATATAGGCGGATTCCAGTTCCAGCAAAGCCGGCATCAGGGTTTCGGCGACGTAGCGACCACCGTACTGGCCGAAATGGCCACGCTCATCAGGTTCTTTGTAGGTCATGCGTTTCTTACCTGTCGGATAAAATCAGCTATCAGTTTCGCGTCCTTGCGGCCGGGGGACGACTCAACGCCGCTGGAGACATCCACCGCGTAGGGCCGGACCTTGTGGACAGCCCCTGCGACATTGTCCGGATTCAGCCCACCAGCCAGGATGACGGGCCTGTCACAGCCCAGATCCTGTACCAGCTGCCAGTCAAACTGTTGGCCGGTACCACCATAGCTTTCCTGCGACCAGGCGTCGAGGAGCACCGCCGCAACAGGATAGGTATGCACCTGCTGCAGAGAGCCTGCATCCCTGATGCGCAGGGCCTTGATCACCGGCCAGTCGAGGAGTCGGCATTGGGCCGGCGTTTCGTCACCATGCAGCTGCACCACCTGCAGGCCGGTTTGCGTCATGATCCTTGAGATCAGCTCCGTTTCAGCGTTGACAAACAGACCCACCGTTGTGACAAAGGGGGGCAGGGATTTGACGATGGCCGCCACCTGGTCCGGCGCGACAGCGCGCGAACTCTTTTCGTAGAAGACAAAACCAAGGGCGTCAGCTCCAGCGCGGACCGCCGCCAGAGCGTCCTTTTCACAGGTGATACCGCAGATCTTTACACGCACAGCGGCCATGATCCGCCTCAATCCTGCCCCAGCAGCTCGCGCAGCTTCTGTTCGATGTTTCCTTCGCGCATGAGGCTTTCGCCGACGAGAAAGGCCCGCGCCCCGGCCCGCTGCAGGCGCTCAATGTCCTGCCGACTGGTGATACCGCTCTCGGCAACGGCGATCTGCGCCGGCGGGATGCGTCCCGCCAGACGCTCCGTCACCGCCAGATCGGTGACAAAGGTGCGCAGATCGCGATTGTTGATTCCGATCAGATCCACCGGCAGGGCCAGGGCCCGCTGCAGCTCCGTCTCGTCATGCACTTCGAGCAGCGTATCCAGCCGCAACTCCCTGGCCAGCTGCGCCAGCGCCAGCAGCTGGCTGTCATCAAGGGCGGCGGCGATAAGCAGAACGGCATCCGCTCCGTAAAGCCGTGCCTGATAGAGCTGATAGGGATCAACGATAAAATCCTTGCACAACAGGGGCAGGGAAACCTGTTCCCGAATCAACCCCAGATTGCGCAGATGACCGAAAAAGTAGGACTGATCGGTGAGTACCGACAGGCAGGTCGCGCCGCCGTCCTGATAGTCTTCGGCAATGGCGACGGGATCAAAGTCGGCGCGGATGATCCCTTTTGACGGCGAGCCCTTCTTCACCTCGGCAATAATGGCGGTACCGCCGGAGGCGACCATGGCCTGCAGGGCCCGGGCGAACCCCCGGGGCACATCCTCCAGCTCACCGATGCGCCGCCTCAGATCATCATCCGATTGGCGCGACTTCGCCGCAGCGACCTCTTCTGCCTTGGTCTGTAAAATCCTGTCCAGAATCATTGCTGAGTCATCCGTACCAGCTCCGTCAGAACCGCGAAGGCGCGCCCGGAATCGATGGCCTGGGCCGCCTGCCTGATGCCGTCACTCACGCTCCGGGCTTCACCGGCCGCCACCAGAGCGTAGGCGCTGTTGAGAAGAACGATATCCCGGCGCGGGCCGGTCCGTCCGGAGAGAATGTCACGCACGATCGTCGCGTTACGGGTGGCGTCCCCCCCCTGCAGATCCTCAAGGGCACAGCGCTTCAGGCCAAAATCTTCCGGTGTGATCGTGCTCAGGCTCACCCCTTTTTCGTCGATGGCGGCCACCAGGGTCGAACCGGTCAGGGTGATTTCATCCATGCCGTCGCTGCCGTGGACAACAAAACCGGCACGGCAGCCGAGGCTGAACAGGACCTGAGCCAGGGGCTCCACCAGATCGTCCCGGTACACTCCCAGCACCTGACGATTGGCGCCGGCGGGATTGGTCAGCGGACCAAGGATATTGAAGATGGTGCGTATGCCGATCTCCCGCCTGGGGCCGATGGCGTACTTCATGGCGCCATGCAGGGCCGGAGCAAAGAGGAAACCGACGCCGATCTCTTCGATGCACTGGGCGACCTTCGCCGCCGAAACATCGAGCTTGACCCCCAGGCGTTCCAGCACATCGGCGCTGCCGCAGGCGGAGGAGACGCTGCGATTGCCATGCTTGGCCACCTTGACCCCGCAGGCAGCCACCACCAGCGCCACCGTGGTTGAAATGTTGAAGCTGCGGGTACCGCTGCCGCCGGTGCCGCAGGTATCGAGGATGGTTTCCCGGTCGAGGTTGATATCGTCACGGTCGATACCCAGAGTCGCGCCGACCTCGATGGGCGTGGCGTGGGCCCGCATCACCCGTGCGGCGCCGGTGATTTCAGCAATGGTTTCCCCCTTCATCCGCAGAGCGGTGATAAAGGAACCGATCTGCGCCGCGGTGGCCTCCCCCCCCATGATCTCGTTCATCACTTCGATCATCTGCTCTTCCGCCAGATCACGCCCCTCCACGACCTGACCGATCGCTTCTTTAATCATAGACAGAGCTCCTTTTGGCGGCTCAGGGTCAGAAAGTTCTGCAACAGGTTCTTCCCTTCCACCGTCAGAATCGATTCCGGGTGAAACTGCACCCCCCAGACGGGCAGGTGCTTGTGCTCCAGGCCCATGATCTCACCCTCTGCCGTCCAGGCGGTGATGGTCAGATCGTCCGGGAAGGATGCGCGGCGGGCGATCAGGGAGTGATAGCGGGTGGCGATAAAGGGATTGGCAAGCCCCCGATACAGGGCGCTGTTATCGTGCAGTATGGGGCTGGTTTTGCCGTGCATCAGGCGTTCGGCCCTGACCACCTCGCCGCCAAAGGCTTCGGTTATGGCCTGATGACCGAGACAGATGCCGAAGATGGGAATACTGCCGGCAAAACGCCGGATGGCGTCAATGGAAATACCGGCATGGGCCGGCGTGCAGGGGCCGGGGGAGATAACCAGCTGGTCCGGTGCCAGGGCGGCGATCTCATCCAGGCTGATCTTGTCGTTACGATAAACCTCTACCTTTTGGCCCAACTCCATGAAATACTGCACCAGATTGTAGGTGAAGGAGTCATAGTTATCGATCATCAGCAGCATTGTATTCGTGCTATCCCACTGTTTCTGCTACAGGCTAAAAAATCGTGGACGGCAATCCGCCGCCGGGGTGTCTCTCTTCGGATCCGTTTTTTACATAAAGAGCAGAGGGTCCCCTGTATAACAGGCTCGGCGCAAAATCTCCACCCGATCCCTTGTTATCCCTGCTTTTTAGCGGCCCTGGCTTTTTCCAGGTTACCGGCCAGGTCCTTGTCCAGAGCCATCTGCCGGCGGTTTTCGCTATAACTTTTGGCTGCCAGGGGGGTGCCTGCGGGGATGTCAAACTTCTCCCGGTATTCCTTGTCCGTCATTTCGTGGGCGGTCTTCAGATGACGCTTGAGGGTGGTAAAACCCTTGCCACAGACCATGCAGTAAATCTTGTCCTTGCCGAAGGCCTTGCGCTTGCTGACCGCCGGCTCTTCTTCTGTCGTCGCCTCAGCCTCTGCTTCCTGCAGTCCGGTGTCCTCAATCTGCTCAAGGGCCGTCAACACAGAAAACACCTCTTTTATTTCCGCGATCAGTTCCTCCTTGGTCATGGACGTGCTGGAGGCGTGGGCAGCAATAATATCCGTTGTCAGTTCAATGATTTTTGACATAATCTTCTCCTTTTTATTTCTCGACATTGAATAATGTGTGCTATACAGTTCGCCATCTTCAACGAAAGTTCCTTGCATGAAAAGAAAAAAATCACGCAAGACCCATTTTGTTGATCGCTGTATTGCGTTGGCACTACGCCAATAAGGTTTGCGGCGTAACTGTTACAAGACAATGCCGGCGGCAATCAGGATCAGAGCGCAAAAGAGAGAAAGCAATGAACGTTGAACAGGGATTCATGGTATTTCGCAGTGGCAAACAGGGCGGCAAACCGCGGCGCATTCACCCGACCATCGGTGAGGCCTACGAAGAAGCTTCCAGACTGGCCCTCCTCGAGGCCGAAAAAGGTTCTGCCGATCCGTTTCTGATTCTGGAGGTTGTCGGTGGGGTCAGAGCCGTGGGTGGCAAAGTTGAACCCCTGACCCCGGCCCGGCCCAAAACGGCCCGGGGCTAGCAAAACCGGGAGCTTCCAGCACCAACGCTGCCCCGGCTTCACAACGTTTCGGCGGCGGCAACCACCTGATTGCGCCCCTGTTTCTTGGCGCGGTAGAGCGCTTCGTCCGCCATCTGCAGCAGGGCATTGATAAAGGCGTCGACATCATGGTCTGCGGCTAGCCGGTGACCGTCGCACATGGCAACCCCGACACTGATGGTCACCTCGACCTCCCCATCGGCGGCAGCGACCAGCCGGCGAATTTTTTCAGCGACCTGCACCGCTCCCGCCGTCGACGCTTCCGGCAGCAGAACAATAAACTCCTCCCCCCCGAAACGACCGGCGATATCCGCGGCGCGGATACTGTCCCTGATGTTGTGGGCAACACGGCGCAAAACCTCGTCGCCGAACAGGTGCCCGTAACTGTCGTTGACCTTCTTGAAGTGATCGATATCCAGCATCAGACATCCGAGCCGTCCCTGGGTACGTAAAATCCCGGCGACATCCTTGCGCAGCCATTCGAAGATAAAGCGCCGGGTATACAGACCAGTCAGCTCATCGGTCATCGCCACCCGTTCCAGCTCAGCTGTGCGATCCCTGACCTTCTGCTCCAGCTCGGCATTGATCTGTCGCAATGCCACTGTCGCGTTGTAGCGATGAATCATACTGTAGGCCATACCTGCACCCAGTACAATCGTCATCAGATAGAGCACCAGTCGATAATTTCCAACACTCTTCATCGCCTCAAGGTAGATAGCCTGATACCTGTTCTGCAGGCGCAGCAGCAGATCCCTGGTCGGCAGATTGAGATTGGCGGAGGTCGTGTGATCGAGCTCCTTCTTATATTCCAGAATCACTTCAGCGTGGCGCAACACCCGCTGCCAGGCAACGGGATCGATCCCGGCAGGCAACTCCTTGAGCCGGCGCAAGGAGCCTACCTCATGCTCCAGCCTTTGCTGCATTTCCACCTGGGAATACAGATTGAAAATCAGGATATCGCGCGCCAGTTGCTGGAGCCTGTCGGCGAGTTGCGGCCGAACCGGCATCAGTTCCCTAGCCATGTCACTGATGGCCAGGGGGAAAAAACTGAGGGAGTTATGCAGAACGGCGTTGTCCGACTTGAAGTTCTCGACAAGGGTTTCGCGCTCTTTGTGCAGCACCCCATAGCCCTCTATGAGGGGTTGCAGCTGCGTGCGGTCCGTCGCCCCGAAAAAACGGGGGACCTGGCCCATGGCCTCGACACTCTCCCGCAGCCGGTTCATGATGCCAACCAGAGGGTCGTAATTATTCAGGTAGGCGTGACGGGCCCGCAGGATCATCTCATTGAGGGAAACTTCCAGTTCCTGAATCTGTGACAATTCCGCCAGATAGCGGTAGTGCTCATCAGCATCGACCATACGTGAACGGTCGAGCACCAGCCCGAGCAGGGCCAGGCCGACAAGACCGGCCATAAGGATACGCACCAGACCCGGCTTCATAGGGGCCGCCCCCGATATTCACCCGTCAGGGTTTTCAGAAAGGCGATTAAAAGTCGCGATTCTTCATCATCCAGACTTCTGCCCAGCTGGCTGTTCCACATCACCCGCAGCACATCTGCGAGGGTTTCCGCCGAACCGTCGTGCAGATAGGGAAAGGTCAGGGCGATATTGCGCAGGGTCGGAACCTTGAATTGAAATTTGTTGCGCGCCTGCCCGGTCACGTTGTACCGCCCCAGGTCGACCTCGCTGATGTCCCGATGATCGAAGTAATCCTCCATGACACCGATGGTCTGATACATATTGCCGCCGATGTTGATCCCCTGATGACAGGCAACACAGCCGTATTTCCGGAACAGGGCGTAACCGGCAACGGCGTCGGCATCGATAGCGCTCTGGTCTCCCCTGAGATAGCGGTCAAAGGGCGCGTTTGGCGTATACAGGGACATCTCGAAGACAGCAATGGCATCAGCAATGGTTTCAGCCGTTATGCCCTGGGGATAGATAGCGGCGAACTGCCGTGGATAATCCGCGTCGCGCGACAGCTTGGCAACAATCTCCGGCCAGGTGGTCCCCATTTCCACCGGATTGTGGATAGGACCGGCGACCTGTTCCTCCAGGGTGCGCACCCGCCCGTCCCAGAACTGGACAAAATGGAATCCGCTGTTGAAGGTGGTCGGGGAGTTGATATTGCCCAGCGCCCCCCCGATCCCCTTCGACAGGGCCAGTTGATCGGTCCCCCCCTTGTTCAGGTCATGACAGGTGGCGCAGGAAATCTGATTATCCGCAGACAGGCGGGAGTCATGATACAGCCTGTCACCCAGGGCGACCTTGTCCTGATCCAGCTCAATGTGAAGGGGAACCGGCTGAATCGTCTCTCCCAGGCGCAGCTGCTCATGCACGGAAAAGACCTGGACGGGACGGATGGCCTTTCGCGACAACTGAAAATCGTAAACGGCCAGGGCAACCCCGACGGCGACGAAAACCAAGATGACAAGGTGTTGATATGGAGTGATTTTCTTAATCATGCAGACCTTACTCTCTGCCCCCCTCCGGGTAAAAGCACGTCTACAGCAATCCGCGCTGGGCCATATCGATGGCCCGCTTGACCCCGCGCGCCTTGTTCAGGGTTTCCTGGTACTCCATTTCCGGATCGCTGTCGGCAACAATGCCGGCACCGGCCTGCAGATGGAACCGATCCTTTTCGATCTGCAGGGTACGGATAGCAATGGCCAGATCCATGTTGCCGCTGAAGGAAAAATAGCCGACGGCGCCACCGTAAACCTCTCGCCGCACCGGCTCCAGCTCATCGATAATCTCCATGGCGCGGATTTTCGGTGACCCGGTCAGGGTTCCCGCAGGAAAGGCCGCGCGGAACACGGCAAAGCTGTCCAGCTCAGGACGCAGCCGGCCACGGACATTGGAGACAATGTGCATGACATGGGAATAACGCTCGACCACCATCAGTTCGCTGACCTCGACACTGCCGGCAACCGCCACCCGCCCGACATCATTGCGGCCCAGATCAACCAGCATGATGTGCTCCGCCAGCTCTTTCGGGTCGGCCAGAAGCTGCTGCTCAAGCTCCCGATCCTCCTGCGGGGTTGCTCCCCGCGGCCTGGTGCCGGCAATGGGACGGACATCAACGAAATTCCCCTCCTTGCGCACCAGAACTTCGGGCGAAGCCCCCACTACAATCGTCTCGCCGAAACGCAGGAAATACATGTAGGGCGACGGGTTGACCGTACGCAGGGCCCGGTAGACATCGAAGGGATCAGCACTGAGCTGACCGCTGAACCGCTGTGACAGAACCACCTGAAAAATATCACCGGCGCGAATGTATTCCTTGCACCGGGCGACGGCCTCACGGAACCCCTCAGGTGTAAAGTTCGGCTCGACGTGCAGTTCAGCCGGCGCCGTCATCGGCAGCGGCGGATAGGCCAGGGGCCGGCGCAACTGCTCGATCAATTGATCAATCTTCTCAAGAGCCTGCGTGTAAGCGGCCCGCGGGTCATCCCCCTCTTTCAGATGAGCATTGTAAACAATTTTCACCTTGTGCTGCATGTTGTCAAAAATCAGCACCTGCTCCGTCAGCAGAAAGCAGGCGTCCCAGCCACCAACAGCACGGGGATTGCTGTCGGGCAGCGTCTCGATAAAACGCACCATGTCATAGCCGAGATAACCCACCGCGCCGCCATAAAACAGTGGCAGCCCGGCAACTTCAACCGGCTGGTACTGACCCATCACCTGGCGGAGAAAATCCAGTGGGTCTGCCGTTTCCCCGGATTCAATGAGCTGCCCGTCAAACAGGATTTCATATCTCTTGTCCCGACAGCGAAGGACCCGTGACGGGCCACTCCCGAGAAAGGAGTAGCGGGCCCACTTTTCTCCCCCTTCGATGGATTCGAGTAAAAACGCGTTTTTACCATCATCAATCTTCCGGAATGCAGAAACGGGGGTTTCCATGTCCGCCAGGATTTCGCGATAGACGGGTATCAGATTACCCTGCTGCGCCAACCGTATAAATTCTTGTTCATCGGGAAAGTACATGCACACCGGACCTATACAAAGGAAAAGAAACAGCAGAAAAAGGCGAAAAAACTAATGTTTTTTAACATCCTCAGGACACCTAAGTCAAGACAGGCAACCAACCTGTAAAGGCGGCCGGCAGACCCCTTAATCATAACTCATTTAGTCATTATCATAAGTTTTATAAACATCGTTATAGTGTGGACAAAAACCTGTGTATTGTCTTTTTTTGCTTTTTATTTCTTATATTTGAAGATTTCAAAAGATCGATTGTCATCGGCTTGAAAACGCTGTTTAAATAATTAATAAAAAAACGTGTTGACAATTTTATAACAACGTATTACTGTCCGCGACAAATGCTCTGAAGAAGTCTCTTCACAGCCCCAAACAAACAACAGGGTTTGTCTTATACACGGTTTTATAAATGCTTGTTTTATCGAGAGTTGAGATGTCGGGCAGAGACAAGGAATCCTACAACATCAGATCCGTGGAGAACGCCCTGCATCTGCTCGAAGCCCTGGCGCACGACGGCGAGCGCTGCAGCCTGGCAGAGCTCAGCCAGCGTCTCGATATGACCAAGGCCAGCCTGTTCCGCCTGATGGCCACCTTTGAAAATATGGGCTATGTCGAGCGCGGTCCCCGCAGTGGCGAATACAAGCTCGGCATGGCCGCCTTTGAAACAAGCCAGAAACTTCTGTCCCGCATGTCGCTGCTGCGCAAGGCGCGACCGGTCATGGCCCAGCTGGCTCGCCAGTGCGACGAAACCGTCTACCTGGTCGTCCGCCGTGATGACGACGCCCTGTTCCTTGAAATGGCCGATACCGACCAGAAGGTCAATGTCGTCCCCCTGACCAGCCAGCGTTTTCCCTTGGGCGACTGCGCGCCGGGCAGGCTGCTGAAGGCGTTTTCGACCACGCCTCCCCAGCCCCGAAACCCCGCTGACAGTCGCATCTACCAGCAGCGCTACTGCCTCGATCACGACGGTCTCGGCGACGGCAGCAGCTCCCTGGCGGTCCCCCTTTTCCAGCAGGGCCAGCAGCTGGCAGGCAGCTTGACTATTGTTGCCCCGACTTTCCGCATGGATGGGCATCGGGTTGCCAATGAGTTACTGCCGGCCCTGAAAGCCGCCGGTGACATGATTTCGGCACGGCTGGGCTACAACCTTTACGGTTCACGCGGGGCAACTTAAATAATCAAACGGTATTGCGAATTCAAATATACCGATTAAAATTTACAGGCGCACGTTTCACCTACCAAAACAAGGGGCACAAAAAAGAAACGACAAAATCTGAAAGGAGGCGCGAAACCAAAAACAATTCTCCATGGGAGCCGGATCGACACGGGTCCAACTCTCGAAACGCAGCTTTTGATGGTTAACATCTCAAATGAACAAGAGGAGGAGTTTTATGGAAGAACAAGGCAAAGCTTACTGGTTTGCAACATTAAAACTGATCGGCGGCATCCTCGTCGTCTGGGCGGTCGTCTCCTATGGCTTCGGCATCATCTTTGCCGGACCGCTGAACAACATCCACGTCGGTGGGTATCCCTTCGGTTTCTGGTGGGCTCAGCAGGGCTCCATTTACGTCTTTATCGCTCTGATTTTTGTTTACGCTAAACTTCAGGGCCAGATTGACGTTAAATTCAACGTAAACGAAGAATAAGGAGGCAACCTAATGAGTCTGCAATTTTTAACCTATCTTGTCGTCGGGGCGACCTTCGCCCTCTACATCGGCATCGCCATCTGGTCCCGCGCCGGCAGCACCAGTGATTTCTATGTCGCCGGTGGCGGTGTCCACCCGGTTGTCAACGGTATGGCCACGGCCGCTGACTGGATGTCGGCCGCCTCCTTCATCTCCATGGCGGGCCTGATCGCCTACATGGGTTACGGCGGCGCCCTGTTCCTCATGGGCTGGACCGGCGGTTACGTGCTCATGGCCACCATGCTCGCGCCCTATCTGCGCAAGTTCGGTCGCTTTACCGTGCCGGCCTTCTTCGCCGATCGCTACTACTCCAAATCGGCTGCCGCCATGGCGGTTATCTGTCTGCTGGTTGCCTCCATTACCTACATCATCGGCCAGATGACCGGCGTCGGTGTCGCCTTCTCCCGCTTCCTCGGTGTATCCAACGAAATGGGCATCTACATCGGGATGGGCATCGTTTTCTGCTACGCCGTTTTCGGCGGCATGAAGGGGATCACCTACACCCAGGTTGCCCAGTACTGTGTTCTGATGTCCGCCTACGTTATTCCGGCCATCTTCATCTCCTTCCAGCTGACCGGCGTGCCGATTCCGCAGCTGGGCCTCGGCGCCTCCCTGGTGGGTGAGGATGTCACCCTGCTGGCCAAACTGAATCAGGTCGTCACCGAGCTGGGCTTTTCCGAATACACTACCCAGGTGCCCGGCAGCAAGCTGAACATGTTTGTCTATACCATCTCCCTGATGATCGGTACCGCCGGTCTGCCCCACGTCATCATCCGCTTCTTCACCGTGCCGACGGTTGCTGACGCCCGCTACTCCGCCGGCTGGGCCCTGGTGTTCATCGCCATTGTCTACACCACCGCTCCGGCTGTTGCCGCCATGGCCCGCCTGAACCTGCATGCCACCGTGAGCCCTGAAGTGAATACCGGCGCACCCCTGATCGCCCAGGGTGCCGGCCTGGTCTATGAAGACCGCCCTGACTGGATGAAGCGTTGGGAAGTCACCGGACTGCTGGCCTGGACCGACAAGAACAACGACGGCAAGATCCAGTACTACAATGACAAGAGCCAGGCCATTGCCGCACAAGCCCAGGCTGCCGGCTGGAACGGCAACGAGCTGAGCGTCAACAACGATATTATCGTTCTTGCCAACCCGGAAATCGCCCTGCTACCCAACTGGGTTATCGCCCTGGTCGCCGCCGGTGGTGTGGCCGCCGCCCTGTCGACAGCTGCCGGGCTGCTGCTGGCTATCTCATCGGCCATCTCCCACGATCTGCTGAAGAAGATCTTCATGCCCGATCTGGATGAGAAAAAAGAACTCCTCGCCGGCAAGATCTCCATGGCCGGTGCCATCGTCGTCGCCGGTTATCTGGGCCTCAACCCTCCGGGCTTCGCCGCCGGTACCGTGGCCCTGGCCTTCGGTATTGCCGCCTGCTCCATCTTCCCGGCCCTGATGATGGGTATTTTCAACAAGAACATGTGCAAGTACGGCGCCATCTGGGGCATGGCTGTCGGCCTGATTGTCACCCTGTTCTACGTGTTTGCCCACAAGGGGATCTTCTTCATCAAGGGCACCGAGTTCCTCGGGCTCATCGGTGGTGCCAACTCCTTCTTCGGCATCACTCCGGAAGCCTTTGGTGCCATTGGTGCGGCCCTGAACTTCCTGACGGCGTACATCGTCAGCAAGGTAACCCCGCCACCGCCGGAGCATATCCAGCACATGGTTGAAGACGTGCGGACTCCGCGCGGCTCCAAAGCAGCCGTTGGTGGACACTAACGCCAGTTACCTCTGCAATTTGACTTCTGTTGAATTCTGATAGCGTGCCCCGCCGGACTACCGGCGGGGCTTTTTTCTTGATTTAAACCGGTTGCTTCAGCAAAAAGTTTTGGGGTACAACTGCCCTGCCCGATTTTTCTGAGCAACAGTTCAACCCTATGGAGAGCTTGCGTATATGACCCCCGTTTTTGATGCATCGACCGTTATTACCTGGCTGCTGTTCCTGGCGCTGTTTCCCCTGGCCTTTTTCTGGCTGCGCCGCGCCTGGCGCATTCTCATCAGAAAAAACTATGCGGAAGTCGCCCTCAAGCGCGGCCTGCCCCCGGCCGATCCGGCAAAGTATGCCCTGCCGGCCGGACTGATCAACCTGCTGGCCGGGGCGATTGCCACCTGGATGATTATCGGCATCCCCCTGTATCTGGCCACCGGCATTCAGCTCGGCCCCTTTACCCGTTATGAAAACTGGAGCGCCATCGGCGGCATCACCATCTGGTCGAAACTTCTCGGTGATTTTCTCTTAAGCCGCTATGCCCACCCCTTCCAGTTCGGCAAAAAAAAGGAATCGGAATCGAAATAACCGCCAACCAAAAAATGGTCAGACCTGTTGACAGGCGCTTTTCATCACAATGTCACCTGTGTTATCGTCCCGGCGTTCATCATTAACCACCCTGTCTTTTCTCATTTTTGAAAGATTCGACGGCTTCTATGGGACTCATCAATTCACTGCACGAAACCGAACCCTTCAACCAACTGCCCGAGAGTGTTTTCGAGCGCCTCAGCCAGTCATCGAAAATTGAAAAGTTCCCTGCACACATCCATATTTTCAACCAGCATGACACGCCGACGAATTATCTCTATGTCATCAAATCGGGCCTGGTGGAAATCGTTGTTCTGACCCCCGGCGGGGTGGAGATGACCGTCGGCTACCGCAAGGAAGGATCTTTTTTCGGCGGCACGCCGATCTTCACCAATGACGGCTATACGGCCGGTGCCAAAACCGTCAACGAGACAACCTGCTACCTCATTCCCGCAGCGGTGCTTCTGGAGATCGCCCAGGAATATCCCCACATTACCGACTACTTCAACAAGATCGTCTATTCACGGGTGCGCAACCTGTATTCGGACATGGTCAACGAATACGCCCGCAATACCCTGACCCAGCTGGAGGCCTACCCCTTTCAGAAACGCCTGTCGGAAGTCATGTCAACACCTGTCGAAATCTGCTCCGAGGACACCTCCGTCTTTGAGGTCGCCCGGCAGATGACCGCCCGCGGCATCAGTGCCGTACTGGTACAGGACCGCAACCGCAAACTGTCCGGAATTATCAGTGAACGCGATCTGGTCTCCAAGGTGCTGGCGCGGCAACTGGTGGACGGCAGCCATGCCACTGCCCGCGAGGTGATGACGCCCCATCCGTACACCATGCCTCCGGAAACCTTCCTCTACGAAGCCACGACCTTCATGATGAGCCATAAAATCCGGCACATCCCGGTGGTTGACGGAAATTCCATTGTCGGCATTGTCACCCTGCAGGATCTGATGAAATACCGCAGCCAGAAGTCGATGCTGCTGGTCGGCAACATCAACAAAGCGCGGACGACGGAAGACCTCATTTCCGCCCGCTCGGAGATTGTCAAGGTCGCCAAGGTGCTGCTCAGTGAATCACGTTCCCACGTGGAGACCATGGAGATCATCTCCTACATTCACCACCGGATTATCCGCCGCTGTTTTGAAATTGTCTTTGCCGACTTCAAACGTCAGGGACACACGCCGCCCGAGGACATCCGCTTCTGCTTCTTCATCATGGGCAGTGGTGGTCGCAAGGAGATGCTCCTTGGTCCGGACCAGGACAACGGTCTGATCTTTGACAATTTTCCCGACGAGCGTCAGGACGAGGTTGACGCCTTTTTTGTCCCCTTTGCCGAAAAGCTGGTGGCAGCCCTGGCGCGTATCGGCTATCCCCGGTGCAAGGGCGGGGTCATGGCCAACAACCCCTTGTGGCGTGGCCGCCTGAGTGACTGGAAAAAGCGCATTGCCGACTGGATCAAGGCGCCGGAACCGCAAAAAGTGCGTTATTCATCCATCTTTTTCGACTTCATGCCCATCAGCGGGGAGGCCGGACTCTGTCAGGACCTGCGCGACATCGTGCACCTGCTCATCAAACAACATCCGATCTTTCTCTATCATATGATGGAGCTTGATTTTAAGCGCAAGGTGCCCCTGACCCTCATCGGGCGCTTCTCCACCAGCCGGGAAAAGGAGCACAAGGGCACCGTGTCCCTTAAAGAAGCGGGCAGTATTTTTATCGTCGACTGCGTGCGTATGTTTCTGCTGGAACAGCAGACCGATATCACGACCACGTCTGATCGCATTGATGAGCTGGTCAAACTGAAAATCTTCACCCAGGAAACGGCCGAACACATCAAAGCGGCCTTTGAGGCCTTCACCTTCCTGCGCCTGCGCAACGAGATTCAACTCATCGAACAGGGGAAGTTTCCCTCCCACCATCTGGATCCCTACGCCTTGAGCAAAAGCGAGCAGGATCTGCTCAAAGAGGCCTATCGTGTTGCCAGCAAGCTGCAGGACTCCACCAAACATCATTTTTCCAAGCTGATCAGCTGACGCACGACAAAGTTTCTTTACAAGCACCGACCGGCTAGATTATCGTTCTTTCTGACTCAACCGGGTCGGCACCTGCACCTCTCCGGACAAACGGTGCGCGCTCTTCGTTTTTCACCCTGAGGCTGCCATGGATCGTGAACAGCAACTGCGGAGCTACTGGAAACGCAACCTGAAATACATCCTCGTCCTGCTGACCATCTGGTTTACGGTCTCCTGCCTGTTCGGCGTATTGCTCGCCGATGTCCTCGATCGCTTCCAACTGTTCGGCTTCCCCTTGGGCTTCTGGTTTGCCAATCAGGGTTCCCTGTTCACCTTCTGCCTGCTGATCCTCATCTATGTCCGCCTGATGAACCGGCTGGATCACCACTATGACGTCTATGAGGACTAGGGCGATGACCTTCACTTCCGGAGGCCGTCCATCATGAGCATCATGACCTGGACCTGGATCATGGTCATCACCACCTTTGCCGTTTATATCGGCATTGCCCTGCGCGCCCGCAGCAACACAACCAGCGAATTTTATGCCGCCGGACGCACCCTGCATCCGGTCGTCAACGGCATGGCCACCGGCGCAGACTGGATGTCGGCAGCGTCCTTCCTGTCCATGGCGGGGCTCATCTCCTTTATGGGACGCGACGGCTCCATGTACCTGATGGGATGGACCGGCGGCTATGTGCTGCTGGCCCTGCTCATTGCTCCCTACCTGCGCAAATACGGAAAATACACGGTGCCGGAATTTATCGGCGACCGCTATTACTCTCTGTACGCCAAGATCCTTGCCGTTCTCTGTGCCCTGCTCATTTCCTTTACCTACATCGCCGCCCAGATGCGTGGCGTCGGCATCGTCTTCTCCCGTTTTCTTGAAATCCCTGTCAATACCGGGGTCGTCGTCGGCATGTTTGTCGTCTTCTTCTACGCTGTTCTCGGCGGCATGAAGGGGGTCACCTACACCCAGGTGGCACAGTACTGCATCCTGATCGTCGCCTACATGATTCCGGCCATCTTTATCTCCATCATGCTGACCGGCAACCCGGTCCCCTTTTTCGGCTTCGGCAGCAGCATAAGCAGCGGTGGTGCCGAACTCATCGGCGACGCGACGACCCAGGGACGCCATCTCCTCGAGGTTCTCAACGGCCTGCACAAGGACCTCGGATTTGGCGAATACACCTCCGGCAACCGTCCGCGAATCGATGTCCTGTTCGTCGTCATCGCCCTGATGATCGGCACCGCCGGCCTGCCCCACGTCCTGATCCGTTTCTTTACCGTACCGCGCATCCGCGACGCCAGAGCCTCGGCCGGCTGGGCGCTGATCTTCATTGTCCTGTTGTACGCCTCGGCACCGGCCGTCGCTGTCTTTGTCCGCACCAATTTTATTATCGACATTCACGGCACCCCCTATAAGGATGCCCCCAAATGGTTTACCGACGGCGAAAAAAGCGGCCTGATCGCCTGGGTCGATAAAAACGCTGACGGCGTTATTCAGTACGGCAATGGGGACGCCTTTATCGGCAAGCCGAAATACAGCGGCCACAGTGGTGCTTTCGGCGAGGAAACCGTTGTGAACACGCGCACCGACAACCGCAATGAGGTCTATGTGGATCGCGATATCATGGTGCTGGCCAATCCGGAGATCGCCCGTCTGCCCAACTGGGTCGTCGCCCTGGTGGCGGCCGGAGGGCTGGCCGCGGCCATGTCCACCGCTGCCGGTCTGCTCATCGTCATTGCCTCGGCCATTTCCCACGACCTGATCAAAGGGGTGCTCATGCCGGGCATGTCGGAAACCGGCGAACTGCTGTGGGCGCGCTGCGGTGCCGCCGGAGCAGTGGTGGTGGCCGGCCTGTTCGGCATCTTTCCCCTGGGCTACGTCTCGCAGATCGTCGCCTTTGCCTTCGGTCTGGCGGCAGCGACCTTTTTCCCGGTTATTCTCATGGGGCTGTTCAGCACCAGAACCAATGTTTACGGTGCCATCAGCGGCATGCTCACCGGCGTGCTGTTCACCAGCGCCTACATCGGCTACTTCACCCTGTTCAACAAAGGGGCCAATATTCCGGAGAACTGGTGGTTCGGCATCTCCCCGGAGGGGATAGGCACCGTCGGCATGCTGCTCAACTTCAGCGTCATGGTCCTGGTGTCGCGCTTTACTCCACCACCGCCGGATGAGGTACAGAACCAGATCAAGCAGCTGCGCTACCCCGTTGATCGCGATCGGGGAGAAACGACGATCGCCAGCAAACCACGGCGCCTGTTTTAACGACAAAGCCCCTGGACCGTTATGATCCAGGGGCTTTTGCACATCCTTGGTGGTGATTGACCCTTACAGCAGATTTTTCACCGCCTCCAGGGCCGCCGTGTAATCCGGCTCCGCCGTAACCTCGGAGACCAGCTCCACGTAAGCCACCTTGTCCTCGGCATCAATAACAAAGACCGCCCGTGCCAGCAGTTTCAGCTCCTTGAGCAGAACCCCGTAGTTGAGTCCGAAGGACCGATCCTGATAGTCAGACAGGGTCTGCACCTTGTCAATGCCGGCGTTGCCGCACCAGCGTTTCTGGGCGAAGGGCAGATCGACACTGATGGTATAGACCACAACATTATCCGGCAAGGCGGCTGCCTGTTGATTGAACTGACGGGTCATGGTGTCACACACCGGTGTGTCCAGCGAGGGGACAACGGCAATCAGCCGGATTTTACCCGCGGCCGTTGCCAGTGTGACCGGTTGCAGGGCGTTGTCGACAACCCGAAAATCGGGGGCAGCGTCCCCCACCTTGAGCTCTGGTCCGAGCAGGGTCGCCGGATTTCCCTTGAACAGAACGGCACCTGCGCGCTCCTGATTTGTGTTCATTGCACATCTCCTTGAAATCGATTGTGTTATTTCTTCTTGCGCCGCTTCAACGCGTTGGGCGGCACAACCACCACAGTGCGGTGGCTCTTGCGCAGAATCTTCTCCGCTACACTGCCTAAAAAGGCGTATTCCAGACGCCCCTTGCTGTGACTGCCGAGAACGATCATATCGGCACTGATCCTGTCGGCAGCGGTGAGAATCATCGGCACCGGCTCACCATGGTAAACCTCGACCTTGGTCGGGTGCTTCAACTCCTCTTCCATCAGTTCCTTCTCTTCATGAATGATGTCATGAAGCTGCTGCCGGGTTTTTTCCTCCAGTTCGGTTTCCGCGTCCTTATTGAACTGGGCCAGCCGATCAGCCCCCATGGCGATGGACACCATGTTCATCACCGACACATCAACCGTCGGAATGACATGGAGCACGTGGATCTGCGCATGAAACTTGAGTCCCAGCTCCAGGGCGTAACGGATAACCCGGGCTGATTCCTTCCCCAGATCGTGCGCCACCAGAATATTCTCTACCTTGACATCCATTTCAGCCTCCAGCTGCAAAGATTCCGGTTAGCCTGCCTCCCACCCTTTACAAGTATGGCAGAAAGCTGTCTCTTGTCATTTTTTTGCCTTTATTTCCTGCTGTTTTTTCCGGCGCCGGAACTGCAGTGTCCAGATACCTGCCAGTGCCGCCAGTACCGGAATATACAGCAGTTCTTTGGGCGGAATACGATTGGGAATCTGAAAATTGAGGATTTCCTGATCAAAATCGACACCGGCCCGCGCGGCCGGGCTGGCGAAGGCCACCATGTCGACAAAGATACGACCGTCACGCTCCACAGTCTCAATGCCCAATGCGGACAGGCGCTCCTCCCCCGTCGGTTCATCCCCAACGGCAAGCATAATCGCCTTGGTGTACTCCTTGCCGCTCAGACGTTCGCCGTGGAGGGTCAGGCGCAAAGCCGTTCCGGGATCCATCTCCTCCAGCCACAAAGCAAGCTCCGATGGTGGTTCTTCCAGCAGCGGCGGGAAAAACTTGTCCCAGACGATTCCCGGCCGGAACAGCAGCAGGGCGATGAGCAGAAAGGCCACGCTCTCCCACTTTCTATTGCGTACCAGCATGTACCCCTGGGTACCCGAAGCAAAGACGAGCATGGCGATCATGGCAGTGGCAATAACAATGATGGCGTGGACCCAGTGATCCAGACCCATCATCAACAACTGATTGTTGAAGATGAACATGAAGGGGAGAATCGCCGTACGCATGTCGTAGGTAAAACCCTGAATACCGGTGCGAATGGGATCACCACCGGAAATGCCCGCCGCAGCAAAGGCGGCCAGACCCACCGGCGGCGTGTCGTCGGCGAGAATTCCGAAATAAAAGACGAACAAATGCACGGCAATCAAGGGAACGATCAGCCCGTTGGCGGCCCCCAGCTCAACAATAACCGGTGCCATCAGGGTCGAGACGACAATATAGTTGGCGGTGGTCGGCAACCCCATGCCCAGCAGCAGGCTGATCACGGCAGTAAACAAGAGCACCAGGGTCAAGCTGCCCCCGGAGATAAACTCGACAAACTCGGTCATGACCAGGCCGATGCCGGTCAGGGTCACCGTTCCGACAACGATCCCCGCCGCCGCCGTGGCCACACCAATACCGATCATGTTACGGGCGCCGGCGACCATGCCGTTGATGAGCTCGACACAACCGGTCATGAATGAATACTGCTCTCCTTTGCCTTTGCGGAAAAAGCCCTTGATGGGGCGCTGGGTCAGAAGGATGAAAATCATCAGCACCGTCGCCCAGAAAGCTGACAGGGCCGGCGACAGACGCTCCACCACCAGGCACCACATGAGCACGACAACGGGCAGCAGAAAATAGTAACCGGCCTGGGCTGTTTCCTTTAATGGAGGCAGTTCCTTGATCTCCGTTGTCAGTTCCAGTTCGGGCACCTTGCAGGCATACCAGAGCAGCCCCAGATAGACCACCAGCAGCAGCACCAGAACCACGTAAAAAGCGGCATCACCAGCTACATCCTTGATCCAGCCAAGGCCGAAATAGGTCACCGCGCCGATCACCAGCAGCAGGACAACCGCCGTTGAAAAGGTAAAGACCTTACGCAGCAGGGTCGTGGAGACCGGTCTTTTCATCCCCTCAAGCCCCATTTTACAGGCTTCCAGATGGACGATATAGAGCAGGGCGATATAGGAAATGATCGCCGGCAGAAAAGCGTGTTTGATGACCTCGATATAGCTGATGCCAACGTATTCAACCATCAAAAAGGCCGCCGCCCCCATAACCGGTGGCATGAGCTGACCATTGGTGGAACAGGCGACTTCAACGCCACCGGCCTTCTCTGCCTTGAAACCGACCTTCTTCATCAGAGGAATCGTAAAGGTGCCGGTGGTCACCACATTGGCGATGGAGGAACCGGAGCAGATACCGGTCAGGCCGGAGGACACCACCGCCGCCTTGGCCGGCCCGCCCTTGAAATGACCAAGGGCGGCAAAGGAGGTGCGGATAAAGTAGTTGCCGGCTCCGGCCTTCTCCAGCAGGGCGCCGAAGAGCACGAACATGAACACCATACCCGTGGAGACTCCGAGGGCCACGCCGAACACCCCTTCGGTTCCCAGCCAGTAATGAGACATCCCCTTGGCCAGACTGGCCCCCTTGTGGGCAATGACATCGGGCATGTACTGACCACCGAAGGTATAGATCATGAAGATGGTACCAACCACCATCAGCGGTGGACCCAGAGCCCGGCGGGTCGCCTCCAGCATCAGGATCATACCGATAACCGCCACCACCAGGTCCATGGTTGTCGGATTGCCCGGGCGCAGGGACAGCCCGGCGTAGAACAGATACAGATAACCGGCGCAGAAAGATGCCACCAGGGCGACGATCCAGTCCTGAATGGGGATATAACTTGTCGGTGAACGCTTCAGGGTAGGAAAAGCGGTAAAGGCCAGAAACATGGCAAACGCCAGGTGAATGGAGCGCGCCTGGGTATCATTCAGAACAAACAGATTGAAAATAAAGGGCAAAGGAGAAGCGTACCAGAGCTGAAACAATGACCAGATCAGCGGCACAAAAAAGAGAACCTTTTTCGGAAAAGCCCCTTTTGGATTCCGCGCCCCCCCTTCTGTCTCAGCCATCACCTTTTTCAGCTTGTCATCAAGAGAGCCGGCTACCTTGCTGTCTACCATTGTCATGCCCCTTCATCTGGATCGAAACGTGTAAACACCCTGCATCATGACGTATCCCCCGCCATGCAGAGCCACAAAGACAACATCTGTTATTTGCAGTTTTCCGGTAACTATTCAGCGCAGGGTTCGGATTCCCGTTCCAAGGGACACTTTGCGCCGTCCATGGCCGTTCGACTGTCGCCGTCCGTGGCGACAGACGCCCTTGTCACGGGAACCCGAACCCTGCCCTCGAGATTGTGGTGAAGAGTTACGTTTTCTGCAAAAAAAAATGCACCGCCGAAGCGGTGCATTTTTTCGGCCATGATCGATTACATCAAGCCTGCTTCCTTGTAGTATTTGATCGCCCCGTCATGCAGTGGCGCGGAGAGACCATCCTTGATCATTTCTTCTTTTTTCAGGTTTTCAAAGGCCGGGTGCAGGCGCTTGAAATCTTCAAAGTTGTCAAACACCGCCTTGACGACATGATAGATCACATCTTCGGGCACGTTGGTGGAGGAAACAAAGGTCGCGCCGACACCAAAGGTGATGGCGTCCTCGTTGTTACCACGATACATACCGGCAGGAATAACCGCTTTACGATAGTAATCGTTATCGGCGATCAGCTTGTCGACTTCGGGGCCGGTCACGTTGACCAGCACGGCATCACAGGCGGTCGTCGCTTCCTGGATGGAACCGTTGGGATGGCCGACGGTGTAGATGATGGCGTCAACCCGGTTGTCGCACATGGCGGCGGACTGCTCGGCGGGCTTGAGCTCGGAGGCCAGGGCGAAGTCGTTCAGGGTCCAGCCCAGAGCGTTGAGCAGAACATCGGTGGTGCTGCGCTGGCCGGAACCGGGGTTGCCGACGTTAACGCGCTTGCCTTTGAGATCCTGGAAATTCTTGACGCCGGCATCAGCCCGGGCGACAACAGTGTAGGGCTCGGGATGAATGGAGAAGACAGCGCGCAGGTCCTTGTTCGCTCCGGCTTCTTCAAAGCGGCTGGTGCCGTTGTAGGCGTGATACTGCCAGTCGGACTGGACAACGCCCAGATCCATTTCCTTGGCGGCAATGGTATTGAGGTTATAGATGGAACCGCCGGTACTTTCAACGGAACAACGGATGCCATGCTCCTTGCGATCCTTGTTGACCAGACGACAGATAGCACCGCCCGTCGGATAGTAAACGCCGGTGACCCCGCCGGTGCCGATGGTGACAAACTGGTTTGCCTGCGCTTCGGGAAGCGGCGCGAAACCGACGGCAACAACCATTGCCAACACGTACATGAACAGTTTTTTCATTGGTGAAACCTCCTTGATACGGTGATGGTGGATCCGCCTGTAACGGATCGGGAAGGACATCTGACAGCTGGCACAGCCGCCATCTTAATGAGCACTGACAGAGTCTAGCAAGTGTCCGGCCTTTTGTAAACTGTCAAACGGCTTTCTACTGTCGCCACCAGTATCAGGCAGCAAACATCCATCAAAACCGCGCCTGACCCGGTGTCCGGGGAAAGGGAATGACGTCGCGGATATTCTCCATCCCCGTCAGGTACATGAGCAGTCGCTCGAAACCCAGGCCGAAACCGGCGTGAGGGCAGCTCCCCCAGCGGCGGATGTCAAGATACCAGTCCAGCGACTCCACCGGAATGTCGTACTCCGCCAACCGTTGCTCCAGCAGGGGCAGGCGCTCTTCGCGCTGGCTGCCGCCGATGATCTCACCGACCCGGGGCACCAGCAGGTCCATGGCCGCCACCGTCTTGTTGTCGTCATTCAGGCGCATGTAAAAGGCCTTGATGTCTTTCGGGTAATCGGTGACAAACAGCGGGCCGCCCACCACTTCTTCGGTGAGGTAGCGTTCATGCTCCGTCTGCAGATCGCTCCCCCAGGTCACGGGAAAGGCAAAATCGCGACCGCTGCGTTGCAGATGCTCTATGGCATCACTGTAGGACATGCGTCCAAAAGGCGTCTGCGCCAGTTGCTGCAGACGATCCAGCAGCCCCGGTGCGACCCGCTCGTCGAAAAAGCGGACATCCTCCCGGCAATGATCGAGGGCATACTGTACCAGGTAGCGGAAGAAGTCCTCTGCCAGCTGACAGATTCCCGCCAGATCGACAAAAGCCACTTCCGGCTCGATCATCCAGAATTCACTGGCATGCCGGCTGGTGTTGGAATTCTCCGCGCGAAAGGTCGGACCAAAGGTGTAAATATCGGAGAAAGCCGTGGCGAACAGCTCCCCCTGCAGCTGGCCACTGACCGTCAGCCCGGCTTTTTCTCCAAAGAAATCCTGCGACCAGTCGACCTGCCCGTCAACCAGAGGCGGATGCCGGGGATCAAGGGTCGTCACCCGGAACAGCTCACCGGCACCCTCGCAATCGTTGGTGGTGATGATCGGCGTATGAACATACAGAAAACCACGTTCCTGAAAAAAGCGGTGAACCGCAAAGGACAGGGCGCTGCGCAGGCGAAACACCGCGCCAAAGGTGTTGGCCCGCGGCCGCAGATGGGCCACGGAACGCAGGTACTCAAAGCTGTGGCGCTTCTTCTGCAGAGGATATTCGGCATCGGCGGCACCCAGAATGGTGACCTTTGCCGCCTGCAGCTCCCATTGCTGTTCAGCTGCCGGCGACGCCACCAGATCGCCGATGACCTCAAAGCAGGCCCCTGTTCCCGCCCTGGTGACCTCGGCAAAATTGGCCAGATCTTCCGTTATGACAATCTGCAGGTGGGCCAGGCAACTGCCATCGTTCAGGGCAACAAAGGCGACCCCCTTGCCCTTGCGCACGGAACGCGCCCAGCCGCACACCCTGAGGCCTGACTGTGGCTGGGTCGCGCCCAGCAGAGACGTGATAACGGAACGTGGTCTGGTGGCAGCCATCGATAAAACTCCTTGTTCTGATCAAATGCAGTTGTTCAGCAGGGTCTGGTGACGCCCATGACCAGGGGGACTGGCGCCTTGAATACGCCCGAACAACCCTTAAGCGGCACTAACGGGCAGACAGATTTCAAAGCGGCTGCCCTCCCCCGGCCTGGAGCTCACCGCCATGCGGCCCTGATGATTCTGGGTCACGATATAGTAGGCCGTGGACAGACCCAGACCGGTGCCGGCACCAACCTCCCTGGTCGTATAGAAGGGATCAAAAACGCGGAGCCTGACCGCCTCATCCATACCGACACCGTTATCCTCGACCTGCAGACAGACATCATCCCGGGTAGCGCTGACGCGCAGCTGAATCTGCGGATCGGCATGCCCCTGCAGGGCCTGGGCCGCATTTTTCAGCAGGATAAGCAGACAGTGCTGCAGCTGACCGGCGTCACACAGCACCCTTGGTGCCGACTGAAAATCACGCAGAACCCTGACCCGGCCGAAATCCAGTTCACGCCGCATATCATAGTCGCTGGCCGCCAGTTCCAGTCCGCGCTCAACAATATCAATCAACGGATGCAACTGAAAATCACTGGTGCTGCGCCGGCTGAACACCTGGATATTTTCGACAATTTTCGCCGCCCGGGCGCCGGCGTTGGTAATGGAGCGCAGAATGTCATCACAGCCACGATCCTGAATATAGCCGGAAATGACCTCCATACTACTGCCACGGGCTGCCGCCACCTCATGATTTTTCTTCAGCTCCGGCGACAAACGCCGCTCCAGAACCTGCACATTCTGCATGATAATCGCCAGGGGATTGTTGATTTCATGAGCGAAACCCGCCGCCAGCCCGGCGATGGACTCCATTTTTTCCGCCTGGACCATCATCTGCTCCATACGCACCTGTTCCGTCACATCATCCAGGTGAATCACGGTACCGTCCGCTTCTCCTTCCGCCAGGGGGTAGGCGATAATATCGAAATAGCGCTCTTGCTGTTCCGTCTCGGAAAAGGGGCTGGGAATTCTCTGCAGGCGCAGGGGCTTCTGCTCCTCAATCACCTCGTTTAAAGCCGGCAGATAAACATCCAGGCTGAACACCCTGCCCAGCTGCGGCAGGGGCATACCCAGCACCCGTTTGGCCGCCAGGCCTGTCTTGGCTTCGGCGCGAGCGTTCCACAGGGTCACTTTGAGATCACGGTCGACACCGATAAGGATTGACGGCATGGAATCGATGATCTTCTGCAGATAGCTCTTCAGCTTGAACAGCGCGTCCTGGGCGGCCCGTCGCGCCGAGACATCCTGCACCGTACCCTCGATATACAGGGCGTTGCCGTCGGCGTCATAGACCAGATGATTGTTGATGGACGCCCAGAAACTGGTGCCGTCCAGGCGTATGACCTGGGTTTCAAAGCCACTGATCCGGCCATACTGGGCCAGTCCCTCCAGAATCCGCTGGCGGGCGTCGGCAAACTTGTACAGCTGGGTCGACAGGTCCCGGTAGTAGGCGATGGCGTCTGCCTCCGACGCATGTCCGAGCATCGCCACCGCCGCCGGATTGAGGGCGACAAAGCGGCCATCGAGGGTTGAGCGAAAAATGCCCTCTTTGGAGTTGGTGAATATCTCCCGGTAGCGCTGTTCCGACTCGCGCAGGGCCATCAGACTTTCGTCAAGGCTTTCGAGCATACTGTTGAAACCCAGCTCGATATCGGCCCATTCATCGCGACGGCCCAACACCAGCGGGGTGTGGTGATCTCCGTCCTGAAAGTCCTTCAGGCGGGAGCTGACCTGGGCCATGGGCTGCTGAATATACTTTTTAAACAGATAACGGTAACTGAGCAGCACCAGGGACAGAGACACCAGGAGCAGGGCCAGCACGGTACTGAAGGTTGCGGTCAGGGCCGTGCGGATTTCATCGCGGGCAACAGCAACAGCCTCCGTATTGCGCCGATCCAGATCCGCCATGACCGCGACGATCCGGTCGCTGAGTTCCTGCTGGCGGCGGTCGCGTTCGGCGAGACGCTCCATGGTGCTGTGATATTGACGGATCAGATACTCCAGATACTGCAACCGTGCCGACAGTTCACGGCCGACCCGATCCAGGGGCGACAGCAGCTCCTGCAGGGGGGCGGCCAGGGCGTACAGCAACTGAAAATCCGTCGCCAGAGGCGGCGGGCTGGCGGCAGCAACGGATAGCGGGGAGGATTGCTCCAGGCGCTGGCGCACGCTTTGCGTGACACCTTCAACCCCTTCGCGGATACGCCGCAGACGGACACGGGTATCGAAAACGCGCAGCCGATCATCGATCCCCCCCTCTTCTCCGCTCAAATCCGTAATCAGTTGCTGGGCGTACTGCACAAGCTCACTGATTTCCTCCGCCTGCATCAGCCGCCACTGATGCAGGGTGTTGGTCCAGCGTACCCTGACCAGATAGGTCTGAAATTCATCCTGCATGTCAACCAGGAGGGATTTCAGGTCCGGGTCGGTGATATCAGCGACAAGCTCGTTCATGAGCCGGGCAACGGCCTGGCTTTCCGACTCCACCAGCTGCTGGCGACCGTAAAAGGCTTCGCGAAAAACGCTCAGGCGCGCATGGATCAGGCCGAAACTGCGGCTGTGGCGGGCGTTGGTGACGACCTGGTTCAAACGCTCCTCGACCAGAGTATCCACGTCGTGGCGCAACTGCAGCAACATCAGGTACAGTCCGCCGGATACGGCCAACAGGACCAGCACCGATACCATGGCGACCTGGATCAGCCGACCGCGGATTGTTCCTGATAAGGGGCGATTGAACATCTTGGTTCCTGTCTGGAGGATCGAAACTCTCCCTTGTGCAAGCGTACTATCCCAACAGGTGCTCGTCCGGACATGCCGATGGACAGGGTGCAGGTTTCCGGACGGAAAGCTAACTGTGCTCCCGCGATTTATGAAAGACAACCCCCTGCCACTGCTCCATGGTATGCTGCAGGCGCCACTCACTGGCGGCAAGATAGGTCAGATGCCCTTCAGCATCCGTTGCCAGGTTGTTCTGGTTTTTCCTCTGAAACTCGTCAAACAATTTCCGGTCGTCACAACTGACCCAGCGGGCCGTGGTGTAATCAACCCCTTCATAAACGGCGTTGACATTATACTCGGCCTTGAGCCGTTCCATGGTCACGTCAAACTGCAGCACGCCGACGGCACCAAGGATGAACTCCGCACCGTTGACCGGTTTGAATACCTGCACCGCGCCCTCTTCGGCCAGCTGCACCAGTCCCTTCTGCAGCTGTTTCGATTTCAGCGGGTCCTTCAACCGCACCCGGCGGAAATGCTCGGGAGCGAAGCTGGGGATGCCGGTAAACTTGAGAACCTCTTTTTCGGTGAAGGTATCACCGATCTTGATGGTGCCGTGGTTATGCAGGCCGATGATGTCACCGGGATAAGCCTCTTCAACATGAGCACGGTCCTGGGCCATGAAGATGGTGGCGTTGGCCAGGGAAATTTCCTTGCCTACGCGATGGTGGCGCACCTTCATGCCCCGGGTAAAACGTCCGGAGCAGATGCGCAGAAAAGCGATACGGTCGCGATGGGCCGGATCCATATTGGCCTGGATTTTAAACACAAACCCGGAAAACTCAGGCTCGTCCGGGGCCACCGGCCTTTGCGCCGTAGCCCGAACCCCCGGCGCCGGTGCCAGCTCGATAAAGGCGTCGAGCATCTCCTGCACACCGAAGTTGTTGATGGCGCTGCCGAAAAACACCGGTGTCTGGTTGGCACGCAGATATTCCTCGTGGACAAAGGGGTTGGCCGCACCTTCGAGGAGTTCAATGTCGGCACGCAGCTCATCGGCCTGACGACCGAGGAGCTGATCAAGCTGCGGGTCGCTGAGATCGCCGATCTTGACGACTTCCGTTGTGCGCCGATCCTCCCCCGGACGGAACAGGTTCAACTCCTTGCGGTAGAGGTTGTAGACCCCGCGAAAGCGCTTGCCCATGCCGATGGGCCAGGACAGGGGCGCGCACTCGATCTGCAGTTTTTCCTCGATATCGGCCAGCAGATCCAGGGGCGCAAGCCCTTCACGATCCAGTTTGTTGATAAAGGTCAGCACCGGCGTGTTGCGCATGCGGCAGACCTCCATCAGTTTCTCCGTCTGGGGTTCGACCCCCTTGGCGCTGTCAATAACCATCAGCGCACTGTCCACCGCTGTCAGCACCCGGTAGGTATCCTCGGAAAAGTCCTGGTGACCGGGGGTATCGAGGAGATTGACCTCATGGTCACGGTAGTCAAACTTCATCACCGAGGAAGAAACGGAAATGCCCCGCTCCTTTTCGATACTCATCCAGTCACTGGTGGCGTGACGATCTGACTTGCGCGCCTTGACCGTGCCCGCCATCTGGATGGCACCGCCGAACAGAAGGAGCTTTTCCGTCAGGGTCGTTTTTCCCGCATCCGGGTGACTGATGATACCGAAGGTACGCCGTTTGGCGATTTCCTGCTGCAGATTCATAATCTCCTAATCTTTCGTTGTCGTTGCTACCGCAGCCCGTTTCCGACGCCGCCTTTTGGTCTTCCGGTCACGCCAGCGCCGATGCACCCAGAACCATTGGGCCGGGTCCTGGCGAATAGCGTCTTCTATTATTGAGGTCAGCTGCTGGGTGTTTGCCGCAACCGCGTCATCACCAGCGCCTTCAAGGAGCACCATCGGCTCAATCCAGGCCCGATAGCGGTTGTCAGGCCGGCGCAGGCAAAAGGTGGGAACGATGGGAATCCGGTGTTTCATGGCCATGCTGGTGATGGCGGTGGTAGTAAAGGCTTTGCGCCCGAAAAAATCCACCGCCACCGAGCCTGGTGGCGAAATATGCTGATCGAGGAGCACGCCGACGGCACGGCCTGCCTGCAGCGACTTGAAAATCCGCCGGGCGCCCTTGCGGCTGTTGAGGACCTCGGCCCCGTAATGCCTGCGGATACCCTGGAAATACTGCTCGGACAGAGGATTTTTCAACGGTTTGGCGATGGTGTCGAGCCTGACGCCCAGGGCCGGAAAGACATAGCTGCCCGCCTCCCAGAAACCAAGATGCGCGGTGAGCAGAATCACCCCGCGGCCCAGGTCCATCGCTTCGCGCAGGTGCTCTGTGCCGGTCAGGTCAAACAGGGCATCCATGCGCGCCGGATCCAGCAGATCCAGGCGCACGGCATCAACGGCCGTCAAGCCCATGTGCTCAAAATTGCGGAGCGCCAGCTGGTTAACCTCGGCTGCGGACAGTTCCGGCAGGGCCAGGCGCATATTGTCCCTGGCCAGTTGCAGGCGCTGTCGTAAAAAAAACGGCGCGCATCGCCCGGCAAAACGCCCCAGAGCCAGGGCCGGGCGGCGGGGCAGGTTCCTGACCAGGGCCACCAGAAGGCGCAGCAGGCTGTATTCCAGATGATGTTTTATTGAAACCCGTTCCATGATACTCCGGACAAAAATGGCTTGACGCCTTGTCAGCCGAACACTATAACCCACAATGTTGCCAAAAAGAAGAATCTTATTATGCATATTGCCGCCGGCGCCCACGTCCGCAGACCAACGGGCGCGCCCGCTTTTTCCAGCACCTTGACAGGAGTTCCCCATGGCGATTTTCGAGGCCGACCACCCTCTGATCAAACACAAACTGGGGCTGATGCGCCGGCATGATATCAGCACCAAGGAGTTTCGCGAACTGGCTTCGGAGGTGGCACGCCTGCTGACCTACGAAGCGACCAAGGACCTGGAAGTGGAAAAGGAGATCATTACCGGCTGGTGCGGTCCGGTTGAGGTGCAGCGCATCAAGGGGAAGAAAATCACCGTGGTGCCCATCCTCCGCGCCGGCCTCGGCATGATGGATGGGGTTCTCGACCTGATCCCCAGCGCCAAAGTGAGTGTTGTCGGACTCTACCGGGACGAACAGACCCTGCAGCCGGTCACCTATTTCGAGAAGCTGACCAGCTCCATGCAGGACCGCACCGCTCTCATCCTTGATCCCATGCTGGCCACCGGCGGCTCTTTGGTGGCCTGCGTCGACATGCTCAAAAAAGCGGGCTGCACCAGCATCCGCGGCCTGTTCCTGGTAGCTGTTCCCGAAGGCATCGAACGTATCAGGCAGACCCATCCCGATGTCGATATCTACGTCGCCTCCATCGATGAGCGCCTGAACGAACAGGGCTATATTCTCCCCGGCCTGGGTGACGCCGGCGACAAAATCTTCGGTACCAAATAACCTCTCAAAAAGGACTGCCCCATGAAACCGAGCCCCCTATCTACCGACTACCATTTCCGGCTGCGCGATGGACTCCTCGGCGCCCAGATGCTGTTCGTCGCCTTCGGCGCCCTGGTGCTGGTGCCCCTGCTCACCGGCCTGAACGCCAATGTCGCCCTGTTCACCGCCGGTGTCGGCACCCTCATCTTTCAGATCATCACCCGGGGCAAGGTCCCGGTCTTTCTGGCATCGAGCTTTGCCTTCATCGCCCCCATCATCTATGGCGTCGGCCAGTGGGGAATCGCCGGCACCATGTGCGGACTGCTGGCGGCCGGGGTGCTCTATGTGCTGCTGAGCATCATTGTCCGCATCTTCGGCAGCGGCATCCTCCACCGGGTTCTTCCCCCCATCGTCACCGGCCCGGTAATCATGGTCATCGGCCTGATCCTGGCACCTGTCGCCATCCACATGGCCTCGGGTCGCACCGGCGATGGCTCCGCCTGGCTGGTGCCGGAAACCACCGCCTTTGTTATTGCCGGCATTGCTCTGGCGGTCACGGTTCTCGTCTCCCTGCTGGGGCGCGGTATGTTCCGGCTGATTCCGATTCTCTGCGGAATTATTGCCGGCTATGCCGCCTCCCTGGTCCTCGACGCCAGCGGCCTGACGGCCTCCCTGCAGGCGGCCTTTGATCCCGGCGATCTGCCCAACTGGACAGCCCCGGCCCTGATCTCCATGCAGGCAGTTGTCGATGCTCCCTGGCTGGCCATCCCCGATTTCACCATGCCCGTCTGGAACCTCGAAGCCATCATCTTCATCGTCCCCATCGCCCTGGCGCCGGCCATCGAGCACTTCGGTGACGTGCTGGCCATCGGCGGCATTACCGGCAAGGACTATGTCAAGGACCCCGGCATTCAGAACACCCTGCTGGGTGACGGCATTGCCACCAGCGTCGCCGCCCTCTTCGGCGGGCCGCCCAACACCACCTATTCCGAGGTTTCCGGAGCCGTCGCCCTGACCAAGGCCTTTAATCCGGCGATCATGACCTGGGCCGCCATCGCCGCCATTCTTCTTGCCTTTGTCGGCAAGCTGGGAGGACTGCTCAACACCATTCCGGTGCCGGTCATGGGCGGCATCATGGTGCTGTTGTTCGGCGCCATCGCCGTCATCGGCATCAATACCCTGGTACGCGCCGGAGAGGACCTGATGCTGCCCCGCAACCTTGCCATTGTCGCTGTCATCCTGGTCTTCGGCATCGGCGGCATGACCTTCGACCTGGCCATCGTCAAGCTCGGCGGTATCGGCCTGGCGGGGATTGTCGGCATTGTTCTCAATCTGATCTTGCCGCAGGGTCGCCACCACTGAGCCCGGCGCAAGCATTATACGCGTAAAAAAAAGCCCCTGTGATCAACTCGATCGCGGGGGCTTTTTCCATCTGCGCTCCTATCCGGCCTACAAAACATCGCCGAGAAACTTCTGCGTACGCTCCTGCTGCGGATCGTTGAAAATCCGTTCCGGCGTTCCCTGCTCACAGATATCGCCATCGGCCATGAACACCACCCGGTCGGCGACCCTCTGGGCGAAGCCCATTTCATGGGTGACGACGATCATGGTCATGCCGTCGCGCGCCAGATCCTCCATGACCCGCAGCACATCGCCCACCAGTTCCGGATCAAGGGCGCTGGTCACCTCATCGAAGAGCATGACCGACGGCTGCATGGCCAGGGCCCTGGCGATAGCGACGCGCTGCTTCTGGCCGCCGGACAAGCGAGCCGGATATTCATCGCATTTATCGAGCAGCCCAACCCGCTCCAACAGTTCCAGGGCTGTCCGGCGGGCGTCTTCTCTGGTCTGCCTCAGTACCTGTACGGGCGCCTCGGTGATATTCTCCAGCACGGTTTTGTGCGGAAACAGGTTGAAGTGCTGAAACACCATCCCCATATGGGTGCGCACCCGGTTCAGATGCCGCTGGAAGGCCCGCGCCGACAGATCGGTCCGGTTGACCCGCTCGCCATTGATAGATATTTCACCGGAGGTGGGGGTCTCCAGATGATTCAGACAGCGCAGCAGGGTACTCTTGCCCGAACCGCTCGGGCCGATGAGGACCAGGACCTCACTTTCGGCCACCTGCAGGTCAATGCCCTTGAGCACCTCCAATGCACCGAAACACTTCCTTAAGCCCCGGATATCGATCATCGGGTGCGTTTTTTCCTCTGTCGTTTTCACGCGTGGCTCCAGGCAGCACGGGATTCCAGCTTCTTCAGCAACAGGGTCGCGCCGGTGGTCAACAGGGCGTAGAAGAAGGCCGCCATCAGGTACATTTCAAAGGGCTTGTAGGTCGAACCGATCAGACGCTGGGCGGTCAGGGTCAGCTCCACCAGGGTGATGGTCGAGACCAGGGAGGTATCCTTGATGAGAATGACAAAGTTATTGCCCAGGGGCGGAATGATCAGGCGCAGGGCCTGGGGCAGCACGATGCGGCGCATGGTCAGAGCGGCACTCATCCCCAGGGAACGGGCCGCTTCGACCTGCCCGGCAGGGACCGACTGGATACCACCACGGATGGTTTCAGCGTTGTAGGCACCGGTGTTCAGGGCCAGAGCCAGCACCCCCGACCAGAAGGGACTTAAGTCGAGGCCGAACTGGGGAAAGCCGAAATAGATGATGAACAGCTGAACGAGCAAAGGCGTCGACCGGATCAGCCAGACGTAAAACCGCGCCGGCCACTGCAGCAGGGGGTTCTTCGCCAGCACACACAGGGCCGCGACCAGACCGAACACCAGCCCGACGATCAGTGAGATCACCGAGATCTGCAGGGTCAGAACCGCCGCTTTGAGAAAAAAGGGCGAATAATGAAAGATCACCGACCAGTCGAGCATAGCAGAAGTCCTTGTCTTTCATGGCAAGCTGCACGTCTGAACACGAGGCCTGCAGCCGGTTACCGCGCGTCGATCTTCAGCCATTTCATGCTGATAGCCTCATAGGTGCCGTCCTCCTTGAGAGTGGCCAGCGCCTCGTTGAGGGCCTTTTTCAGCTGCGGATTATCCTGGCGCAGGGCGATCCCCATGCGCTCCTCGTAGAGCAACGAACCGGCCATCTGAATCGGCGCGTTCTTCTCATCAATGGCCATGGCCCCGACGATGCGGTCGGTGATGAAGCCGTCGATGCGGCCGCTCATGACCTCAAGCAGCATATCAGGAACCCCCTTGTAGGTGCGCACGTCGGCCTGCGGCAGGTTCTCGCGCACCCATTCCTCGTAAGTGGTGCCCAGGGTCACGCCGATCTTTTGGCCCTCCAGGTCCGCCGCATCCTTCATGTCCGAGCCCTCCTTGACAAACAGTTGCGCTCCCGAGCGATAGTAGGCATCCGTAAAATCGATGGATTTCAAACGCTCATCGGTAATCGCCATGCTGCCGCAGATCAGGTCGAAGCGATTGGTCAGCAGCCCGGCGATGATGCCATCCCAGGCGGTGGACAGGGGCCGGGGCTCAACCCCGAGGAGTTTGGCCAGGGCACCGCAGATCTCCACATCGAAACCACTGAGCTGGTTACTCTCGTTAACAAAATTAAAGGGGGGATACTGGCCGCTCATGGCAAAACTGATGGTACCGCGCTCCTGAATCTGCTGCAGGTCATCAGCAAGGGCAGCGGTGGGGACAACAAGCAGGGCAAACAGAACAACAAGCCACATAGGTTTCATAGCACAATCCTCCGGTAAAAGTCGTGAATACAGGCTGTTACTGGGGCGACTCTTGATGAACGGCCCTGCGCAAGGGATAGCGAAAAACAGTGGACAGAACCTAAAGGAAGGGACTCGTCAAACAAGAGCACACAATCCACAGGCGCCGCTCATTTTGATGATATTGCGATGATCAGGACCGCCCGCACCCGATGTTGCAACGGAACATTGCAACCCGGTGCTGTCCTTTGAGAAGAGAGGGTTCGACCCGAACCGGCCGGGGGCAGGATCGGTCCACCTCGTTGCGGGTCTGTTGCCGGGGAACCGGCAGGCGCAACCTTTTGGAAATGCTGCTTTGGTGTCTGTATATAGCACGCTGGCCCGGCAGGGTCAAATCACCGGCAGTGGACCGCCAGTCGGCCCATCGGGTCGACTGGCGGCACGCCGCTGCTCAGCGGATAATCCGGCGGCATTCCAGATAGAAACGCTTTTCATCCGCTTCGCCCATGGAGAAGGTTTTACGCGGCAGGGCACCATCGCGAATGATGGTCCGAAACAGGTCATGCTTGGAGATGGACGGCAGATAAAAGCCGACGCAGCCCGGCTGACTGCCCAGCTCCGTCACCTCACGTTCGCCGTGGATATAGTCGATTTTCGCCTGTGGTGCGCGTTTGAGAAAGTCGTCAAGGAAGGCCTGCAGGGTCGCGACCTCAAGGGTCAACTCCGGGTCGGCGACCGCGCAGGCGAAAAACTGCCCGCCAAGGTTCATGGCAAAAGCGTGCCCTTGTTCCACCTCGGCGGCGCAGGCGAGACTGCTGATGACATCGCCGCAGGGCGTCAGGGTCAGTTCCATACCCTGCTGCCGGTAATAATCCCCCATGGCCTGAGCAAACAGCTCGCCATCGACGTTGAACAGAACCCGGTGGATGGCCTCAAACTCCAGTCCCGGATCATGGACATTGACCAGCTCAACCAGAGCGAAACGCGCCGGATGATCGAGCACCTGGCGCATATCTCCCGCCTCGTCCTTGACCCGCTCCCAGATGGCTTTGGCCGTGGCGAAGGAATGGTTGCCGTCCCCCATGGCGTAGAGCATGACCGGCGCATCCACCTCGTAGCGCTGCCGGAAGCCGTCAGGATCACTCAGCTTTTCCAGGGCCTTTGCGACCTGCTGCTGCAACTTTGGGGCGGCGACACGATAACCGGTGATGTGACCGCCATTATTCAACAGATCGACATCGTACAGGGTTTCCAGCTGTTCCCTGAACAGGGGTTCGATCACCGTCTGCCGGGGATCATCAATGAGCACCATGATATGCGGCAGCTCGATGGGCGCCCTTTCCCGTACTTTGATGCGCGGCGGCAGACGTTCGACGATGGTTCCTTCCGTGGCCCGGATCAGGCTTTGGGTGCCGGGGCGGTAATCGTAACGTTCCAGATCGAGGGCGACGATCAGGCCTTTACGCGACGGCACTGCCGAGGTACGCCGATCCACCAGGAGAAAACCGGGGGGCTGCTCTTCGAGAATCCCCTCGGTCAGATACTGCTCCATGGTGGCGTTGATGCGGCTGATGCGCTCATCGACATCCGCATCTTCCAGATAAACCTCCGGCAGGGTCAGCTTCAGCGTCGAGGGAGCGTCCCCCACCTGAGCCGCCAGCCGCTGCCAGTAGCTCCGGTCCGAGGTATACTGATCGCAGGCAATCACCGCCCAGCGCTGCAGATCAATACCTTTTTTCGGCAACAGAATCTTCGGTGCCAGCAGGCCGATATCTTCAAACATCATCTGTCGGTTTCCTTTCATTTGATGACACAATACGTTGAACAATCAGGGAGGTTACTCTTTACCACGTTTTCGCCCTCGGGAAAACCTGCTGCCTGGCAGATGAAAAACTCCTTGACTCCTGTTGCCGCCGCCCGCTATAAGCGGCGTACACACTATTGAGCGTTTCGCCGGTGCCGCAAGGCTTGTCAGCGCCAGTTCAACAGGCAACGACAACGGGAAGAGAGGTGAAAATCCTCCACGGACCCGCCGCTGTAAGCGAATCAGATTGCGGACAAGGATGCCACTGGTGGGCTGCCACCGGGAAGGCTGTCGGCAATGTCAGCGTCAACAAATGAGCGCTGAGGATTCGCGAGTCAGAAGACCTGCCGTCGAAACATCCACTTTTATCTCCCCGGGTATGGGAGCGTGGGCAAGCGCGGCTTTAAATTCGGAAACCCGCCCCTGTCTTTTGCAGGCGGCGG
>CALFFB010000203.1 GCA_937958075.1 uncultured Geobacteraceae bacterium | reverse complement strand
CAGCGCACCCCCAGCGTCATCCTCCAGGGGCCGAAGCTGACGGAAGACCGTTTCCGCCGCAGCCAGAGCCGCCTGTTCGAGAAGAATGTCGCGGAGCTGAGTTTCGAGGAGTGCCGGTTTCCCCGTCTCTATCACCTCGATTTCGACCTGGTGGTGACCGTGGACCGGGAGGCCGAACTGCTCGGTTTTCACGAGTCGGTGTCGCGGTTCCTTCAGCTTCACGCGGAGATCGCCATCGCCGACCAGGGCAGCCTGAACCTTACTGAACTGGTTCCTCTGGGCGGTCTGGCCCGGGTGAACCTCTCCAATCTCCGGCAAAGCTCCGGACGCATCCGCATCGAATCCTGCCCGGTGTACGACGGCGACCTGCGCGACGGTCGGCTGATCCGGGACCGGACCTTCCAGTTTCACGGCGACGTGACAGAGCAACGAACCATTCAACCGTAAAGGAGAACAACCGTGATCGAGATCAGAAACCTGCAGTTCCAACCCCTGACGTTCAACCTCTCCGGCCAGGGAACCCTCCACCTCGGGCCGCGAGAACGCAAGAGCATCGCCCGCAAGGACCTCTCCGCCGAGATCAAGACCGCCGGAAAACGCGGCCTGGTGCGCATCACCGACCTGACCGGCGGCGTGGAACCGGAACCGGAAAAGCCCACGGCAACCGATGACGCCGCAGCCGATGAGGCCAAGACCACCAGCAAGCGGAGGAAATAACCATGCCGACCTATCTATCGCCCGGGATTTACACCCGGGAAACGGACTTCAGTTTCTATGTGAAGCAGATCTCGACCTCTTCGGCCGCCATGGTCGGGGTGGCCGAGAAAGGCCCGATCAACAAGCCCGTGCTGGTGACGAGCTGGGAACAGTTCATCAACCGTTTCGGCTCCTATATCAACGAGAGCTATCTGGCCTACGCCGCCCGGGCATTTTTCGACAACGGCGGCTCGGTCCTCTATGTCACCCGCATCGCCCATCTCACCGATCCCACCGACCGGGACACCCTGACGGCGCTCAAATCTTCCATCGTGCTGCAGAACCGGGAGGCGACGCCCGCCGACGCCCTGCGGATCGAGGCCGTGAACGAAGGCGTCTGGGGCGACCGACTCTCCATCTCCATCGAGGACGGTTCTCTCGATCCGGCCAACCATTTCAACCTGGTGGTCCGGCACAAAGGCGATGTGGTCGAGGTGTTCAAGGATCTGAGCATGGACGAGACGCTGCCGAACCATGTGGAGCTGGCGATCAACGACCGCTCGGATTTCATCTTGGTCCAGGATCTGGCCGCAGCAACGGGAACGCCCAGCGACCGTCCGGCATTGGGCGTGTTCACGCTCAGCGGCGGCGACAATGGTCTGACCGATCTGGCCGATGCGGACTTCATCGGCGATCCCTCGCAGCATACCGGCCTCTATGGCTTTGACGAGATCGACGCCCTGAACCTGCTGATGGTCCCCGGCGTCACCACGGTGCCGGTCATCAACGCCGGAATCGCCTATGCCGAGGGGCGCAAGGATCTGCTGTTCATCGCCGACACGCCCATGCACCTGGAGCCGCTCGAAGCGGTCGACTTCCGCAAGGGACAAGGGATGTACAGCCACGCGGCCTTCAACTCCTCCTATGCGGCGCTCTACTACCCCTGGCTGGAGATCAGCGATCCGGTCAACTCGCGCAAGAAGCTGGTGCCGCCCTGCGGCGCGGTGGCGGGCTGCATCGCCCGCAGCGACCAGAAGACCAACGTCTGGAACGCGCCCGCCGGTATCGACCGTGGCCGCATCTTCAACACGCTCTCCCTGGCCTACAAGACCAGCCGTGGCGAGCGCGATGTGCTCTATCCGGAAGGGGTCAACGTCATCGCCGTGTTCCCCGACACCGGCATCAACATCTGGGGCCAGAAGACGCTGCAGAGCCAGCCATCGGCCGTGGACCGCATCAACGTCCGCCGCCTGATGATGTTCATGGAGGAAGCCATCTCGGAATCCTCCCGCTTCGTGGTGTTCGAGCCGAACCATCCCCAGACCTGGCGTGCCCTCGGCCGCCTGATCAATCCCTTCCTGCAGGACATCAAGGACAAGGGTGGCCTCTACGACTTCGCCTTCCAGTGCGACGAGGAGACCAATACCCCGGCGGTCATCGACCGCAACGAAATGGTGGCCCGCGTGTTCGTCAAGCCGACCAAGACGGCGGAGTTCATCGAGCTGAACTTCATCCTGACCAGCACCGGCGCGGACTTCAAAGAAATCATCTAACGGGAGAACACGGCTATGAGAAGCGGAAACATGCCCAAGAGCCTTTACCAGAACTGGCAGTTCGCCATCGAGGTAAACGGCTTCGACGTGGCCCTGTTCCACAAGGGACAGGAGCCCAAAACAGAATTCGAGGAAGTGGCCTTTGCCCCGGCTGGTTCGATGTTCGACCAGAAGGTGGCGGGCCGGGTCAAGTTCGAGGACATCACCCTCGAGAAAGGCAACCTGCAGGACGGCTCCGACGAGGCGGCCCGCGAATGGATCAAGAAACAGGTGGACGTGAACGCCGTCACCGGCGGCCTTCCGGCCGACTACATGCGCGACATCGACGTTGTCCGCTACGACCGCACCGGCAACGAGACCCGCCGCTGGACCCTGCACGGGGCCTGGGTGAAGGCGCTCGAATACGACGAGCTCGAAGGCGGCAACACCGAGAACACCATCGAGAAGCTCACCATCTGCTTCCAATACTGGACCTAAACCGGAGGATCGACCATGTACAGCTTTGAACTGCCAAGCGGCACTGAACTCGAGCTCCGGGAAATGACCGGGGCTGAGGAAGAACTGCTCACCAACCAGCGTCTGATCCGCTCCGGAGAGGCGATCAACCAGGTGCTCCGCAACTGTTTCGTCCGGCTGGGCGAGAAGACCGCCCCCGATCTTTCCGAGGTGATGAACCTGCTCTCGGGTGACCGGCTGTTCGCCCTGGTCCGCCTGCGCCAGATTTCCCTCGGCGACGAGGTGGATCTGGAGCTGAGCTGCCCGAACAGCGCCTGCCGCATGACCAACTTCGTGACCATCAATCTCGAGGATCTCAAGGTCACCCCCTACGGCGAGGAGCGGGAGTTCGCCTTCAAGCTGCCCGGCTCGAAGAAAACCGTGCGCTTCGGATATCTCGACGGCCACAAGGAAAAGCGTTTGGCCAGCCTGCGCGAGCCCAACATCAGCTCGGCCATGCTCATCCGTATCCTCGACATCGACGGCAAGGCTCCCTCCAAGAAGAGCCTGGCGGAAATGTCGATGCGTGACCGCAACGCGCTGCGACAGGAGATGTCGCGGGTCGACGCGGGAATCGACACCTCGGTCGAAACCGAATGCGATGGCTGCGGCACCAAGATCCGCACCCGTCTGGAGGCAGAACCGGCTTTTTTGTTCCCCGGAGTTCGCTTGTAAGCGACGCATTCTTTCTCGCTTACGGCGGACTGCACTGGGGCTGGTCGGAAACCCGCTCGCTGCCGCTCAGGGTCCGGCGTCAGTTCGTCGAGGCCCTCGAGCGGCAGCTTGATTTTGAACGTGAGCAAACGGAACGGCGATAGATGAACGGCGATCTCGGACTGGGCATAGTGGTATCGATGAAGGATGCGTTCTCGCAGAACGCGCAGCGCATCCGTGGCTCCATGATGGACCTCGATTCCACCGTGGCGGATGCCAGCGAGCGGATGACCCGCAACCTGGACCGCATCCAGCAAGGCACCATGATGCTGGGGGCGGGACTGGCCCTGATGGCAGTGCCCGCCGCCCTGGTCGCCTCCACCGCCGCGACCCAGAAGGCTCTGGGCGAGCTGGCGTCCCTCGGCGTGCAGGACCTCCGGGCCATCGAGGACGCCGCAGAATCCTTCACCAACCAGTGGTCCGGTGCCGACAAGGCCGCCTTCATCACCGCCACCTACGATGTGAAATCGGCCCTGTCCAACCTCAGCGACGAGGCGGTGGGCGTCTTCACCTCCATGGCCGCCATGACCGCCAAGGCGACCAAGGCCACCACCCAGGAGATGGTCGGCACCTTCACCACGGCCTACGGGATCTTCAAGCCCATCATGGCCGACATGAACGACATGGAATGGGCGACCGCCTTTTCCGGAGCCATGGCGCAGACCGTGGCCTCGTTCAAGACCAACGGCACCCAGATGGCCGACGCCATCAAGAACATCGGCGCGGTGGCTGCCGCGAGCAATATTCCGCTGAACGAGCAGCTCGCCGTGCTCGGCCAGCTCCAGACCACCATGCCCGGCTCCGAGGCGGGCACGCTGTACAAGGCGTTCATCATGAAGGCGGCCGAGGCCGGTGACGAGCTTGGCCTGTCCTTCACCGACACCAGCGGCCGCCTCAAGGGCGTGGTTCCCATCCTGCAGGAGATCAAACGCCAGTTCCCCGACCTCTCCAACGCCGCCGCCCAGGTGAAGCTGAAGAAGGCCTTCGGCTCCGACGAGGCGGTCAAGTTCCTGCTGCAGATGTCGGCGGGCATGGAGAGCCTCGAAGGCAATATCCAGTCGGTGGGCCGGGCCATGAAGACCGGCACGGCAGTCACCGAGCAGATGGCCGACGCCATGAACCAGGACATCGGAGCCCGGTTCCTGCTTCTGCGCCAGCAGATGGCCAACCTCAGCGAAATCCTGGGCCGCACTCTGCTGCCGGTGGTCACGCCGATGATCAACGGGGTCTCCCGCTTCATTCTGTTCCTGCAGCGCATGGCCAAATCGATGCCGGGCGTGACCCGGGTGGTCCTGGGACTGTCCATGGCCCTCGGCACCATTCTGGTCGTGGCCGGAGCCGTCACCGCCGCCGTGGGCATGGTGGGACTCATGCTTCCCGCCATCAAGGCCGGGTTCGTGGCCATCAGCGCCGCGTTGGCCGGGGTGGGTTCGGCGGTCGCGACCTATTTTCTGCCCGTCACCGCGATCATCGCGGGCGTGATCCTATCGGTGTATCTGCTCAAACGCGCCTGGGAAACCAACTTCGGCGGCATCCAGGACGTCATAACCGGGGCCTGGAACAAGGTCTCGCTGGTGTTCCGGGGGGTCAGAGAGCTGGTGGGTTCGCTCAGCGGTGGCGTCGGGCAGATGTCGGCCGAACTGGCCCAGAAGCTCGAATCCGCCGGACTGCTGGGCTTCGTGGTCACCGTCTTCAAGGCCTATTACCGCGTTCGTGAGGCCCTGGCCGGATTGTGGGGCGCTTTCTCCCATGCCTTTGGCCGCATCCGCGCCATCCTCGAACCGACCGTCCGCACCCTGATGAGCGCCTATGCGGCGCTGGCCAGCGCGGTCTTTTCGGTGGTGGAGATCTTCGGCGTGGCCGCCAGCGCCACCGATGGGTCGTCCTGGCGCACCTTCGGCACGGTTATCGGCACCGTCGCCGGTGTGCTTCTGCAGGGGTTGGCGTTCGCCCTGAAGATCGTGGCCTGGAACCTGTCGCTCATCGTCCGAGCCCTGGCGGTGGTGGTGCGCAGCGTGGTCTGGGTCGGCAAGATCATCGTCAGTTCCCTGATCGGAGCGACCAAGTTCATCTACAAGTTCCTGCTGCCCGTGCGCATGATCGGCGAGGCCTTCGTGGCCGCCGGGAAGATCGTCTATGCGGTCTGGCAGGTGCTGACCGGCGACATCTCCCTGCTGGACGGGCTCAAGGCCATCGGCGGCGCGGTCTACGATTTTCTTGCCACCCCGTTCCGCTGGGCGCGGGATGTGGTGGTCGGTGTCTGGAATTTCATTTCCGGCATCTTCACCTCCATCGGACGCCTGGTGGCCGACGCCGCCGGGCAGATCGGCCAGGCGATTCTGAATCTGCCGATCATCAGCACTCTGCGGGAGCTGTTTGCCACCGTGCGCTCCTTCTTCGCCGGGGACACCACCTTCTTCGAGGCAGGCAAGAATCTGCTCATCACCTTGGGCGAAGGGATCTGGTCGGCGGTGACCTATCCCTTCACCATGCTCAAGAACGCCCTGGGCAAGCTGCGCAATCTGCTGCCGTTCTCCGACGCCCGCGAGGGACCGCTCGCCAGCCTGACCGCCTCCGGTTCCGCGTTGCTCAAGACCCTCGCCGATGGCATGAGCCTTACCCAGTCGCTGCCCGCGAAAGTGTTCGGCTTCGCCGCTCGCGGGATTCTCTCGGCCGCTGCGGGAGCCTGGCAGCAGATCAAAACGGCGGGCGGAAACCTCATGGACGCCGCCTCGGCTCCCTTCCGGATGGCTGGAAAACTCTGGGATGGGTTGACCTCCGGGGCTCAAACCGTCGCGGCCAAGGCCGGTGCCATCTTCGGCGGTCTCAAACAATCCCTGTTTGGCGACACGCCCGTACTGGCGCTCAAACCGCCCCAGGTCAATGCCTGGGATGCGCTGGCCACGGGAGCCGTCAATCTCCGCGACCGGATCGTTGCCACACTGTCGGCCGTCCCCGGGGCTGTGGGCCGAATCTTTGCCAGTGCCGGTACAGAGGGGCAATCCCTCTGGCAAAGGCTTTCCAGCGGCGCGAGCACGGGCATCCAGGCACTCAAGGATCGCAGCGCCGGGATCGCCAACGGTTTGCTCTCTTCCGCTCGCGCCATGCTGGGAGTCCAGACCCCGATTCCGCAGGTGGCCGAGCAGAAGCAACCGCTCGAGACCGCGCAGCCCGCCGAATCGATTGGGCAACGCATCATCGAAAGCGTGCTCAGTCTCGTGCCGCGTCTGGACGAGCGCCTGGTGCCCAAGGCCCTGAGCGCCATGCTGATGCTCCAGCCGGTCATGGCCACGGCCGC
>CALFFB010000202.1 GCA_937958075.1 uncultured Geobacteraceae bacterium | reverse complement strand
GTTGCGGATGACGATGCACAGGCACTCGCCTTCGGCGTAGACGGTGGCCCCGCTGCGGATACGCCCGTGTACGGTCACCTTGCGCCCGTCAACGGCAGTCATGTCGCTTTCTACGGTGACGACGGTTTCCAGAGGGAGCAGATTGCGGAAACTGACATTGAGATTGGCAACAACAATGGGATAGCCGGCGGTCCAGGCGGCCAGACCCAGCACTTCGTCAAGAACCGCGGCCATGGAGCCGCCGTGGGCATGTCCCGGAGGACCTTCGGTTTCCGGGCCGAACCATACCCGGGCGCGCAGCTGCCCGTCAGGATTGCGATAGTAACGGATGCGGTAGCGGTTGCCTCCGGGCTCGCCGGAGACAAAGCGCAGGGAGGCGCCGACCAGTGAGGGGGCATCAAAGGGCTGCCAGTCCGGCTCGCCACGCAGATCGGCGGGGGGTGGGTTTGGTGGAGAATCCGTTGTGTTCATGACGACCTTCGATACCGATTAGCGGATACGGGTGGGGCCTTCGAGTATCCGGTGTTGAGATTTTCTGGCGATGCCGCGCAGCATACCGTTGAAAACGAAGAAATGAAAGGGGGCAACGGCGTACCAGTACAGCAGGCCGGTCAAGCCACGGGGCAGAAAACGGGCCGTCTGGCGCAGTTGGGTCGATCCGTCGCCGCCATCGGTCAGGGTGAAGGAGAGCACGGCTTCACCCGGAACCTTCATCTCCGCTGAGAGGAGCAGATAGTCCCCTTCTTTTATCTGGACAACCCGCCAGAAATCAAGGGCGTCACCGGGGTAGAGCTGGGTTGGATTGCGCCGGCCGCGGCGCAGCCCGACGCCGCCGCCGAGGCGATCGAGCAGGCCACGCAGGCGCCAGAGCCAGTCCGCATAATAGTAGCCGCTGTCACCGCCGAGGGAAGTGACCGCCGGCCACAGTTCCTGCGGGGTGGCAGCAATGCGTATCTGCCGGCTGTCTTCCAGGACATTGCCACCGGCCCAGTTGGGGTCGCCGGGGAAGCTCCATTCAGCGGGGCGGATAGAGCCGGAATCGGTCCAGGTGGTTTCAACCTGATGCTGCTGAATGCGATCGATGGCCAGCCGGATGGCCCTGCGGGCATCGAGCAGCTCCTGGGGCAGAATGCTGGTAATGCGGTTGTCGGTGCAGATCACCGGATTTTTCAGGCCTTCGGCCAGGGGGCGGGCAATAGCGGCCGGGACCGGTGTGACCAGGTGAATCCAGTAGGAACTCAGCCGCGGAGTCAGGATGGGAACCGGTATGATCAGCCGTTTGGGCAGCCCCGCTTCCTCTGCGTAGATATCCATGAGTTCGCGGTAATTGGTGATATTCGGCTGGCCGATATCAAAGGTCTGGCCGATTGTTTCCGGCTGCTCCAGGCAGCCCATGAGGTAATAGAGAACATTACGCACGGCAATGGGCTGACAGGGGGTGTTCAACCAGCGGGGGGTGATCATGACCGGCAGGTGTTCGACCAGATAGCGCAGGATCTCAAAGGAGGCGCTGCCTGAGCCGATGATCATGGCCGCCCGCAGGATGGTCACCGGAGTCTTTCCCCGGCGCAGACAGGTGCCGACCTCCGAGCGGGATTGCAGGTGGTGGCTGAGTCCGGGGGCCTCTTCCCCAAGACCGCTCAGGTAAATGATCTGTTCGAGGTTGGCCGCTGCGGCGGCTGTGGCCATGTGGGTGGCGGCCATCCGGTCGGCGGCGGCAAAATCATCAACCCCCGGGACCATGGAATGGACCAGATAGTAGGCCGCCCGGCAGGGGGCAACGGCTTGTGTCAGGCTCTCCAGCGAGAGGACATCCCCCTTGACGATGTCCAGACGGGGGTGTTTTCCCCAGGGGCGCTGCGCCAGTTTGTCCGGGTTTCGGGCCAGGGCTCTGACCCGGTAGCCGGTTTCCAGCAGGCGTGGAACCAGCCGGCCGCCGATATAACCGCTGGCGCCGGCGACGAAAATCGGTTTGTCATTGCTCATCGGGCTGATTCCTGTTCCGGCGAAGGCGGAAAAACTCCGCGCGTTCATGGATTCTCTGCTACACTTGCTGCCGGTGCTTTTTTCGAATCTGCGAACAGACATCCTCACCTTGCCTTGAAACCATAGCGCATCAGCCGCCAGGGAGTACAGATATGGATGACAAAATACGACTCGGTATCAGTTCCTGTCTGCTGGGGGCAAAGGTGCGTTACGATGGCGGGCACAAGCTTGACCGCTATCTGTCCGATGTGCTGGGTGCTTACGTGGAGTATGTGCCGGTCTGCCCGGAAGTGGAAGTCGGCCTGCCGGTGC
>CALFFB010000201.1 GCA_937958075.1 uncultured Geobacteraceae bacterium | reverse complement strand
GTGGATCTCTATTGTTTCTGCCAAACCTTTCTGCTATGGTGCCGCGCTATGATGAATCCAAACTTTTACAGCCCTGATCCTGTTGCCGTGAATACGCCATTGGTGCGTGCATGGCCGGGTGCGGGCGATGTGGAGCGCGCTGTCGATGTCTTCTGACCGGGACGTTTGATGGGTTCCACTGTTTTTTGTCTGCACAGGCCACGAACTTTTTAAGTTTGTGGCTTTTTTTATGGGCATTTTAAACAGGGTTCAAGGAGTAAAGGATGTTTTCCGAGTTTGTTGACAGTTCGGCCTGGGTGACTACGGTTGCTGTTCCGCTGCTGGTTTTTCTGGCGCGGATTCTGGATGTAAGTCTGGCGACCTTGCGGATTTCCATGGTTTATCGGGGATTGAAGCATCTGGCTGCGCCGCTGGGTTTTCTGGAGGCACTGGTCTGGGTGCTGGCGATTTCGCAGGTGATGCTGCACCTCGACAGCTGGGTGACCTATCTGGCCTTTGCCGCAGGCTTCGGGGCCGGTAACTATGTCGGTCTGCTCATTGAGGAGCGGCTGGCCTTTGGTAATCTGATTCTGCGGGTGATCACTCCGAATGACGATGCCGCCCTGACCAGGGCCCTGTGGGATGCGGATTTCGGAGTCACCAGTGTCAACGCCCGTGGTGAATCGGGGCCGGTCAAGGTGATTTTTACCGTGGTCAAGCGCCGCGATCTGAAAAAAGCCATCAGCCTGATCCGGCAGTTCAATCCCAATGCTTTTTACACCATTGAGGATGTGCGGTTTTTTACCGAAACCCACCATCCCGTTGCCAGGGCAACCAGGGGGCGCAAGATTTTCCGCTTTCGCTCGGTCAAGCCGGGGTAGGTGCGTTAACGAAAAAACAGGATGTTTTTGATGTCGGTCAATTGTTGCGGATGATCCGGGGGATATTCTCAGCGTTATTCTGGTCATGGCCGGCATGCGTCTTTCAGGGGCAGCTGGGTTCTGACGGTGTCACACAATCGGTGACAAAGACGTTAACTCTGGAAAGACGGATCATCATGAACCTGTCCGACGAACACTTGATGCAGGCTTACGCCGATGGCGACATGCAGGCCTTTGAGGAACTGTATGCCCGGCACAGGGGGCGCATCCTGGGATACTTGTACCGCAAGCTCGGAGATCGTGACGAGGCCGAGGAGGTGTTTCAGATCACCTTTGCCAAGCTGCATGCGGCCCGCGAGAGGTACCGTGAGGAGACTCCTTTTCTGCCGTGGTGCTTTACCATCGCCCGCAATGCCCTGATCGACCACCTCCGCAAGCAGCGGGTTCATCGGCGGGTGATAGCTGATGACACTTTGTTGACGCATGCTGCTGCCGACGACAAACCTCATGCTCTGATCGGTGGCGCCCTTACGGAGATGGCGATCCTGGGTCGGCGTCAGCGCCAGGTGCTGGAGCTTCGTTACGATCAGGATCTGACGTTTGATGAAATCGCTACGCAGCTGAATACCAGCAGCAGCAACGCCAGGCAGCTGGTGAGCCGGGCTATTCGGCAGTTGCGCCGGGCCCTGGGGGCCGGGAAGGAGAAATGATGCGGAAAACAACGGGAAAACACCTGCAAACCAGTGAGTTTGCCGACTTTATGGAGGCACCGGACATGGCTCCCCGGCCGGCGACGGATGCGGCGGTCAGGCGTCTGGCGCAGGTCGGACAATCGGTGTCGGCGCGGGCTGTCGTTGGCAGATTTATTGGGGTTCAAGCGGCAGCCGGCCTGCTGACTCTGACCATCTGCCCACAGTTCGGTATCGGATTTGGCGATCACAATGTGCTGCTGCACGATCTTCACGCCCAGGTGCCCCCGGCCCTTTATTATCTGACGTGCGGGGTTCTGTTTGTCCTGCTTGGCGCTTTGATCAACGGCCTGATTGCCAATCGGCGGGAGCTGAAAGCCATCGGTCGCGGCACCTGTCTGCTGGCCGGTGGTTACAGCCTGGGTGCCTATCTGGTTCTGCTGCTTGCGGGCTCGGAATCGTTTCTGCTCATGTCGCTGTTCTGGATAATCGGCGCGGTTGCCGCCCAGCTGGCTGGCTTTACTCTTGGTTGGCGCCTGAGGTTTTCAGCATTCAGTTAAGTCGTCAGGTGTTGTCAGCGTATGGGGAAAAAAGGGCAGATGCGGTAAAGCATCTGCCCTTTTTATTGAGGAGGAAACAGCCGTTAATGGGCATGTTCGCCGTGGACGACGGCGACGACACCTTCGACAAAGTGCACATAGTCGACATAAGCGCTGACAAAATCGCGTCCGCTCGCAACATCCTCATCGGCACGGTCCTGAAGGTCTTTTGCCCGCTCAAAGCGGCTGCGCATCTCTTTGCCGACGTGCGCTGAAATGGCGTCCGCCAACGTGTCTACCGAGCCGTCGACCAGGGCCTGGTCTGCCTTGGCGATAGGCGCGGCAATGGTACCGGCCGGTTTGATGCCGGTATAGGGCGCATTTTCACCAGCGCGATGAACCCTGACCAGGGTTTCGAAGAAATAGCGGTCAGACAATTCCTGTGCCTGGGCGCCCAGTTTGCGCACCTGCAGGGTTTGGTCAAAAGCGCTGCGGACCTCGTTTTCGTACTCGGGCATAACCCATTTGAGCAGCGGCTGGATGTCACCACTTTCGAGGGCCGTTCGCGCTTCCGTGATGACCGGCCCGTCCAGGGCATCACAGTGGGCCAGTGCCGTTTGCGGGCCCGTTATCAACAGTATCCCGAGCAGGGCCATAAGCCATCTTTTGCCAAACCTGTTGTGTCTCATCTCAGTCAATCTCCTTTTTGATTTTTGGGTGCCGAATGCCCCCGGTAATAGATGGGCGTAGCCCTGGCGGGCCAGTGCGCCTTATTGTTACAAGGTGAAACGGATGAGACGGGGTGTTTGTGACAGATTGAAAAAAATCAAAGGAAATAAAGTGGTAGAATAAC
>CALFFB010000200.1 GCA_937958075.1 uncultured Geobacteraceae bacterium | reverse complement strand
CGATGAACAGGTGTTTGCCGAGCTGTTGTTTTCCCGGCTGCAGCTGACAAGGATGGAGGAAGAACCGGAATATGTTGAGTTTACCCTGATGACCAGCCCCGATCAGGAGAACCGATGAAGGCACGTTGGCAACAAGTGGCTAAATGGTTCGATGCCCGGACTCTGCGTGAGCGAGGCATACTGCTGTTGTGCTGTATTGTGGTACTGGTCACCCTGACCTATGTTCTGGTGCTGACTCCCGCAAGCCAGCGCCAGGCAGCGGCGCGGCAGCAGATCAGCACCATGCAGCGGGAAATCGCCACCCTGGAGGAAACCATTGACGCGATCCGCCGGCGCGATCAGCAGGATCCCGATATGGTTCTCAAGGAGCGCCGTGACGAGCTGCAGGAGCGGCTGGCTGATCAGCGCCGCAAGCTCTCCGCCGGCGTGGCGCAGCTGGTGGCCCCGCAGGAGATACCGCGATTGCTGCGCCAGATGTTGAGTCGGCAGCAGAATCTGGTGCTTGTTTCGCTGGAGAACCTGCCGCCGGAGGCCCTGAGCGCGACAGCTGATGATGAGGATACGGAAGCTCCCGTAGTTTACCGGCATCGTTTGCAATTGCAGCTGCAGGGAGATTATCTCGGTACCCTGGCTTATCTGCAGTCATTGGAAGACCTGCCGCGGTCTCTGGTCTGGGAAGATGTTGAACTGGATGCCGGCAACTATCCGCAGGTCAGCATCCGTCTGCAGCTTTACACTCTGGGACTGTCAAAGGGGTGGCTGGGTGGTTAGGATCATTGTTTTCACTGTAACCCTGGTCGTCTTCGCGGGAGGTGTCAAGCCGGTTCCGGCCCAGGAATTGATAGATCCCATGCGGCCGGCACCCTATCGGGCGCCGACGCCGGTGACGGCTGAACAGCAGCAGGCGGAAATGCATTCGGAATTGCAGCTGACGGCTATTCTGAAGGGCAGTCAACGCCGGGTTGCTGTGATCAATGGTGAGGTCCTTCAGGTTGGCCAACAGATTCAGGGTTATCGTTTGATCGACATCGATGCCCGTCAGGTCCGTCTGCAAAAGGATGGGCAGCATCTGGTGTTATCGGTTGAGGCGCAGGTGATGAAACGCTCGTCGGCTGCTGAACAGAGCCCATGATATGGCATAAGGAGTATCCGTGCTTTTGACGCAAACGCAGACCTGTCGAATCCTGCTTGTATGTTTCGTGGCGGCCCTGTTTTTATCCGGCTGTGCCGCCGGAGGGCGGGGTGGTAACGCCGCGCCGGCCATCGATGAGGCCTTGATGGGCACGGCTGAGCCGGCAGAAGCCCCTGCTGTTCCGCCTCCCCCTCAGGTGCGGTCGGCTCTGGTGCCGACCATAGAGCCGCGCCTGCAGGTTCCCGACCCGATGGAGCTGGAGCGCTTTGATATTGCCGCGCATCAGGTGGACGCACGGGAATTTTTCATGGGTCTTGTCGCCGGCAGCCGGGCCAACATGGTCGTCCATCCCCAGGTGACAGGGACCATCAGCCTGAGCCTGCAGGACACGACCATCGACGAGGTGCTGCTCGTCGTGCGTAATGTCTATGGTTATCCTTACGTGAAGACGGGGAATGTTTATCAGGTGCTGCCGGCGGGGCTGCAGACCCGCACCTACCAGGTGAATTATCTGAACCTGATCCGCCGCGGCAGTTCCCAGACCCGCATCAGTTCCGGACAGGTGACACAGGGTGAAACCTCCGAAGACAGCAGGCGCAATAACGACGGGACGGTTTCGGGCAGCCGGATCGACACGGAGTCGACCACCGATTTCTGGAGGGAGCTGACGACAGCCATTCAGGGGCTGATCGGGACCGCCGATGGTCGCAAGGTGGTGGTCCAGCCCCAGGCCGGTGTGGTGGTGGTGGTGGCCATGCCGGAAGAACAGCGTCAGGTTGCGGAATACCTCCAGCTTATTCAGCAGAACCTGCAGCGGCAGGTGGTTATCGAAGCGAAGATTATTGAAGTGACCCTGGCTGACGGCTTCCAGACCGGCATCAACTGGGCAGCCATCGCCCGGACCGATAACGGTCACGGCGCCTTCGGTGGTGTCAGCGGTGGCGGTTCGGTTTTCGACCAGAGTCAGAACGGGGCGAACGGTTCGGGAATTGTCCTTGAACCCGGTGGCAACCTGCCTACGGAACTGGCTTCACAGATGTTCGGCGGGGTCTTCAGTCTGGCGCTGAATTTCAACAATTTTCAGGGTTTTGTGGAAATGCTCGAAAGCCAGGGGGATGTCCAGGTCCTTTCCAGCCCACGGATTTCCACCGTCAATAACCAGAAGGCAGTCATCAAGGTCGGGTCCGATGAATTCTTTGTCACCGACATCTCCAGTGACACCACCACCGGCACCACCACCAACAGCTCCACCGACATTACCCTGACACCTTTTTTCTCCGGTATCGCCCTCGATGTCACGCCGCAGATCGATGAATTCGGCGGCATCATTCTCCACATCCATCCGACGGTGAGCGAGGTGGTCGATCAGACCAAGCAGATCAGTCTCTTCGGGGCCAACCAGACCCTGCCGCTGGCGTACAGCACCGTGCGTGAGTCGGACAGCGTGGTGCGGGCCGAAAGTGGTCAGCTGGTGGTCATCGGTGGTCTGATGCAGGAGAAGACCAGTGATGATCGGGCCGGGGTTCCTCTCCTCGGGCGCCTGCCGGGCGTCGGCGGGCTCTTCCGCCACACCAAATCCGCGAGCCGCAAAAGTGAGCTCATCATTCTGCTGAGGCCCCAGGTCATCCGTTCCGCGGACGATTTCAGCAGAGATGTCGAGGGCACCCGTGAGCGTGTTCGGCAGCTGACACCCAAGCAGCATCAGGGCTGGTAGCTCCATGTACGAGAGCTATTTCGGACTGAAGGAGAAACCTTTCTCCCTGACCCCCGATCCCGGTTTTTTCTACCGTTACGACGGGCATCAGCAGG
>CALFFB010000199.1 GCA_937958075.1 uncultured Geobacteraceae bacterium | reverse complement strand
AACTGGGAATTGGACAACTGCTGCAGCACTGACGCCGGGATATCCGCAGCGGAAGATTGAGCGGACGGGGCATTGGCAGAAAAGCCCTGCCCACCAGCCTCAGCACCAAAAGAAGCAATCGGTTGCAGGAGAAATAGAAAAACAATCAGGATAAAAAGATTAGAGAAAAATGTCCGGCTCAGACTCACCGCAACGTCCCCTTCCACACAGGTATGGTTAAGTTTTCCATAGGTATCTTAAGCACCAAAGTGAGGCTTCTAGCACAAGGCTCTGTTTGCGGTCAACCAGTAAAAATTTACGTCAGACCATTTTGAACATCGTCCAGCTGCGAGAGAAGCAGAACAAAATAAGTCTATTTTAACAACTGTGAAATTTAATAGTAGACGCCTAGACCCGGAATACGGTATACAGAATCCTGTTCACTTATTAGATTACCAACCACTCGTTGAGACTGCTCGCTGTGGGCAGCCTCATATCCAACTCAAGCCTTACAAAATGAAGGAGGGCAGTACATGCGCTTAACTGGAAAAACCCTGACAGTCGTCACTTTTTTGGTCGCTATCACCTTTGCTTTCGGCTGCGGCAGCAGCAGCTCCAAACGTGAGACAGCCTCCGGCACCCTGACAAAAGGCCCTATCGCCGGCGCAACCGTGTTTACTGATTGTGTCGATGACGACGCTGAAGCCAATTTCACCATCGATGATGGGGAATACCAGGCATTAACAAATGCTGAAGGTCGTTACAGTGTGCGAGTACCGGCCTGCGATAACGGTTTTGTCCTGGTATCTGAAGGTGGCAACGAAGCCGGTTCCGATGAGGAAGCGCCCCAGATGCTGGCTCCCTCCAACGCGAAAAACATAACCCCGTTGACCACCCTGGTTGCACTCACTCCTAAAGCTCAGCAGGCTGACGTTATTGCAGCCATTAAAGCCCTTGGCGCCGATGACTTTGATGACGACATCAACGCCGGCGCAACCCCGGCGGTACAGTTTCTGGCCCAATCCATCGCGGCCGCAACCAAAGTCATCACCAACGCAATTAACACCGGTCTTGGTACTGACCTGACTGCTGCCCAACAAACTGCAGCCAAAGCGCAAATTGCCTCAATCCAGGTCACTCTGGCCAAAAACATTGCGGCTCAGGTTGTCACCAACACCGCCGCTGCAGCCGACAAGGTTGCTGCCCTTAACCCCACCAACCTTGCTGCTATCCTCAAGACAGCTACGGAAAAAACAGCTGATGATGTGACTGCTGATGCAAGCTTCAGCAATATCACCCTCACCAAAGCCACCGTTGCAACAGCTGTTGATAATGTTGTAGCGAAAGTTGCTACCGCCATAAGCGTGAACGATGGTACTTTTGCTGCTGACGCGATAGCTGACAAGGTTGCGGAATCTGATATCATCGATGAGACCACCAAAACGACGCTCAATACAGCCGTGACTGAAGAAACAGATAACGCCGCTGCAGGCGTAACCGCAACGCCGGTTGAAGAGTTTGTTCGCCCTGAGGTTCCTGTTACCACACCGGAGCCCGAAGAAGATCCCACTGGTGCAACTGGCGGTGCCGGCACCAACGTTTAATCAATAAATCATCGAGTACCATATGATGCGGAATTAAAAACCGGCACCCTGAACGGGTGCCGGTTTTTTCTTGTCTGAAAACAGCTGTCGTGTATAGTCCTACCCTGCTGTCAATAAAGCCTTTTCATCTGATCATATCATCACAGGAGAGTTCATGGCCGGTCGTATCCCTATCCATCACCTGATACTCTGCGTCTGCCTGTTTATGCTGCTACCCCTCACTTCCCACGCGAACGATCAACAACGGGGCCTGCGCTCCAGCCTGTCATATCAGGGCTACACCGGTCTGCTCAACACCCCAACCGCCGATGTGACTCCGGCCGGGACCATGGACTTTCTCTACACCAACCAGGTCGAGCCCCAATGGCGCGCGCCGGTGCGGCGCTCCGTTTCCCGGCAGGACAACTATATGTTCTCCGTCGGCATGTTCTCGTTTCTGGAAGTGGGCGCCCGCTTGACGGAAGCACCCGGACGGGCGCGGGATCTGTCGGCCAACGCCAAAATCAAGATTCCACTGATTCCCGATTATCTGCCGCAGTTCGCTGTCGGCATTCAGGATGTCGCCGGTGGCGCACCGCACCTGCGTAACACCTACGCGGTCATGAGCTATCGCTGGAAGCCCCTGCTGCTCTCGGCCGGCTAC
>CALFFB010000198.1 GCA_937958075.1 uncultured Geobacteraceae bacterium | reverse complement strand
CTCTGGACTGGCGCGCTATGATGCAGCGCCTCAAAGAGTCTTATGAAAGCGTCGATCCGGTTCGGATCATAGGGAGCACCCAGTTTTCTGGCTTTTCCAACACCGCTTTGCAGTTCAGCATCCCGCGTTCCAAGCAGTGAGCCGATCAGCTCATCAAGTTTTCTGAACTCATCTTCCGCACCCAGTTTTTTTGCTATGTCTCTGGCCTGATCCCGGATGGTGTTAATAAATGCTTCCCCCCGCTGCCTCAGAAGCTGTTCCAGTCGCTCTTCCATTTCTCTGCGACTGATGGTCCGCGACACACGTCCCTCTCGCCCTCGTGAGACACGCATATTCTCCAGATACGCCCGTGCGGTGGACGCCAGGAAGCAACCACCAATAAAAACCTTGTCGGTCTCAAGGGCACCAACTCCCTGCCTTGGTTTGAAGGTAATTCCCGGCAGCACGGTTTCGCGTTTCTTGGATGACACAATAAATACGGAGCCATCGGCGGCGGGTTTGTTCTCAAGGGCTGTTCGATCAGCAATGAGGGCGTCCGGATAGTAATCCCGTAAAAGAAAATACCAGTTTCTCTTGACAATGTCTTCCGGCGGAGATGACAGATCCCTGGTGTACAGGCGCGATCCGAGTTTCCTGAGCCTGCCATCCTTGACAGCTTGATGAACCAGCGCAGAGATGGCTGTGGTTGAGACAAAAACTTCGGGAAGGTCATCTAAAAAAGTGGGCATAGTGGAGTCCTTTCAAGGTATTTTATTTAACTAATGGGGTTTATGGAAGAACAGTTTTGAATTTTTGTATTTTATAAAGGAAAAATCCTTTCAGTGATGCTCAGAGTGGTTTATTGCTGCGACCGGGTAGCGTAGAGGTCACCATTCTGTTCACGGATGAAGGGATATCACAGCTATTGCCTGTTTTTCCCATCTGTGTTAGAACGCTGTTTTTATTAGCAAATGCTGATAATAAGCAGGTGGCCGGAACCCGGCTCGGCAATGGTGCGGGGTGCGTGGGTTTACCGATCAGTGAATGTCAGGTGAGGGGTTGGTGTGCAAACTGCGCAGAGTCGAGGATTGCGTGTGAAAAAATATCTCCATGATTTTCGCCGGGGCAGGATCAGCCTTTATCTCTATGTGCTGAGTATCGTTCTGGGACTGGCCTTTTTCAGTTTTGTCGTCGGGCATATGGTGACAAGCCTCTATTTTGTCAACCTGCTCAAAGGTAACGCCAAAGATCAGGCCTATCTGTTGAGTGATTATCTGCATGGGGTCGTACTTGAGGAAATGGAGGCCGGTATCAAGACCGGCGGCGGGGAACGGCAGATCAGTGTCCCCGGTTTCAGCCATGATCAGCGCACCATCACCATCGAGGTTCTGACACAGCAGGATGTCGAGCATCTGCAGCAGGAGCAGAATAACCGGGCCGCCTACGATATGTATTACGCCTATGAGCAGGAGGTGGAATCCCTGACCCAGCCTGCTGAGGATGAGGGGCATGTCGTCACCCTGGGGGAGAGTGGCGACATCATTCATCTTATGCCCCTGGTGGCGGATGGGGACTGCCTTGGTTGTCACGTCCATGCCGACAGGGCGCCGGGGGAGATACTCGGAGCCGTGCGCGTGCGCCACGATCTGTCGGCGGGGATGGGGCACTGGCGTAACGATCTGCTGTTTCTGTTTCTGTTGATGAGCCCTTTTCCGCTGGCCATCGCCATTGTGCTGGCGCGGCGGATCAAGGGGCGGATTCACTACGCGACGGACACGCTGCACGAACATGTCCACGCCATCAACAGTATCGAGGATCTCGGCAATGTCGATCTGAAGAGGATTTCCCCCGGTTTTGTCGAGCTGAACCGGGTCATGGTCGAGCTGCGCCGCTTCGCGACCAAGGTCAAGAGGCTGGCGGTCGACAAGAGCATCCTGGAATTTGAAATCAAGCTGCTGGAGAAATTCATCATCACCTCCGACGCGGTCAAGGACTGGCGTGAATATGTGGGCAATCTGCTGCTGGAAATCAATAATGTCATCAACGCCTACACCATGTTTTCCATCTTCCGGGTGGATGACGAGGTCTATTCCCTGGAGGTGTTCTGGCGCGGTGAGCCGACGGAAGGGAGCAAGGAGCGGATTACCGAGGCCATTTCCGCCAAGCTTAAAGGGGGAGATCAGGATATCAGTGATTTGGTCCACATCGACATCCATCACAATGTCGCCGACAAAACGGAGCAGCTGCCCGAGCTGTCGCAGGAAGATGTCGCCATGCAGACCAAGTCCCTGGTCCTTGATTCGCCGCGTATCGGCGGTATTATCGGCATCGGCTTTCAGACGCCAAGGGCGAGCAGTCCGGTACAGGCCCTGGTTATCGATGGCATTCTGACGACCCTGCTCAATGTCGTCGGCTCTATCAAGGCCATCTCCAAATACACCAAGGATCTTGAATATTACGCCACCCGCGATCCCCTGACCAATCTTTACAACCAGCGCATGTTCTGGGAATTGCTCGGTTACGAGGTGGTGCGGGCGGCCCGGCATAATTATGCCTTCGGGATACTGGTCATCGATTTCGACAATTTCAAGCACATCAACGATAACTTCGGGCATAAATTCGGCGATTATTATCTGCGGGAAGTGACCAAACACATCCGCAAGGGGGTACGCGACGGTGACATCCTGACCCGTTATGGTGGCGATGAATTCGCCATCATCCTGCCGGAATCAGACGAAAACCAGTGTTACACGGCGGCCATGCGTATTCGCAAGGAGGTGGAAGCCATGTCCCTGGCGACACCGACGGGCACCAGTGTCGGCGCGACCATTTCCGTGGGCATGGCGGTCTATCCCAAGCATGGTACGGATGAGAAGAACCTGTTCATCCTTGCCGACAATATGATGTACAAGGCGAAAAAACAGGGAAAAAACCGTATCGGTCAGCCCAGTGAGGATGACGTCAACAAGATTTACATCAAAGAGGAAGAGAAGAGCCTGATGGTGCATCGGGCGCTGCAGGACGATTCCATGCTGGTGCCCTACTTCCAGCCGATTATGGATATGGCAACAGGCAAGGTGGTGATCAATGAGCTGCTGATGCGGATCCGCGACAACGGCAAGGTGGTTCCGGCGGGGGAGTTTGTCGCCCACGCCGAAGAGCTGGGGGTGATGCACCGCCTCGACATGATCCTGATGCGCAAGGCCTTCGCGGAAATCGAAAAATCGGACTACTCAGGAGAGATTTTCATCAACATTTCACCCCGCTCCCTGATTGCCGGGGAGTTTATCTCCCAGCTGCTGGAGTACACCAAAGCCTACAAGGTTGATCCGGGCAAGGTGGTGTTTGAAATTACCGAGCGGGAAACGGTGCGGAACCTGGCTCTGCTTGAGCAGTTTGTGGCGGCTCTGCGCATGGAGGGGTTCCGCTTTGCCGTGGACGACTTCGGGACGGGCTACTCCACCTTCCAGTACATCAAGAGCTTTAATATCGACTATCTCAAGATCAACGGCGATTTTATCATCCACATGCTCCATGACGAGACCTACCGGGCCTTTGTCAGAAGTATCGTCACCCTGGCCCAGGGGCTGGGGATCAAGACGGTGGCGGAGTATGTTGAATCCCAGGATGTCAGCGACATGGTCAAGGATTATGGCATCGATTACGGTCAGGGGTTCCATATCGCCCGACCGAGCGCGGAGTTGAAGGATATCGGTTGATTGCGCAATGGACTTGGCAGTTGCGGTGACAGGGGCTACAATGGGCCGTTTTTCACAGGAAGAGCGGCCCATTATTTTTGAAAGGATCAATGGACTCATGATGTTCTGGTTGTTTTATCTGGGGGTTGGCGCGGTGGCCGGGGTTCTCGCCGGGCTCCTCGGCATCGGTGGCGGGGTGATTCTGGTGCCGGTGTTCTCCTTCGCCTTCATGGCGCAGCAGTTTCCGGAGGCCTATATCCTGCATATGGCCCTGGGGACCTCCCTGGCGACCATCATCGTCACCTCCATCTCCAGCTTTCGCGCCCACCACGCCCGGGGGGCCGTCAACTGGGAGGTGGTCAAGACCATTGCTCCCGGCATTCTCCTTGGCACCTTTTCCGGGGCCTGGGTGGCGGCTCAGTTGTCCAGCCGCTTTCTGACCATCTTCTTTGTCTGCTTTCTCTATTATGTCGCCACCCAGATGCTCCTCAATATCCGCCCCAGCCCGGCGCGCAGCCTGCCGGGCCGCGCCGGCATGTTCGGGGTCGGCGGCGTTATCGGCGGCGTATCCAGCCTCGTCGGTATCGGCGGCGGCAGCTTGACGGTGCCCTTTTTGAGCTGGTGCAATCAATCCATGCATACCGCCGTCGGCACCTCCGCCGCGGTCGGTCTGCCCATCGCCGTGGCCGGCGCCCTGGGATATCTGGTCAACGGCCTGGCCGTACCGGACCTGCCCGGTGCGACCCTGGGTTTTATCTACCTGCCGGCTTTGGTCGGAGTCGCGGTCGCGAGTTATCTGACCGCACCCTTCGGGGTAAAGCTGGCGCACAATCTGCCGGTGGCGCGCCTGAAGAAGGTCTTTGCGGTGTTCCTGCTGATCATGGGAACGCGCCTGCTGCTGAGTTTTTTGTGATGCGCACGCTATTTTCCGAGCAGCGCATAGATACCCTCTTTTTCTCCGGAGTCTGTTGATGGAACATGTCTGGCTCGCTTTCGGCCTGACCCTGTTTGCCGGGATGGCCACCGGTATCGGTAGCCTGATCGCCTTTATGGCGAAGCGGACCAACTACCGGTTTCTGTCGGTGGCGACAGGGTTTTCCGCGGGGGTCATGCTCTATGTCTCCTTTGTGGAAATTCTGGTCAAGGGGGCTGATGTCCTGACCGAGGCCTACGGAGACTATTGGGGACACTGGGTCAATACCGCCGGCTTTTTCGGCGGCATGCTCCTCATCGGCCTCATCGACACCCTGATTCCGGCGGCGGATAACCCCCATGAGGTTCACAGCGAAGCGGAAGTCAAGCCCCTCAAGGACGAAGCAGAGCCTGAACCGAAGCAATACATGCGGGATCATGGGCTGGAAAGTCGCAAGCTGATGCGTCTGGGGCTGTTTACTGCCGTTGCCATCACCATCCATAATTTCCCGGAAGGAATTGCCACCTTTCTTGCCGTTCTCGAAGATCCCTCTCTGGGGGTTGCCATTGCCATTGCCATTGCCCTGCACAATATTCCGGAAGGGATCAGTGTGTCGGTGCCGATTTACTACGCCACCGGCAGTCGCTTCAAGGCCTTCTGCTATTCCGCCTCAAGCGGTCTGGCGGAACCGTTCGGGGCCGTTATCGGCTACCTCGGTATTCTTTTGCTGTTTGGTGGCAGCGACGGGGTTGTTCCTCCTGAGGTCATGGGCATTCTTTTCAGTGGCGTGGCCGGGATCATGGTGTTTATCAGTCTCGATGAGCTGCTGCCGACGAGCAAGGCTTACGGCAAGGGGCATGACAGCCTCATCGGGCTGGTGGCGGGGATGGTGATGATGGCGCTGAGCCTGCTGTTGATGATGTAATGATGACGCGGCGACTGGTGTGGAAGTGGAGCCTGCTGGTGGTGTTGAGTCTGGTGGCGAGCGGCTGCTACGAATGGGGTTACTACCGGCAGGCGGCTGCCGGCCAGTGGCAGTTATTGGCCCGGCGTCAGGACGTGGGAGCGGTGATCGCTGATCCCCGGACCTCCACAGAGGTGCGGGCCCGGCTGGAACTGGCGCAACAGATCCGTGACTTTGCTGTGACCGAGTTGCACCTGCCGGACAATAAAAGTTACCGTACCTACGCCGATCTTGAGCGCCCCTATGCCGTGTGGAACGTGGTGGCGACCCCGGCCTATTCACTGGAACCCGTGACCTGGTGTTTTCCCGTGGCCGGGTGTGTTCCCTACCGTGGTTATTTTACCCGGGAAGACGCCGAGGCCTTTGCCGCGCGCCTGCGGGAACAGGGGCAGGATGTCCGGGTGTATGGCGTTGCTGCCTACTCCACCCTGAACTGGTTTGACGATCCCCTCCTTAACACCTTCATCCATTACCGGGAGCCGAATCTGGCCGGTCTGATCTTCCACGAGCTGGCCCATCAGCTGATTTACGTAAAACATGACGGAACCTTCAACGAGTCCTTCGCCCAGGCGGTGGAGGAGATCGGAACCAGCCGCTGGCTGGAAGAGCGTGGGCAGTCTGCGCAGTTAGATGCGCATCAGCAGCGGCAATTGCAGCACCGGCAGTTTGTCGACCTTCTTCTCGAAACCCGCCGCCGGCTGGCGGACTTTTATGCGGACACCGAGGACAGGACAGAGGCGCAGCGGCAGCAGGGAAAGGAGGCCCTTGTCGAGGATTTCCGACAGCGCTACCGGCAATGGCAGCAGGAGCAGTGGCCGGGAAGTTCCCGCTATGATGCCTGGGTCAGTGGTCCTCTCAACAACGCCCATTTCGCCCTGGTGGCCACCTACCATGACTATGTGCCTGCCTTTTTTCATATTCTGAATCAGCAGGATCAGAATCTGCCCCGATTTTATGACGCCGTGCGCAAGCTGGCTGAGCTGCCTCCGGACGAGCGCCGGCAGCGGCTGCAGCAGTTGCTGCCGGCCGATGACTGACGGGCGCCGGGGTTGGTCGGTAAATATGATCGTCATTGGGTAGTAACTGTTCAG
>CALFFB010000197.1 GCA_937958075.1 uncultured Geobacteraceae bacterium | reverse complement strand
TCATCAGCAAGGAGGTACGGCGGTATGGGGCAGTACGTGTATTCATTTGGTGATGGACAGGCCGATGGTAACAGCAGTATGCGTGAACTGCTGGGGGGCAAGGGGATGAACCTGGCCGATATGACCGCCATCGGTCTGCCGGTGCCACCGGGCTTCACCCTTACGACCGACGTCTGCAAGGCGTTTTACGCGAACAATCGCACCTATCCCGAAGGGTTGAGTGAAGAGGTCGCGGCGGCGTTACAGCTCGTGGAAAAAAGGATCGGCAAGACCTTTGGTGATCCGGACAATCCGCTGCTGGTCTCGGTGCGCTCCGGAGCGCCAGCTTCCATGCCGGGGATGATGGACACTGTACTGAATCTCGGTCTGAACGATCAGACTGTTGCGGGGATCATACGTCAAAGTGATGATCCCCGTTTTGCTTACGACTCCTATCGGCGTTTCATCCAGATGTATGCCAATGTGGTCATGGGCATGGACGGAACCGTTCTTGAGCATATCCTGGAGCAGAAAAAAGCGGCCTGTGGTGCTGAGCTTGATACCCAGCTCGGCGCTGAGGACCTGAAACAGCTGGTTGAGCAGTTCAAGGCCAGTTATCGACAGGCCCTTGGCCAGGAGTTTCCGGAAGATCCCATGGAGCAGCTTTGGGGCGCCATCGGCGCCGTTTTCGGTTCCTGGATGAATCCGCGGGCCGTCACCTACCGTAAGCTCAACGGCATTCCGGAACACTGGGGAACTGCGGTTAACGTCCAGGCCATGGTCTTCGGCAATATGGGGGAGGATTGCGCTACCGGCGTCGCCTTTACCCGCGATCCGGCTACGGGGGAAAACTATTTCTACGGTGAATATCTGGTTAATGCCCAGGGGGAGGATGTCGTTGCCGGTATCCGGACGCCGCAGCCGATCAACCGCACCAAGCAGAGCGATGATGCTCTGCCGGCCATGGAAGAGGTGATGCCGGAGAGTTATCAGCAGCTGGTGAGGATTCGTCAGACGCTGGAGACCCATTATCGCGACATGCAGGATATCGAGTTTACCATTGAAAAAGGCAAGCTCTACATGTTGCAGACCCGTACCGGAAAACGCACGGCCCATGCGGCCATCCGCATTGCCGTCGACATGGTGAAGGAAGGTCTGATCAGTGAATCCGAGGCGGTGCTGCGTATTGATCCGAACCAGCTGGATCAATTACTGCACCCCTCCCTTGATCCGAGTGCCCCCAAGCAGATGCTGGCCAAAGGGCTGCCCGCATCTCCCGGCGCCGCCAGCGGCATGGTGGTTTTCAACGCCGATGAAGCTGAGGAGATGGCCCGTCTGAAAAAAGATGTCATCCTGGTCAGGGTTGAAACCAGTCCCGAGGATATTCACGGCATGCACGCCGCCCGGGGCATTCTTACGGCCCGGGGGGGGATGACTTCCCACGCCGCCGTGGTCGCCCGCGGCATGGGGAAGTGCTGTGTCTCCGGGTGTGGATCCATTAAAATTGATTACGAAAAGCAGCAGTTCATCACGGAGGGCGGCCAGGTCATCAAGCGTGGTGAAGCCATAACCCTCGACGGCAGCAGTGGCGAGGTCCTGTTCGGCGTGGTGCCGAAAATAGAACCGGAAGTCAGCGGTGATTTTGCAACCCTGATGGGGTGGGCCGACAGTTTCCGGCGGCTGAAAGTGCGTACCAACGCTGATACCCCCTATGACTCCAAGGTGGCTCGGGATTTTGGTGCCGAGGGGATCGGGCTGTGCCGTACGGAGCACATGTTCTTCGAAGGCGATCGCATCCAGACGGTGCGTGCCATGATTCTGGCGCGGGACCTGGCAGGGCGTAAAACGGCCCTGGAAAAAATCCTGCCCATGCAGAAGGGCGATTTCATCGGCATTTTCCGCGCCATGAAAGGTTATCCGGTCACTATCCGTCTGCTTGATCCCCCCCTGCATGAATTTTTACCCCAGAATGATGACGACGTGGCGGAACTGGCCAATGCTGTGGGTATCCGTTTTTCGGAGGTCAAGGCACACGTTGATGCCCTGCATGAGTTCAATCCCATGCTCGGGCATCGCGGCTGTCGTCTGGCCATCACCTACCCGGAAGTTTACGACATGCAGGTCAAGGCGATTATGGAAGCGGCCTGTGAGCTGGTGAAGAACGAGGGTTTCAGGATTATCCCGGAGATCATGATTCCGCTGGTAGCCCATGTTAACGAGCTGAAAATCCTGCGGGCCAACGCCGTCCGGGTGGCCGATGCCGTGTGCCAGCTCTACGGGGTGAAGGTCGACTACCAGATCGGTACCATGATCGAATTGCCGCGCGCCGCTCTCACGGCCGATGCCATTGCCCAGGAAGCGGACTTTTTTTCCTTCGGCACCAACGATTTGACCCAGACGACCTATGGTCTGTCACGGGATGACGCGGGGAACTTTCTGCCGGATTACGTGGAGCGGGGCGTGCTCAAGAAAGATCCCTTTGTCGCCCTTGATCAGCGTGGTGTCGGACAGTTGGTGCGTATGGGTTTTGAAAAGGGGCGGGCAACGCGACCTGACTTGAAGGTCGGTATCTGTGGCGAGCATGGCGGCGAGCCGTCCAGCGTCATTTTCTGCCACAATGTCGGCCTGGATTACGTTTCCTGCTCACCCTATCGGGTGCCGGTGGCGCGTCTGGCAGCGGCGCATGCGGCCTTGCTGGAGTAGTTCGCCGGGGTCTGGTGCGGTTGTCGTGGTCGGGTCCGATTTCTCTTCAGCGCTGACTGATGGCGACAACGGGCGACAAAATATTCGGCGCCTGTTGTTTATGCGGCGGCTGCCGACAGATGAACTCTGAGAGCTGTTGCCGCGTCAGGGGGTAGCTGTAGAAATAGCCCTGGCCGATGGTGCCGCCGTGGCGCAGCAGATACTCATGCTGCTGCCTGGTTTCCACCCCTTCGGCGACAAAATTCAGCTGCAGGCCTTCTGCAACGCGAATCATGGCGGGAACAATGGTTTCCGACGGATTGTGCTCGGTGATCTTCTGGATAAAGGATTTATCGAGTTTCAGGGTGTTCAGGGGCAGATGATCGAGATAGCTCAAGGATGAGTAGCCGATACCGAAATCGTCGATGGCGATTTTGACGCCGCAATCAGCCAGGTCCATGATGTTGGCAATGGCAATCTGCATGTTCTGCACCAGAACGTTTTCCGTGAGTTCCAGAATAAAGTCCTGTGGCCGCAGCCGGGCCCGGCGAATGCCGCCAAGAACTTCCGCTGTAAAATCCTCCCGCTGAATCTGTATAGCAGACACATTGATGGCCACCGGCAGGCGCACGCCACGCAGATTCCATTCCGTCATGTCCTGACAGACCCGCTTGAGAACCGCCCTGCCGATGTCACTGATGAGGGAGGTCTCCTCGGCGACATCGATATAGCGACCCGGAGGGATGATCTCCCCGTCAGCGGACCGGATACGGCACAGGGCTTCAACGGAGCGGATCTGCATGGTCTGCAGGTCGATGAGGGGTTGGTAATAGACCAGCAGACGATCTTCCCTCAAGGCGCTGCGAATCAGATTTTCGGTAAAGACCTTCTGGCTGTTGCGATTCTCCAGGCTCGGCTGGTACAGGCAGTGGGGATAGGTGGAGAGGCTTTTGGCGTTACAGACCGCGGTATCGACATTTTTAAGGAGGGCCTCGGCCGTGGTGCCGTGATCCGGATAGGTGACGATACCGATACTGGCGCTGATGTGAATCTCCTGACCGTCCTGATGAAAGGGGGGCACACAGTCCGCGACAATGTGCTCAGAGCGGGTTTTGGCAGCTTTTTTCGGATTTTTTGCCGGCATGATGATGATGAATTCGTCACCCCCGAGCCGTGCCATAATTTCTCCGGGGACGGCGTGGCGCCGCAGCAGATGGACAAACTGCTGCAGCAGTTTGTCGCCGATGTGCTGGCTGTAGGTGTCGTTGATCAATTTGAAGCGATTGATGTCCACCAGCAGAACGGCGAAGCTTTCATCGGCGGCCTCGGCGCGGCGGATGTGCTGGGTCAGGCGTTCGTGCAGCAGAATTCTGTTCGGCAGCCCGGTCAGGGGATCATGGTTCTGCTGGTAGCGGATCAGCTCTTCGATGCGTTTTTTTTCTGTTATGTCACGAGCGACGCCGAACATGCCGGAAAAAGCTCTCTCGCCACGCCCGATGCGGCCAAGTTTGTAGCCGCCGGTTATTTTGCGTTCGACGTTGATGGCGCGAACCTCGACAAAAAGGTTGTTGCCCGGATTTTTACAGCGCAGGCGCAGCTCCAGCTTGTCGTGCTGTTGCCGAAACTCGATATTGTCAAAATAGTGCCTGGCCAGGGCCATGTCATCGGGATGGATGATTTTTGTATAGTGTTGACCGATGATGTCGCTTTTCTGGTAGCCCAGCTGTTTCAAGGTGTTCTTGTTGACAAAGGTGAAGGCTCCGCTGCTGTCGAGCATGTAGAGAAAGTCCGGAGAATTGTGGACGATAAACCGGTGCAGTGCTTCCGACTCTTCAAGGGTCGCAAGCATGTTCCGGTTGTCGTTTTCAAGGCGGATTTTTTCGGCGACGTTTTCGATGGAAAAGACCAGTTCTTCCGGGGTGTAGGGCTTGCGGATAAAATCCTTTGCCCCGCTTTTCAGGACATCAACGGCTTTTCTCAATTCAGATTCGCCGCTGACGATGATGACACTGGTTTGCGGGTGATTGCTGGTGATGTGGGCAAGCACCTCGGCGCCGTCCATCTCCGGCATATGCAGATCGAGCAGGGCGATATCGTAATGCTGTTTCTGCAGAGTTCTGATGGCCGCGCCGCCACTCAAGACAAAATCCGCTTCATACCCCTCAAGGCGCAGAACCTGTTGCAGGCCGGTTGCCGCTGCTTTTTCATCGTCAATGATCAGTATGTTCATCTGCTGGCACCCTGTCAGGTTAGGAATCCGTTCGGATTCATGCATGGTCACGCTTACTCCTGCTGAAGATCCGTTATCCGCGGCAGCAACAGGGTAAAGGCCGTGCCCCGTTCAGGTGCCGAGCTGCAGGAGAGACTACCGCCCAACTCTTTGCTCAGGGTCTGGGCCACCGTCAGTCCGAGGCCCGAATGACCCGGCTTGGTACTGGTAACGGGCTGAAACAGCCGGGGCAGGACGGCCGGATCGATGCCGGGTCCATCATCCTTGATCGTGATTTCGATAAAACGTTGCAGATTCTGAAAAATACCGTCCCGGGTTATGATTTCAATAGTGCCGCCGGTCTGGACCGCCTCCGCGGCGTTTTTGCACAGATTGATGAGGATCTGTTTCAGCTTGTCGGCACTGCAGATAATATCCGGGATATGAGGGTCTAGGTGTAAAACGGATTGAATCTGACTGGAGCTGTAAAGAGAGCCTGAAAACAGCCGGTCCAGCTCGGTAATCAGCTTGTTGATGTCGAGGGGGCCGGAGCTGTCGTGTTGAGTCGCCTGAGGGTCTTTTGCATGAATCAGGATGCGACCGACCCGGTCGATCTCTTCTCTGATGATCGTCAGATCCCCTTGCGCCTCGTGTCCGGCATCCAGTTTTTTGCCGAGGATATAAAGGTAGTTGGCAATAACCGACAGGGGATTGCTGACTTCATGAACCAGCGTCCGAAATGCCTTCGGCGACATGTGGGTGCGGTTCAGGGCGTTTTTCAGGGTGGCGAAACTTTTGGCGATATCGGCACATAAGAGCTTGATCAGGGTCAGGGTTTGGTGGCTCGCGGGCAGGGTTTGCTCATCCAGGCTCAGGACAAGCAGTCCCAGGCTCTGCTGACCTGTCCTCAGGGGGATCAGGTGGGCCTGGTCAGAGGCCAGTACGCGCAGCAGTTGCCGGTCGATAATCGCGCCGTTGCTGCGGGTCAACAGGCGCTCACTGCCGCTGGAAAAGGCCTGGACGACCTGGCTTGTCGCATCATCCGTTGACCAGACAAGTTCGCGCAGCTGGTTCCGGTTCAGGTCGTTGATGGGAAAAAGTTCTCCGGCCGGGTCATGACAGGTCAGCAGGAGCAGCTGTTTCACCGGAAAAACAGACGTAAAGCCCAGGCGGATCTGCCGCGCGAAAAGGATGAGATCCGCACTGAAGTCGGCGGCTGTTGCCCGGCTCAGCGCCAGGTAGCGGACCGCTTCACGTAGCCTCGCCGCCGCTTCCGGGTCGGGATCGATGCTGCTGTTTTCCTGGAACCGCTGAACCCTGGCAAGGGCGTTGTCCAGGCCCAGGGCGGTCAGCATCTGTGCGCTTTTGTTGAAGGCTTCTTCGTTGCAGCGGTTCAGGGTATCGGTGGTCAGGCCGAGCAACCGGGCGGCGAAATCCGCATGAACGCTGTGGTGCCCAGGGTGTTGGCTGCGAGCGGCCACAGCAAGAATTTTCAGCAAAGCCGGAGCCGATGCAAGGTCAGCGCAGGGCGCCTGCTGATGCCGGATGGCAGCGGCCAGAAAGGAGTCAAGTTCCCAGGACTCAACCAGAACGGCGCCAAGCTCACAATAATCCGTCTGGAAAAGATCCCGTTCTTTCTGGCAGAAATCCGTTATATGCTCGGGCCCCTTTTCCAGTAGGGGCAGGTAGGTTGCTTCGTTGTTTTTCAGCAGGATCAGCATGCCGATCTGATGCAGCAGGCCGGTCAGAAATGCCTCCCCCGGACTGTTGTAGCCCAGCAGTCGGGCCAGACGTTCACAGCAATTGGCAGTGAGAATCGAGCGCAACCAGATGCGTTGCACCTGGTGATGGCCCTTGTCGCTGAGTCCGCTGAAAAATTGCTCAACAGCCGCAGTGGCAACAATGGTTCTGACAGAGCCGAGGCCGAGAACAATAAGCATGCGGCGCAGATCACCGACCTCGTTCCATTGTCGGTAAGCCGACGAGTTGGCAACCTGCAGGATTTTGGTGGTAAGGCCCGGCTCCTGTTCAATCAGACCGGCAAAGCCTTCAAAATCCGCCTCATCGTCATGGCAGAGGCGCAACAGTTCGACCAGTACGCGGGGTACTGCCGGCAGATTGGTCGTGTCCAGATGCTTGTTGGCGCCGTAGGTGACACTCATGTCGTAACCACATTCTGTTGTGTTGCGCTCAGAAAGAACCACATCCTGTTGTGTTGCGCACTTATTGTCTGTTTATAAGTTGTTGATTTTACCGGAAATAATATTTTATTCAACGACAAACTGATTTTTTTTCTGTTTTTCTGTGCTCTCCGGCGACTGATCCTCCCTCGCGACCTGGCGCAATAAGGCGGTAATGTCCCTTGCCGTGTCCGCATCCAGGTGCCCTGCTTCCTCCGCCAGCTCAACCGTTTGCCGGCCGAGGGTGCAGTACAGGAGCAGGGGACCGCTGTCGCCCCGGGCGGCGGTGTGGAGCAGGGCGTCCAGATGGCGCTTGATGGTGCCCGTATCGCCGCGCACAATGGGGCCGGTCAGGCCCTGGTGTGGACCATAATCGACGAGATTCTTGAGGGTGGCGGTGAGCAGTGGCGTGAGCAGTTCAACGCCCTCGTCGGCTGCGACGCCGCACCGGGTCAGCATGCGGGAGGCCTCATTGACCAGGGTGACCAGATAATTGGAGGCCATACAGCAGGCGGCATGGTACAGGGGTTTGTGCTGTCCTGCGATGACCCAGATCCTGGCGCCCAGTTCCCGGACAATAGCCGTTGCCAGGGCGACCGCCGACTGATCCCCTTCGGTCGTGAAGGAGGCAATGGGAAGCTGCGTGAAGGCAAGCTGACGATCGGCAAAGGGCAGCAGGGGATGGAGGCTGCCCAGGGCTGCCGGTGAATGGCCATGGCGCATGATGCTGCCGGTGTGAACACCGCTGAAATGAAGCAGGACAGTGGCGGCCGTCAGGGGCGTTTGTGCCTGCAGCTGCCGGGCCACAGGCGCAATGGCATCGTCAGGCACCGCCAGGAGAATCAGCGGTGCCGTGGCCGCCGCCCTTAGATCGGTGGTTGCGACATGGCGGTCGCAGCCGATAAAGCGGCAGGCGTCTTCGGTGGCGGCAAGGGAGGTGCCGACAACGGCGGTCAGGGGATAACCCCTTTGAACCAGCCTTTTGCTGATGGAGCAGCCGACACGTCCGGGGCCGACAAGGGCGAAGGGGGTGGTCACGCGACCTTCACCCGCAGGGTGCCGACCTCGGCGATAGTGCCTTCAAGGCTGTCGCCATGGGCAAGAGCGGCCACACCGGAAGGCGTTCCGGTGAGGATAATATCGCCCGGTTCCAGGGTGAAGTAGCGGGATATCTCGGCAATAATCTCTTCAACAGAGCGCATCATCTGGGCGGTGTTCCCCTGCTGGCGGATATCACCGTTGACCTTGAGCGTCAGGTCGAGGTGGTTGGGGTTTTTGACCTGCTGCGCCGGAACAAAGTCGGACAGGGGGCAGGAGGTGTCAAAGCCCTTGGCAATGTCCCAGGGCAGTCCGGCCTTTTTCAATTCGCTCTGCAGATCACGCAGGGTCAGATCCAGGGCGACGGCGTAACCGGCCACATGGTGGAGGGCCCTGGCGGCGGGAATGTTTTTACCCGTAGTGCCGATAAGAACCGCCAGTTCCAGTTCGTGATGACATTCATCGGCAAAATCGGGAAGCTCGATGACCCCGCCGTTGGCCACCAGGCTGCTTGCCGGCTTGCAGAAAATCACTGCCCGTTCCGGAACGCTGTTGCCCAGTTCGCGGATATGATCGAGGTAGTTTCTTCCCAGGCCGATGATTTTTCCCGCGGCCAGGGTGTCACCGGTGGTCAGTTGAATCTGATGCATGGTTGTCTCCTGTTGGTGTTGTCTGGAGTGAGGTTGACGGATCAGGTTTATTACTGTGATGGCCTGCCGATGGCTTTCGGCAGGGACCAGTTGTAGCGAATGGCCAGGATACGAATGATGATGACAGCCCCCGCCGCGACGATCAGAGAAACGGCCTGCGGTGCCTGCAGCCGGTGGAATACGACCAGGAGCAGGCCGCCGAGTACGCAGGCCGAGGCATAGATCTCCTGGCGCAGAATCAGGGGCACTTCATTGGCCAGAACGTCACGAATGACCCCGCCGGCAGTCCCGGTGAGGATGCCCATCAGGATGGCGCCGATGGGGCCGGTGCCGAGCATCAACGCCTTGCTGGTACCGATGACGACAAAGGTTCCCAGTCCGATGGCGTCGAGATAGAGCAGGGGCTGCATCAGTTTTGACAACCAGGGATGAAGGGCAAAGACCAGCAGGGACGTGGCCATGGGCAGCCACAGATAAACTTCATTCTGCAGGGAAAAGGGGGGCAGCGCCCCGAGCAGGACATCGCGGATGGTGCCGCCGCCAACGGCCGTGACCATGCCCAGCACAACCACGCCGAACAGGTCCATCTCTTTTTTGACGGCAACCCAGGCTCCCGAGGCGGCAAAGGCGATGGTTCCTGTCAGGTCGAGAAAGTAGAGCAGGGTCATGGGGGCCTCTCTGCATGCAAGCTTATGTCGGACGAGGCCTTATGCTAATATAAACGCCTGCCAAAAAACAGGATCATTATGTTCTTGCCGATTGCCGATACACCCAAAGCTCCCATTCGCCCCTATGTGACCTGGGGGCTGATGGCGGTGAATATCGCCGTGTTTCTTCTGATTTCCTACCCCGCCACCCGGCTCAAGATCGATCTGACCGATCCGGCGCTGCTGGATTATCTGCGCACCTACGGTCTGTACGGCAGGGTCTCCGCCCGGGAACTTTATCACAACCTGTCCATGTACGATCTGCTTGTGTTTGAGCACGGGTTTCGCCCGGCGGCCTTCTCCCTGAAGACGTTGCTGAGCTCTCTGTTTCTGCATGGTGGTTTCATGCATCTGGCCGGCAATATGCTGTTTCTGTATATTTTCGGCAGTAATGTTGAATATCGCCTGGGCTGGTGGCGTTACCTGCTGGTCTATGTCGGGTGCGGAATCGTCGCGACCCTCTTTTTTGCCCTTTTCGCCCTGGGGTCACAGGTGCCGCTGATCGGCGCGTCCGGTGCGATTTTCGGCGTCTTGGGCTGTTATTTTCTGTGGTTTCCCAAAAACCGCGTGCGCTGTCTGGTGCTGCTGTTTCCTATTGTCGTCACCACCATCTACCTGCCCGCACGCTGGATTCTTGGTTTCTATCTGATTATCGACAATCTGCTCCCCTTCGTTTTGACCGGCGATCAGGGGGGTGGTATTGCCCATGGTGCCCATATCGGCGGGTTCCTCGGTGGTCTGGCGGTGGCCTGGCTGGGAAACAACCGGCAGCATCTGTTTGCCCGTGAACCGGAAGACGGTATGGCACCGATGGCAAGTCTGACCTCCTTGCAGCAGTTCTGTCCAACGGTCAGAGCCGGGCAGCTGGATGCGGCGGCGTCCTGCTATTTCGGGCTGAAAACCAGGGAGCAGCGCCGGGAGCTGACGTCGGAGGATCTGCTGACGGTTGGTGAATATCTGTTGCAGTCGGGGCAGAGCTTACGGGCCCTGACCCTGTTCCGCCGTATGGTTGCTGAACGGCCGCGTGACCCCGCCCTCGACCGGGCACTGTATGGTGCCGGCCGGGCCATGCTGCATAATCCCCGGTATGCCACCAGCGCCTACCATTATTTTCTGGCGGTACTCGATGTCTCTACCGATGCCCAGCTGAAGGCCGGGGCGCGCCGCTACCTGCGGGCGATAGAGGAGGGCCGGTTTCGTGGAGACGATGAGGAAGGGTAGCAGCGAAGGCGGCCGATTCAGGCCAGAGTCAGATTGTTCCTGCCGTTTTTCTTGGCCAGGTACAGGGCCTTGTCGGCGAGATGGATGAGTTGTTCCTGTGAGGTGGTTGCTGAGGGGGTCAGACAGGCGGCACCCATGCTCAGGGTTACGTGGTCGGCAATCTCGGACTGGCAGTGCTCCAGCTTGAGTTCGGAGATAACCTTCAGAATACGCTCGCCAACGGTTCTGGCCCCATCGATATTGACCTCCGGCAGCAGGATGGCAAACTCCTCTCCGCCGTAGCGCGCCGCCAGATCCGGTGGCCGCATGACCGCACCTTTAAGAGCCTGGGCAACCTTGATCAGGGTGTCGTCCCCCGCCTGATGCCCGTAATGGTCGTTGTATTTCTTGAAATAGTCGATATCCGCCAGAATCAGGGAAAAGTGCCGGTTCCCCTCGCGCAGCAGGCGGCGCCACTCCTTGTCGAGAAACTCATCAAAAAAGCGGCGGTTGGCAATGCCCGTCAGGCCATCAATGCGGGCCATCTCCGTGAGGGTCTGGTTGAGTTGCGCCAGCTGGTTTTCCGCTTCCTTGCGGGGGGTGATGTCCTTGAAATGGACAACCACAGCGCGGGTACCGACAATGGTGGTCAGGGGGGCGGCGCTGATGATGAAGTAATGCGGATGCTGTGGGTCGTCCGTCTCCATCCGGATGTCATATTCCTGTCGTACCAGGGACTTTCCGACCCCAAGGGGGCAGGACTCGGCGTGACATAAGGAATAATCAAGGAGATCGCTGCACAGGTGGCCGACAACCTCTTCCTGAGGTTTGTCCAGGAGTTTGAGCATGGCCTCATTGGCGCGAATGATAATGCCATCGTCGCGGATCGACCAGATGGGATCGGAAACCGAAGAAAAGATTTCCTCAAGTTCCATGGCGTTGATTTCAGCTTTGATCTGCTTGTTGTTGGCGTCGGCGATGAGGGTTTCGATGGACTGCTGTTCCTGCTGCAGGTTGCCGATGTGTTGTTGCAGCTGCTTGTTCTCTTCGCGCAGCTGCTCCAGCTGCGTCTGCAGGTCTGATGTGTCCGTGGCCATAGCCTGTCCTTGGTTGGATAATCAACGTCCTGTACCCCTCCAACCGATCGCGCCCGGAACCGGAATTTTCTGGCGGGGGCACTGGTCGTCTGCACACCGGCGACCAGTGCCCATATTAAAGGATTTTATTTCCGCTGAAAACTGCTTTGCGCAAAAGAGTAGCTGAAATTCATGTGGTCGGTGTAGGTGCCTTCGAGAATGGCGACGACATCTTCGGTAAAGACCAGCTCCTCATCCGTGGGAATGACAAATACCTTCACCGGTGAATCGGCGGTGGAGATCATCGTTTCCTGTTTGCGGGTCATGGTGTTGCGATTTTTTTCGCGGTCCAGCTTGATCCCCATATGTTCGAGGTTTTCCAGCGCCTTTTCCCGGATCAGCCAGCCCATCTCCCCGACTCCAGCGGTAAAAACCACCGCGTCCAGTCGGCCGATGGCGGCACAGTAGGAACCGATATATTTTTTCAGGCGGTAGGCTTCGATGTCGAGGGCCAGACGACAGCGGTCGTTGCCGGCGTCGGCTGCCTCGATGACATCACGCCGATCGGTAAATTCACCGGTAATGCCGAGAATCCCTGATTTTTTATTGAGAATACTGTCGATCTCTTTCGGGCTCAGGCTTTCACGTTCCATGATAAAGGCCGGGATGGCCGGGTCAATATCGCCGCAGCGGGTGCCCATGACGGCCCCTTCCAATGGGGTCAGGCCCATGGAGGTGTCTACAGAGATACCGTTTTTGATGGCCGTGTGGGAGACGCCGTTGCCGATATGCATGGTAACGATATTGGTTTCCTCCGGTTTTTTGCCGAGGAGTACGGCCGCCCGCTTGGAGACATAGAGGTGACTGGTGCCGTGAAAGCCGTACCGGCGAACACCATGCTCGCTGTACCATTGCTGGGGCACGGCGTAAGTATAGGCATGCTCCGGCATGGTCTGATGAAAGGCGGTGTCGAAAATGGCAATATGCGGCACCTCGGGGAGCACGGCCTGGGCGGCTTCAATGCCGGAAATGTTCGGAGGGTTGTGGAGAGGTGCCAGGTGCTGGACTTCTTTGATGGCCTCAAGCACGTAATCGTCGATGCGAACTGAGCAGGTGAATTTTTCGCCGCCATGCACAACGCGATGGCCGACGGCGGAAATCCGGCTCATGTCCTCGACCACTCCGTAGTCGGTACTGGAAAGGGTTTTGACAATCAGGTGAACCGCCGTTTTGTGATCCGGACATTCGTACTCTTCGCGATAGGTCTCCCGTCCGGGAACCTCATGGATGATATAGGAGTCACCTATAGTGACGCGCTCGACCATCCCCTTGGCGATCACTTCTTTACGCTGCCAGTCAAAAAGCTGGTACTTCACCGATGAGCTGCCGCAGTTCAAAGCCAGGATATCCATGCCTCTCTCCTTTGTGCTGTCATAAAAATTAAAGGGCGGACCGCGTTCTGTCTGCCGTATCCGGATAGGTCTGCAAGGTCAATGTAAAACAGCATTTGATCCATGAAAACAGGAGGACAGGCTAGCTTGATCAGTATTTTTGCGCAAGGGTTTTTCTGGTCTGGACAGGGAAAGAAAGATCGGGTAGAGTGGCTGCGTCGTTAGGAATCTGTCGATTCTATTGGACGCAATCCAAGAACTTAAATTCAGGAGGAAAAAAAGATGGCTCACGTAATTTCTGACGAATGTATTGCTTGCGGCGCCTGCCAGCCGACCTGCCCGGTCGACGCAATTTCCGAGGGCGATATCTACAGCATCGATGCTGAAACCTGCACCGATTGTGGCGCCTGTGTGGATTCCTGCCCGGTGGATGCAATCAGCGCCGCCTGATCGGTCTGCTGAAAAATCTGTTGTTTCATAAAAGCGGTGGCTGTCATAACAGCCGCCGCTTTTTTTATCAGGGAACTGCCCCGTGCAGCACGCTGGTTCGCAGGACGTGCTGATGTCATGGTTTTGTCGGCAGGCATTCCGGCCGGAGTATTGGCTACTGGTCGGCAGGGTTGGACGCTGTCACCGCGACACTGAATTCGCTGACATTTTCCGGCAGGTTTCTGAAGACGATGGCAAAGGGGACGGCCTTGCCGGGAGGGATGTTCATATTGCTCAGATCCTTGCCGAACTGATTGCCCATCCGTTGTTCGAGTTCGCTGAAGGGAAGGGTGCGCAGCTCCTCGTCGGTCATCGGGTTGCCGCAGAAGACGGTTTTCTGGGCCAGGGGTTTGCCGTGCTGATCATACAGGATGCCTTTGACCTGTACAGCCGACTGCGCCTGATTAAAGTGATTGGTGGCCAGGCCGCGGATCAGAAAAAGTTCCCCGCCCTGTTCGTTGATGATAAACTGGCCATCCAGTTCGCCAAGAACCATCTGTCCCGACAGTGGCGGGGCCGGGGGCGTTTGCTGGCCGAAATACTGGCGCACAAGCTGAGTGAGGTGGTCGGGGCCGTTCATGACAACCATGACCCCGGCGACAATCAGAATAGCCAGAATCAGCAGCAGCACAATCCGGATCAGGGCGGCGAAGGGACTGTTTCTGGCCGGTTTCTGACGGATCAGGTGATCCTCTTCATTGTCCATTTCATCAGAGGTTGAAAAGGACGCTGAACCTTCATCGGCGTCATCAGCGGGAGCGGGTGTCTCTGCCGGGCCTTGTGACGGATGATCCTCATCGCTGGTCGTTCCGTCTGCTTCGTCGTCCCCGGCTTCCTCTTTTGCATCCAGCTCCTGAAACCGATCGTAGTCAAAATCCACCTCAGCCATATCGGAAGGCAGGTCCGGCTCATCGACGATGGGGTCCGGATGAAACCGACCGGGTTTTTCTGCCGGCTCGGGCTCAGGTTGTTGTTCCGGTAATGGCGTAACCTCTTCCTGCTCCGGCGGCGGAGCAGGTTGCTGCTGGGGCGGTGTGGCCAGAAAGACCTCTTTGCAGCGGGCGCAGCGCACCCTGGTTCCGGTTTCAGCGATGCGTTTCGGATTGACGTGGAATTTTGTCGCGCACTGCGGGCAGGTAAGGATCATGTGGGCATCTACCTTTCACTGGTGTGGCATCAGGCCTTTTCGCTACTGTATCCCTGTTGCTCAGGATTCTTCAACCAGATAGATATCCGGCAGATTGCGGTAGCGCTCATCGTGGTCCAGACCGTAGCCGATGATGAACCCGTCGTCCATGGTGATGCCGACATAGTCTGCCTCGATGTCGACTTCCCGGCGGGCGCGTTTGTCGATGAGGGTACAGATCTTTAAAGAGCGGGGATTCTGCAGCAGCAGTTTGTTGTAGAGACATTCCAGGGTGTAGCCGCTGTCGACAATATCCTCAATAATGATAACGTTGCGGTCACAGATCGACATCTCCAGGTTTTTGCGAAATTCGATGATGCCGGAAGTTCTGGTGCCTGAGCCGTAACTTGCCAGACGAACAAAGTCAACCAGGGTCGGTACGCTGATGGCGCGGATCAGGTCGGCAATAAACAGAAAAGAGCCCTTCAGGACCCCGACCAGCATGACCTCCTGGCCGGCGTAATCCCTGGATATCTCTTCACCGAGGCGTGCGACTTCGGCAGCAATGCGCTCCCGGGAGAACAGGATTGAGCGGTTAGCGTCCGCCATGGATAGGATGCTCCAATATGATGTAGGTAGAGGGATATTTCTGAAAGAGCATAGCTATAACAGGAATAAAGTCACCCTGTCAATGACATCGCATGCCCCTTTTTTGTTCCACGAGAACAATATAACTGTTCTAAATCACAAAGATATTGGATGATGCCGCAGGGTTGTTTTCCGCCGGGGCAACCGGGTGCTCCGCCTGCGGGGGCGCCCGGTTACGTTCGTTTGGAATTGCCGCAGAGCGTATCAGTCTTTACCGATCCGGCTAAAGCTGATATTTTGCTGGCGGTGGATTATCCGTGACATGTCTTTTTATGCAGCCTGCTTGTCGGACTGCGTGTCTCTTTTTTGTCGTTGCTATTGACGCCCTATGACCGGAGGAGCTCGTATGAGTGAGATTCCCGCAACCTCGACTGAACGCAGAACTTTTCTCGGCCTCCTCCTCGGGGGTATCGGAGCCATTGCCGCCGGCGCTCTGGGCTGGTCGGTATTTCGTTTTCTCTCCCCGATAGATCGTGGCAATGAGGACAGCCAGGTGCGTATCGCCCGCAGTCTGGTGGCTGTTGGCGGCGCACATTTTTTCGCCTTTCAGGGGCGTCCGGCGGTGGTCGTGCAGCCGGCAGCCGGCGAGTTCATAGCCCTGAGCGCCGTTTGCACCCACCTGGGCTGTATTATCAAGTGGCAGAATGACTCCCAGGATTTTCTCTGCCCCTGCCATGCCGGGCGTTTTTCCCCAAGCGGCCAGGTGCTGAGTGGTCCACCGCCGAGCGCCCTGGATTCCTATACCGTCACCCTCGATGGTGATGATCTTTTGATCGGCTAAGGAGATGGCGATGAATCTAGCGAAAGAAACAGTTGACTGGTTGGATCGACGCCTTGGGGTCCGCGAGCTGCTGCACAGCAATCTGGGTGGCTACCTGCTGCCGCGTAACGTCAATATCTGGTATACCATGGGCTCGGTTCTACTGGCGCTGTTCGGCCTGCAGTTCCTGACCGGATTGTTGCTGCTGGTTTATTACGTTCCCGATACGGAAAAGGCCTTTGCCAGCGTGACCGCCATTATGAATGAGGTTCCTTACGGCTGGCTTATCCGCTATCTGCATGTTGTCGGTTCCAATCTGATTATCGTGTTTATTCTGCTGCATATGCTTTCGGTGTTGTTTATGGGCAGCTATAAACGTCCGCGTGAGCTCACCTGGCTGTCCGGCTTCATCCTGCTCAATGTCGGCCTGGTCTTTTGCCTGACGGGCTACCTGCTGCCCTGGAGTCAGCTTTCCTTCTGGGCAACCACCGTGGCCACGGATGCCGCCGGCGCCATTCCCGTTATCGGCGATCAGCTGGTGGCCTTCATGCGCGGCGGGGCAACGGTTAACGAGGCGACCCTGGGGCGCTTTTTCGCCCTGCATGTGATGGGGCTGCCGCTGGTGTTCTTCGGGCTGGTCGGTTTTCATCTGTTCTGTGTGCGGCGTATCGGTATCTCCAAACCGCCTTTTGGCGATGATTATCTGCCGACAGAGGTGCCGCGCAGCTTTCATCACGAGGAACACCCCGGTGGTATACCTTTCCATCCCAATTATACCGTCAAAGATCTATCCATGGTGTTTTTTGCCCTCGCCCTGCTGGTCGGTGTGACTTTCTTTGCGCCCTGGCTGTTTATTCCGCCTGACGCCCTGGAGCCTGCCGATCCCTTTAATACACCACAGGATATCAAGCCCGAGTGGTACTTCCTGTGGGCCTATCAGACCCTGAAGATCTTCCCCAGCGAGCTCCTCGGATTGGCGTCCCAGGGGGTGGCCATGGGCTTTCTGGCCATGCTGCCCTTCTTCGACCGGGGGCTGGAGCGTCGCCCGAGCAAGCGACCCTTGTTTGTAACCCTCTATCTGCTTGGCATTTTACTGTTTTTCGGCCTGTCGCTTTGGGGGCACTACTCATGAAAAAAAATCCGACACTATTGTTTTTTCTGTTTGCCGCGGCCTTGCTCTTCAGTGGGCAGCCGTCCTTCGCCGCCACCACAACCGTTTGCATCGAATGTCATGGTGACCTGCCTGGAGATTTGGGCGAGGTCCCCGTGGCCGAGTGGCAGACCAGCGTTCATGCCCGCTACCAGACGTCCTGTCATGACTGTCATGGCGGCGATCCGACGGATTACGCCATGGCCATGACGGCTGAGCGTGGCTTTATCGGCGTACCAGAGTATGAGGACATCCCTGCCTTCTGCGGGCGTTGTCATGTCGGAGTCGAGGAGGATTACCGCGAGAGCCTGCACGGGCAGGTGCTGGCCTTCGGCGGGCCCAATTGCGCCACCTGTCATGACAACCACGCAGTTCAGGTGGCTACCATCGATCTGATCAACGAGGACAGCTGCAGCCGTTGCCACAGCTATGAGCGTCCGGCCCTGATCAAGGAGGAGATCAGCGCCACAGAGACCATGCTCAGCCAGCTGGAAACCTCTATCGCCGCACTGTATCGGGTCGGTATCGACACCTCGCGACTGGAGGATGAGCTCTTCGCGACCCGGAATGATTTCAGGCGCCTGTTTCATTCTGTTGACATAGACAAGATCAGGGCGCAAACAGCGCAGTTCCATAGCGATCTGGAACAGACCAAAGCCGCCGTTGCAGAATTGGAAGACACCATGGGGCAGCGCAAGCTGGCAGGTGGCGCTCTGGTTCTGTTGTTGCTGCTGGGCGGATGCATCGGGCTTCTGATTCGGCGCAGCTACCACGATCAGGAATAACCCTGAGCACAAAAGAGTGGTGAAAAACAACAAGGGCGATCATCTTTGATGCTGATCGCCCTTGTTTCATCCAATCCTTACGCAACCCTCGCACCTCCCTAACGCTGAGTAGCTCTACTGCCGGAAAAATCAACCCAACACACGGGAGTGGAGATGATGCAGGTGCAAGGAATTGAAGCAAAAGGTTCAGGTTCTGCAGGATCAGGGAGACGGATCGCCGGCAAAAATGAAGGCCTCTGCCCGCTGTTTCAGGCCGGTACCGGCATGTGTCTGGTATCCGATTTTCCCCGGAAGGTCAAAGCAGCCCGCAGGCGCAGCTGCTGCTCCGATGATTACGATGATTGCCCGACCTACCTCGGTTATCTGCTCCGATACAGCAGGCCTCTGCGGAATGATAACGACTGGTTCGACCGCCACTGAGGGACACGGTCAGTCACCATCGAGGGCACGCTGAATCCTGCGCCCGAGGTAAAGGCCGACAGAACTCCCCACCACAGCACTGAAGTACGACCCCATAAGGCCACCGATACTGCCAAGTTGCCAGCCGCACCAGCCACCGAGGGCAACCGCAAGCATAACCGTCAGCCAGCCTGTCATCA
>CALFFB010000196.1 GCA_937958075.1 uncultured Geobacteraceae bacterium | reverse complement strand
GCCCCTTACATGGAAACCCTGATCCTGTGCCCGCAAATTGTGCTGAATAGTTACATGGATTTTTCTCTATCAGGAAGCCGGTCAAGGACGATGGCACCCACACTCCGCCTTTTCCAGCAGCTGCTCAAGAACCTGGACATCGTCCAGATGAACCTGACCACGCCGATAGCTGATCCCTGCAACCTGCCCCAGACGCTGCAAGCTGCGCGACAGGGTCTCCCGGGCGATGCCCAGCTCCTGCGCTGTCAGGCTGACCGGGCGCAGATCGATCACCAGAGTTTTTTGGCGCAGACAACAATGGGCGCTGTCCACCTTATGCAGCAGATAGGCCAGCAGCTTGCTGTCCATATGGGCGCATCGCTGCAGGGTGCGCAGATGACGCTCCTGCTCTACCTGTTGCGCCATCTGTTTGAGCAGATTGCCGTAGAAGCGGGCGTCACTCTGGAGCAGGCGACGAAACCATTCCTGCGACCAGAACAGCACCTGGGAACTGGCAGCACTGATGACAAAGCTGTTGCAACAGCGACCACTGAGCAGGGATGACAGACAAAAGAAATCGCCCGGCAGATAACGCTCGATCAGACACTCCTGACCATCAGGTGAGGTTCGCAACAGATGCATTTCTCCGTTCATGACAAAATGCAGACGGGTGGACAGCTCTTCCGTGTCAATTCGACCCAGACGCTTTTTGTAGTCTCGACTGCGGGCCCCATCCCCGATCTGCCCACAAAAATCATCATCCAGCCCCTCCAATAAGGGGGCACGGCGTAAACATGTCAGCTGATTAACACAGGTTTTCATGAAGCAAGCAACGCTATAGGGGCATTGCCCGCCACCATACGCTGATTGATCGCCTGACGTTCCACGCTGAAACGCTGATAGAGCCGCAAACTGCGCTGCGGCGGTCCGTAAACCCGCCACAGGCAGCGTCCCTGCCAGGGGCGACTCTTGCCGGCGATAAAACCTCTGACATCCTTCAGCGGATAGCCGAGAAACATGCCGATCTCATCGGGGGAATCTTCCACCTGACAAACCTGCTGCAAATGCGCCAGCGCTGTATCCAGGACCAAGGGTTTCGGATAACCGCACCCTGCGAGAAAAGATTGCATCGTCCGACTCGCAAGGCGCTTGGCCAGCAACCCGGGGTGGTAAAACAGCAAGGATACCCCATCCCTGTCTGAGCGCAGGGTAATCACCCGAATAGAGGCATCCTTTAACACTTCCTCACTGTATTCATGCCAGAGGTGGTGCAGACAACGACCACAGGGCAGGGTACGCCTGATGATACGAATCAGATTGGCAGGCTTGACTCCGGCAATCACCTCGGCGGCACTGCTGACGACAAAAGCGGCAAGGCATTCGCGTGGTGACGGATAACGGTTAACCAGATCCACCCAGGTTAATTCCCGCTGCGAAAGCCCTGCACGGGGGCAGCATGATCCGGACCGGGAACCGCTCACTGCCGCTGGACACGCAGAATCCATGGCGGACCCCTGATCGTTCTTGATATTCATTTTCGTTGAGTCCCTACAGTTACGCCTGTATCCCTTACAGCAATCAACAGGGCCGCTTCAACAGCATTGCCATTTAAAGACAATGCAATCTGATTATCACTTTCAAATTACAACAAAGAGACTATTGTTGCAAAGGTTTTCGGTGCGAGCCCATTATCATTTTTTTCGCAACAGCAGGCACCAGCAACCTGATCACTGCCAGCCAAACATGGCACCGCAAAAAACAAAACTGCGTTATCTTGGGTTTTTCTGGCAGCAATCTCCTGCGTTTGCACAACTGCAGCCGGAACCTTTTTTAGCCGCTGAAAATTGCCGGTAGAGATAAGCAGCCGCTGCGACCACGATAACCAGTACAATCAGAGCATCAAAACCTAACATGTTGAAATCTCCTTAAACTATTCAGCTCCATCCTGAACTTAAATCAGCAAGCGACTGCTCAGCTGGAACACCAGAGCCGCAAGAGCAAAACCCAGGGCTGTATTAAACAGGGTAGAAAAAATCGCCCAACGCCAGGATGATTCCCTGGCCATAGCGACAACGGTGACAAAGCAGGGAGCATAGATCAACACAAAGACGATCAAGGACAGGGCCGTGGCTCGGCTCCAGTTTGGATCAGCAGCAATCTGACTGCTCAGTGAGCCGGTTTCCTCAGGATCGACTTCACCCAGGGAGTAGGCCGTGCCGAGGGTTGATACGACCACCTCTTTGGCGGCAAAACCTCCGACCAGGGCGATATTGGTGCGCCAGTCAAATCCGGCCCACTGGCTGATCGGCTCAAAGAGGCTGCCGATCCGGCCGGCCAGGGAATACCTCAAGGCCGCCTGGGCTTCACGATTGTCAATCTCGACAATCTGCAGCGCACGTACTTCCTCGTCAAGCACAGCATCCATCACCGTCTCGCGCTCCAGCGCAAACCCATCGACAGCCTCATCCGGCAGGCCGGGAAAGGTCATCGCCGCCCAGAGCAGAATAGACACGGCCAGAATAACGGTTCCCGCCTTCCGGATGTATTGCCAGACCCGCTCCCAGGTATGAATCAGAACACCCTGCAGGGTCGGCACGCGATAAGGAGGCAGCTCCATGACGAAAGGGGTCGGCTCCCCCCTGATCAGGGTCGAACGCAAAACCCAGGACACCAGCAGCGCCATCATCCAGGCGAACAGGGTGATCATGAACATGATCTGGGCCTCGTTTTCACTGAAGAAGGCTGCAATCAACA
>CALFFB010000195.1 GCA_937958075.1 uncultured Geobacteraceae bacterium | reverse complement strand
GTGATGCGCCGGACTACAAACTGCTCCACTTTAATTTCCAGTCGGCGGCGCTGGCGCCGTAGACCGGCTTCTTGCCCGGGAATTGACTCAGTTTCAGATTACGTCACATGTCTGCCCCTACAACCGACAGTTATGGCGGCCGGATGCCGGGCGGGAGGATATCCTATGGTCTTGTCCTGTTATCGCGAGTGTCGGCAAAGTGTTTTGCTTGGTCTTTTGCTGATGTTCTGTATCCTGCTCATGACAGGATGCTCGGACAGTGATCGGGATAGGCAACCTGACCAGGGTCTTGTCCTCATCGACTCATTCGAGGGGGGAGATTATTATCTGTCGCCCAACCAGCTGTATCCTGTCTTGAACCTGAAAGGCGACTGGCATGCCATGGGCCGCCAGTATGGTTATCTGCTGCGTGGTGAATTGCGCCGGTTCCTCGATGAAATCACAGATGACATAGCTCAGCGCGGTATCCCCTATCCACAGCAGGTCGAACTGGCCAGGGATTTTGCCTCATATTACGCAACAGAAATAACGGAGTTGATGGCCGGTATCGGGGAAACGTCCGGATTAAGCGCAGATGAGGTGATGCTGGCCAACGCCAGTATGATGTTGCTGACCCAGGCCGTGCTCGGCGGCGCGCCACCCTCGGCCTGCAGTGCCCTGGCTGCCTGGGGTTCGTACACACCGGACGGGCGTCTGGTCATCGGCAGGAACTGGGATATTGATCGCGCCTCAATGAAGCAATACATGACGTATCTGGGGATTGTTGTCCTTCATCCCGATACGGGTCTGGCCGTGGCCAATATTCATCCCATCGGTAATCTGTACCTTGAAACGGGGATGAACGAAAAAGGTCTCTTTATTGAGCTGAACAATGGAGAGCAATCCGACCCCGGTTTCAACGAGATTGCAGAGGATAGTTCATCCGTGCTGCTGCGGGTTCTGACGGCCAGTGCCACCCTCGACGATGCCTACACGACCCTCTGCGCCACACCGGCAGATCTGGCCTATATCATCCAGATTGCCGATAGTAGCAGGGCTGTATCTGTGGAAAGAGCCACTTTTGACTGTCGGCGCGTCGATGGCAAAAACGAAGGTGTCCTTGCCGCCTATAACAGCTTCGTCCCACCCTACCCGCTGGCCTGGGAAGCATACATCACTCCGCCTCCACCAGTTGAACAGGATCCACGACTTGCAAATCTCTACCAGCTGGCTGATTCCCCGGAATATAAGGGGCACCTCGATGTAGAGGGGATGAAAAGGCTGATGGATGTCCCTGTCGAAGAGGGCGGCGCCGTGCACGCCGGCACGGTTTTTCAGGTGATCGCTCAACCTGAAACCAGAACCATCTGGCTGCGGGGAGTTGAGTTTTCAGATTGGGAAAAGGTGGACCTGGCGTCGTTGTTTTTGTAAAGCCCTGAAGTGGCAATTTTGCCTTGACCATGCCCACAACAGTCTATGTCATTATTATGCTAAAGGAGGACTGCCATGATGTTTCGCCAGTTACTGAAGAATGTCGGATATCTGTTGTTCATGTTGGTAGTTTCGGCAGTCTTTCTCCTCGGGGGATGCGGTGATGGTTCAGATGGTCCGGAACTCAGATCTTTGGAAGAGCCCATTGTGCTTGAGGCCACAGAAACCTCTGCTGTCATGCAGTCGGGTACGGAAAAAAGCTATGATGACGCGCAATATTTATGTGAATTTTACGGCTTGCGGCTCCCGTCTTTGTGGGAATTGAATGCCCTGGCGGACATGTATCGTGACGGAGGATGGCTCGACCGACAACTGAAACATCAGGATTACTGGACGGATATCGCCCTGGATGACGAAGAGGCCATGTTTGCCCGTCCAGCAACCGCCGTGACCGGTCAAAGCAGTCGCGAGGACAGGCGGGGCGTCTTGTGTATGGACGGAGATGAGGTGCCACCCCCCCCGGCAAATGAGGGAGGTTTCGGCGAATTTGTTGGTAAAGTGGCAGCGTTTGGTACGGCAGTGGCCGATCTTCCCGGAGTCAAAACCCTGGCCCCCCCTGTTTTTTCCTTTGCCTTGAAACAGGCGGGGTTTGACGATTATACGGAACGTCTCAAGGCGATTGAGGCGCAACTGGTTGAAGTCAAAACCCAGCTTGATGACATGACGGTTCAGATCGATCGTTCGACAGAGGACTTGAACAAAGCCATCAATCGCGTCGAGGGCAAGGTTGAGCAGGAGGCTAACCTGACCCGGGTCAGCCTGCTTTACCCAACAGACAATATCCTCAAGATTCAGGGAGCGGCGGAAAAATTCTCTGCTGGCATTGACAGCGAGGACGGCAGGATGCTTGCTGCCGCCCATGATCAGGTGATCTATTCAGATGAAAACATGGGGTTTCATCTGGATAAGATACATTCCGTCATCTCATCGGCAACAGCGCCGATTTTCAATAATCTTGCGCATTATCTGAAATACACCAGTGATCCCTTCGTGGACAAATACCAGCTGCTGGAGAATCTCTATCTTAACCTGTACCAAAGCCAGCATCTGGCCCTTTCCCTGTTTCTGGAGTTTTCCGAAGCAACATCCGCTGCAACGATCAGTCGCGCTCAGAAAACCGCTACAAACCTCACCACTCAGGTGGGAACGCAAAGTGCCGGAACCAACAGGACAACCTTCAGCCACAATGTCTTCCAGTTGCTGGTGAACGAGCTACGTCCCTATCGGACAGATGGAAAGTTTTTCCCGGACAGGGCCGGTGATGTTCTGAAAAAAGCGGAATTCATGCGCCGTGGCATCTCCGGCGAACCTGTCAATGGACTTTTTGGTGCCTTTGTGACTACGGCCGATCTTTATCCCGGTGGTTTTGAGATCCTGGCATACAGCAGTAACGACAGCGATCGTCGGTATCCCTACAGGGCCCGTGTCGACGCGCCTGTCGAGATGGACGGCCCAACCTATGACTACCGATACGCCGACACGCCGGGGGACAAGGCTCTCAAACTGAAGGCGGAAACGGCCTATCAGGTCTACACCTTTGCCTTTGACAACCTTCTCCCCGGCACCTATTCCGTCGTCGTGGCGGCGCAAGGGGCAAGCTACCCCGTTGGTCAACTTTTGTCGGATCAATGGACAGCACGTATCGGTCCCGATTTTGACCTCATCGATCAGACTGCGGTTGTGCAGCCCTACAACAGTCAATATCAGCCTTCTGATACGGACGTTGTTGGCAACTATGGCTATGTCCTGCTGGGAGACCGGGTCAGAAATCGCTACACACAGGATTCCACCCTGACCGGTCTGCAGGAATTCAAATTCAAGCTTGTCAATCGTATTGGCGATGTCAACGACTGGCCCATGGGATTGTATTATCGGCCTGAAACGGTGGTTGTTGGTGGAGCTGTCATTAGTAATGACTCCAGTGGCGAAGGTAAGCGGGAGATCATGGCTCCTTTCACTTACGTAAAAAATGACAAGCTGGGCAATAAAAGAATCCATGTCGATCTGAAATCTTCCGTCACCCTCAAAACCGGTGACGGAAGAACATACAGTAAAGGAGATGGTTTTGTGGTTGACACCAAGGCCATCTATGTGTCCGGTGTTTATGACAAAACCGCAGGCAAACGAGTCCATGGCACGGAGAAAAATGAGATACTGAATCACCAGGTCACCGATGCCTATATTTTTGGCAAATATCAGACGCGAACCAGGGACTACCTCATCGATCGCACCTTCGACTTCACGCCTACCCCCGGACATGAGTATTATGTCTATATGTACGTGGAACTGCTCTGGGCGTGGCATGGTGCCGAGGCGAGAATAAACGATATAGAGAACCTATCGATCCGCTTTGGTGATTAGGAGCGAGTAAGGCAGTCTCAGCGGTCAGGCCGCTGAAAGGAGCTGGATATGAGCCGTCTGCGACTATTGACAGGATGTTTGCTCTCTCTTTATGTTTTTCTGTTGGTGGGTTGCCAGACAACCACCGGGCATTATCTGGGAGCTGAGGCAGAGTCCGGCCCGGTCGTGCCTTTTGCGCAGGCCGATAAAACGCAGACCTGGCAGGATCTGTACCTGGTGATTGACAGTCATTTTGAGCAGCAGCAACAGGGGGGGCGCTTGACCGGGGTGATGCGTTACGCTGATCATGTCCAGATGATGTACGTCCGTGCCGGGCGCCTGACCCTCAGAGTGTTTCTTCTTGATACAGATAACCGGGTGGTGGCCTATCAGACCGTTTCCGGTCTTTTCCCCGGCAGCACGGTGCACACCAGCCATCCCTTTGCCGTAAGCTTTGCCGATATCAAAGGGGCGGTGGCCTATACCTTTGGCTACGAGGCGACCTTCATTGACGATGAAGGGATGGCATTTCAGGTGTGGAATCAGCCCCGGACCAGCCGCTGACTGTTTGTCGTTTTTGTTGTGTTTGAGCCAACATTCGGACCAGTCGCATGATTCTGTATGCCGCTGGTCTGTTTTTCTTTTGTTAACCGTGAACATTTCAGGAATGTCATGACTAAACAGCCAGTGACCGATTTTATCGTGCTGCTGCAGGAAGAAACGGGATTGCCGCCGCAGCGGCTTGCAGCGACCATAGCTCTGCTGGAAGAGGGAGCGACGGTACCTTTTATCGCCCGCTACCGCAAGGAGGCAACGGGGGAACTGGACGAGGTGCAGATCCGTCTGGTGGAAGAGCGCCTTGCTTATTTCAAGGAGCTGGATGAACGCCGGACGACGATTCTCAAGTCGATTGCCGATCAGGGGAAGCTGACCGCCGAACTGGAACAGAAGATCCTCGTCTGCCGTCAGAAGGCCGAGCTTGAAGACCTTTATCTGCCCTATAAGCCGAAACGGCGCACCAAGGCGACTCTGGCCCGGGAGCAGGGGCTGGAGCCCCTGGCCCGGAAGATCATGACGGCAGCCGGCTCCAGCCTTGACCTGTCGACTCTGGCCATGCCTTTTGTCGCCCCGGATCAGGGCGTTGAGAGCGCCGAAGCAGCTCTGCAGGGTGCGGCTTACATCCTCGCTGAGGAGTTTGCCGATACGGCTCAGGCCCGGTCGCTGGTGCGTGAGCTGACCTGGGAACAGGGGGTCTTCTGTTCGGCGCCGGTGCGTGGCAAAGAAACGGCGGTGAGCAAATACGAGATGTACTACGATTTTCGTGAGCCGCTGAAACAGATTCCGTCGCACCGTATGCTGGCCATGCGTCGGGGGGAGAAGGAGGAGGTGCTGCGGCTGCATATCGAAGCGCCGGAGCAGGAGATTTTACCTCGTCTGGCCAGGCTGTTACTGCCGGAGCAGACGCCATGCCGTGACTGGCTTGAGGCGGTCGTCGCCGATGCCTATCAGCGCCTGATCGCGCCGTCCATCGAGGTTGAGCTGCGCCTGAAGACCAAGCAGGCGGCCGACGAGGAAGCGATACGGGTATTCGCGGAGAACCTGCGGCATCTGCTACTGGCACCGCCGGCGGGGGGCAAGGTGGTGCTTGGTGTCGACCCCGGCCTGCGCACCGGTTCCAAGCTGGCCGTGGTGGATGCGACCGGGCGTTTCCTCGATCATGTCACCATTTACCCACATACCGGCGGGGGGCGGGTTGATGCCGCCCGGCGGGAGCTGCTGCACCTGCTTCAGGCCTACGCCGTGGAGATGATCGCCATCGGTAACGGCACTGCCGGTCGCGAAATGGAGCAGTTTGTCCGCCACTGCCTGAAGGAGACGGGCCAAAAGCTGCCGGTGGTGATGGTCAGCGAAGCGGGGGCCAGTATCTATTCGGCGTCTGACATCGCCCGTGAGGAATTCCCCGACCTCGACCTGACCGTGCGCGGCGCCATCTCTATTGCCCGGCGCTTGCAGGACCCCCTGGCAGAGCTGGTCAAGGTTGACGCCAAGCATATCGGCGTCGGCCAGTATCAGCACGATGTCAACCAGCCGCAACTGAAGAAGGCCCTGGACCAGGTGGTGGAATCCTGTGTCAACTATGTCGGCGTTGATCTGAACACCGCCAGCTGGGCGCTGCTGGGTTTTGTCTCCGGTATCAGCGAGTCGCTGGCCAGGGGCATTGTCCGTTTTCGTGATGAACAGGGAGCGTTTTTACGGCGGGCGCAATTGCTCAAGGTGCCGCGTTTCGGGCCGAAAGCCTATGAGCAGGCGGCGGGTTTTTTGCGCATTCGGGGTGGCGACCAGCCCCTCGACAACACTGCTGTCCACCCGGAACGCTACGCCCTGGTAGAGCAGATGGCCGGTGACCTGGGGGTCGCAGTGCCGCAGCTGATCGGCACCCCGCAACGGTTGGAAAAAATCGATCTCAAGCCCTATATCAGCACAGATGTCGGGCTGCCGACGTTGCAGGATATTCTGCAGGAGCTGAAAAAGCCCGGACGTGATCCGCGGGAGGCCTTTGTCGCCACCGGTTTTCGTGATGATGTCATGGAGATCGCTGATCTTGCCGCAGGGATGATCCTCAACGGTATTGTCACCAATGTTGCCGCCTTCGGTGCCTTTGTCGATATCGGCGTGCATCAGGACGGCCTGGTGCACATCAGCCAGCTCGCGGATCGCTTTGTCAAGGATCCGGGAGATGTCGTCAAGGTCGGCCAGCAGGTGCAGGTGCGGGTGCTTGAGGTCGACGCCCAGCGTAAACGTATTTCCCTGTCCATGCGCAGCAGCAGCGACGACAAGGACAAGCGGGAGAATCAAAAGTCCGCACCACCAGCGTCAACAACGTCAGCCCCTCGGAAAAAACAGGGCAAAAACCAGAACAGGCAGACCGATCTGGCGGCAGCACTGGAAAAATCAGGATTTCGTGTCAAGAGGTAAAGTATGATCTTCAGAACGACCCATTCCGTTATCATCGGCTATATCATCTGGATTTTCGGCTTCATGGGAGCTCACCGCTTTTACTACGGGCGACCCATCACCGGCACCATCTGGTTTTTCACTCTGGGGCTGTTGTTCGTCGGCTGGATTATCGATCTGTTTCTGATTCCGGGGATGGATCGGGAGGCTGATCAGCGTTACAGTGCCGGCGCCAAGGATTACACCATTACCTGGCTGCTGCTGACCTTTCTCGGGATTTTCGGCATCCACCGCTTTTATCTCGGCAAGTGGATCACCGGCATCATCTGGTTCTTTACCGGGGGCTTGTTTCTGGTCGGTTATCTGTACGATTTCTGGACCATCAACGAGCAGGTCGATCAGATCAATCGGGGAGAGTATCTGCAAGTCGTCTGATAAAATCGTTTAATGGTTTGTTTTATAAAGATAATTTCGTGGCTTTCAGGGGGTTGATTTTTCCTCCTCCTTTGTTAGGGTGTGGGTAAACCATCGTTCTAAAGAAAGGAGGATGTCATGGGATTGTTGTCAAAAATTTTGGGTGGAACTCCGGATTACCCGCAATTGCCGCCGGATCTGGCGGCCGCGCAGCAGCTTGAAGCCATCCGTGCCAATCTGGAGGAACTGGCCGGTGAGGTAAGTGAGCCGATGGAGGTCGTTCCCGGTGAGGCGTCGGCTTATGTGTTTATCGGCAAGCCGCCCAAGCGTTTTGGAGTTGCCTGGATTGAGGATGATCAGATCAAAAGCTTCAAGTCGGTGATGGCTGAGAACAATGTATCACAGCAGCAGCTAAACAAGGTCTCGGATGAACTGCGCGAGGCCTACAAGAAGTACGATGACGTGACCCGTTATCAGACCAGAATCGCTGAGCGAGAGATTGTCGTGACGCCATCGGACCGGCTCAAGGACAATGTCCGCCAGATTCTGACCAGCCTCCAGTAGCCGGACTTGCCGCCAGCGCTTAGGGGCCTACTTCACTCCCCCCAGAGCCAGGGCAGCGTAAATACGGGCTGCGGCTTCGACTTCGCTGAGGCTGGTCTGCTCTTCGGCGGTGTGAGCAGTTTCCAGGGATCCGGGCCCGAGGATCAGGGGGCGACTGCCGGCCCGGTAAAAGAGATTGCCGTCGGAGTGGGAGCGGAAGGGGACGAAGTTCAGCGGCAGATTAAGCCGTGGATAGACCTCTTCGAGAATGTCGATGGTTGTGGCGTGGGGGTTGAGCTGATAGCCTTCCGCCTCAAAATCATAACTCGCTTCGAGGTCCAGCCCTTTGATCCCGTTCCGGGCCTGCTCCAGGGCCTTTTCCACCGCGGTGCGAATGGTTCCCGGGCTGATGTCGGGGGAGAGGTGGATGTCGATCAGGGCTTCACAGCGATCCGGAACCACAAACCCCGCCCGCGAAGAGCTCATCTCGCGGATGGAGTAGACCAGTTTGGCAGCCTGCTGTTTAAATGCAGGTGAGCGTTCGATCTGCAGCAGCACGCGCAGCATCGATTCGATGGCGTTATGGCCGAGCTCCGGCAGGGACGAGTGAATGCGGCGCCCCTGGGTCACCAGGGCCACCTCCATGTAGCCGTAATGACTGAAAGCCGGCAGCAGGGAGGTGGGCTCGCCGATGATTACTGATTGCGGACAGCAGTCTTCAAGAAAGCGGACGCTGCCGTCACCGTTTTCCTCCTCACCAACCACCAGCAGCAAACCCAGGGATGGTCGTTCCTCTTCCGGCAGGGTGGCCAGAGCCAGCCAGGCTTCCACCATGGCGGCACAGCCCCCCTTCATGTCGGCGCTGCCCAGGCCGCGGACAATTCCCCATTCTTCAACGGCGGTGTATTCATCAATATCCCAGGCGGGAACCGTGTCGACATGGCCGACCAGATACAGGTCGGGCTTGTCCGGGCCCATGGTGGCAATGAGGTTGAAGCGTTCTTCCTCGTCGACAATCTGCCGCTTTATGCAGGTGCCGGCGGCAGCGATCTTTTCCTCCAGATACAGCTGAATATCCTCTTCCTTGCCGGAGGGGGAATAGATATCGATCATGTCGATAAGGGTCGTTTTCAGACGCACCGGATCAATGGCACGCCAGACTTTTTCGAGACGGGTGTTCATGAGGATCCTCTTTTTTTCTTTTTGCGTGGCCGCGACAGATTCAGGGTCATATAAACGTGCTCCTGAATATTGCCGAATCCTAACTTCTGAAAGAAGCGGATGCCGTTCTCATTGTCGGCATCGGTATCAATGATGATCATCCGCACGCCCTGATCAACCATGCGCCCTTTGAGTTCATTGAACAGTTTCTGACCGGTGCCGCCGTGCTGCAGGCCCGGCCGGATGCCGATCCAGACCAGGTAGCCGTATTTCCAGGCGGAATGATTTTTTTCGACGGTGGTGCCGAGGGCAAAACCGACAATCTCCTCACCGCATTCAGCGACCAGGCAGAGCTCATTGTCGGAATTGAACAGGGTGGTGATCTCGTACTCGTCCCAGGTCCGGTACATGCTCGGCGAGAAATCCGAGGTGAACAGGGTCTCCCCCAGGTGAAATACGGCGGCCATGTCGTCAATGGTCATTTCGCGGATGTCGATTTCAGGCTCAGTGTGTTGGCTTGATGGGGTCATGATGTTGCTTGTCCTTACGATGAGAGGGACTTCCGGGTGGCGACCTTAGTCATTGAATGATTGTCTCTGTTCAGCACAGGATCAGGGTTCCCATTCCAGGGGACACTTTTCGCCGTCCTGGCCGTTCGACCATCGCCATCCATGGCGCCAGACGCCCCTTGCATGAAATCCCTGATCCTGTGCCCGCAAATTGAGCTGAATAGTTACGAATGTTTTTCATATAACACAAAACAGGAGTGGGGAAAATCAGCATCTGGCGGCTTTTCAAACCACAAAACAGGGTGAAGATAAAAAAAGGCACTGTCGTTTGACAGTGCCCGGGGTGAAAACAAAGAGAATCAGGCGGAAAGGTCAGGCCTCGCCACCGGCGCTCTGGCGGCCCTTGCTGCGCTCGATGGACTGCAGGGCCAGATACTCCTTGCCGAAACGCTTGATGTTTTCAATCTCATCATCATACTGGTCATAGTGGCGTTCTTCGTCAACGACCAGCTGCTCGAACAGCTTTTTGGAGACGGAGTCAGCATGTTCACTGCACTCGTTGGCCCAGCGGTTGTAATCCATGGCGCTCTGTTCTTCCATGCCCTTGGCCATCTGCAGCATCTCTTCTACGTCGGTCACCTTCTTGACATCCTGAGAGGCCTTCATTTCGACCTCGCCGCCAAGGAACAACACCCGCTCTGCCAGGTCTTCAACGTGGATCATCTCTTCGATGGCCGTTTTTTTGAACAGACCGGCCAGCAGGTCATAACCCTGATCATCGCAATGGAAGTGGAAATACATGTACTGGTGCAATGCGGTGATCTCTTCAGCAATGGCCTTGTTCAACAGAACGATACTTTTCTCATGCATGATGGAATCTCCTTTTGGTTGGTGGAGGTTGATGGTGCCTTGTCAACGGTACGCGCAACGAAATCCTACTTTTTCCCCCAGGTGTTGCGAATGCGCTCAACGGCTGCTTCCACGTTTTCGCGGCTGCCGAAGGCGGACAGGCGGAAATAACCTTCGCCACTGGGGCCGAAACCGCTGCCGGGGGTGCCGACCACATGGCATTCGGTGAGCAGTTTGTCGAAGAAATCCCAGCTGCTCAGCCCGGCCGGTGTTTTCAGCCAGATGTAGGGGGAGTCGACACCGCCATAGCAGGTAATGCCGGCTTCCTTGAGCCCTTCGCGGATGATGCGGGCGTTCTCCATGTAGTAGTCGATGATTTCTTTGGTCTGCTGCCACCCTTCATCGGAATAGACAGCCGCCGCTGCCCGCTGGACCGGATAGGAGGCGCCGTTGAACTTGGTGGTGACGCGGCGCTGCCACAGCTTGTTGAGGCTGTAGCGCTCGCCGGCAGTGGTCGCTCCCGTCAACTCCTCGGGCACTACCACCAGGCCGCAGCGCACGCCGGTAAAGCCGGCGGTTTTGGAAAAAGAGCGGAACTCGATGGCGCATTTTTTCGCACCGTCAATCTCATAGATGGAGTGGGGGATGCCCGGGGTGGTAATGAAGGCCTCATAGGCGGCATCGAAGAAGATAACAGCATCATTGGCCAGCGCGTAGTCAACCCATTTTTTCAGCTCGTCCCTGGTGGCCACGGTGCCGGTGGGGTTGTTGGGAAAACACAGATAGATAATGTCGACCTTCTCTTTGGGCAGATCGGGGACAAAATTGTTGTCGGCGGTAAAGGGCATGTAGACGATCCCCTTGTAGTGGCCTTTTTCGTCCGCCTCGCCGGTGCGTCCAACCATGACGTTGGTGTCGTTGTAAACGGGATAGACCGGGTCGCCGATGGCGACGACATTGTCCAGGGCAAAGATATCGAGGATATTGGCACAGTCGCACTTGGACCCGTCGGAGATGAACAGCTCTTCCGGTTTCAGGTCAACCCCCAGGGGCTTGTAGCTTTTTTCAATGATGGCCTCGGACAGCCAGCGGTAGCCCTGCTCCGGACCATAGCCGGCAAAGTTTTCCGTGGTGCCCAGGTCATCAATGGCCTGATGAAAAGCCTTCAGCACCGCCGGGGCCAGGGGGCGGGTGACATCGCCGATGCCGAGGCGGATGACCCTGGCATCGGGATTGGCTTTGGTGAATTCATTAACGCGGCGACCGATTTCAGGAAACAGGTAGCCGGCTTTGAGTTTAAGATAGTTATCGTTGATGTGTGCCATTTTCGTTGATTTCTCCTTGGAAAAATGAGGTTCAGTTCCTAGCGCAGTCCCAGCACATCCTGCATGTCGTACAGGCCCGCCGGCTGGTCCTTGAGCCACAGGCAGGCGCGGGCGGCGCCACGGGCGAACATGTCGCGGCTCATGGCGCGATGGCTGATTTCGATGCGCTCTCCCATGCCGATGAAGTAGACGGTGTGTTCGCCGACGATATCGCCGCCACGCACCGTCTGCATGCCGATTTCATCGTGGCTGCGGGCGCCGCACATTCCTTCCCGATGATAGTTGGCGACCTGGTTGTAGTCGCGACCCAGGGTGTCGGCGACAACTTCGCCCATGCGCACGGCGGTGCCGGAGGGGGAGTCTTTCTTCTTGTTGTGGTGCAGCTCGACGATTTCAACATCGAAGTCATCACCGAGGATTTTTGCCGCTTCGGTCAGCAGCTTGAAACAGGCATTGACGCCGACACTCATGTTGGGAGCCAGAACCACCGGAATGGATCGGGCGAAGTCGGCTACCTGTTGCTTTTGTTCAGGGGTAAAGCCGGTGGAGCCACTGACGAGCATCTTGCCGTGGCGGGCACAGACCGCCAGGTTGGCCAGGGTCACTTCAGGAAAGGTGAAGTCGATGAGGGCGTCGGCCTGTTCCATGGCGCTGTCCAGATTGTCGGACAAGGGAACCTTCAAATCGCCGCAACCGGCGATCAGCCCGGCATCCATCCCCAGTTGCGGATGGTTTGCTTGTTCGACAGCGCCGGTCAGGGTCAGTCCTTCGGTTTCGTGCACGGCGTTGACCAGGCGAACCCCCATACGTCCGGCGGCCCCAATAATAGCAATGTTCATAAAGATGATCCTTGGGTAGCGATTAACTGTTTGCTGCTCAAATCAGGCCATGCCTGGTCAGCACCTGCCGCAATGTTGCCAGACTGTCCGGTTGCAGGGCGACCAACGGCAAACGGACATCAGCGCGGCACTTGCCCATGAGGGATGCAGCGGTTTTGACGGGCACCGGATTGGCTTCAATGAACATGGCCTGATGCACGTCGAGGAGTTGCAGGTGCATTCTGGTGGCATCGGCCCAGCGGTTTTCGCTGACGGCAACGACCATGTCCTTGACCTGTCTGGGGATGATATTGGCCGATACAGAGATCACCCCTTTGGCGCCACAAGACATCAGGGGCAGGGCGAGAAAATCGTCACCGGAGAGGACATCGATTTTATCTCCGGCTTTGGCAATGATCTCGCTGGCCTGGGTTATGTCACCGGAGGCTTCCTTGATAGCGACGATGTTGCTGAATTCCGCCAGGCGGATGGTGGTGGCCGCCGTCATGTTCATGCCGGTACGTCCGGGGACATTGTAGAGGATCTGCGGCAGGGCGACCTGTTCGGCCAGGGCCTTGTAATGCTGATAGATCCCCTCCTGAGAGGGCTTGTTGTAGTAGGGAGCGACCAGCAGCAGGCCGTCGGCGCCCAGCTCTTTGGCATGGCGGGAAATTTCTATCGCTTCGGCGGTTGCGTTGGAACCGGTTCCGGCAATGACGGGTATCCGCTTGTTGACCTGATCGATACAGGCCTTGATGACCTGGTTGTGCTCGTCATAATTGAGGGTGGCTGATTCACCCGTCGTCCCGCAGGGAACAATGACATCGGTGCCGTTTTCGATCTGAAATTCTATGAGCTGGCGATAGCTGTCTTCATCGAAATGCCCCCGGTCGTCAAAGGGGGTGATGATCGCGGTCATGGATCCGTGAAACATAATATCCTCCAGATAAAAAATTAAAAACGCGCTGACTTATAACACAAGTTAACGTTAAAGTAAAGCGGAGCGCCCTGCAGGGAAGATTAAAAGTGATGAAAAAACAAATTGTTAGGCTGGCAATTCAGGCTCAGTAGAGGTCTGGATCAGAAGATTCTGGGAGGTCGCCGGTTTTGGTTTGACCGGACCTTTCCTGCCGCAGGCGCCAAGCAGCAAGGCTGCCATGATCAGAATGAAAATCCATCTGAGGTGCATCTCGGGCTCTCCTTTATTTTGAAGACGCAAGGCGTGCCAGCTCCCGCTGAACCGCCTCGCGCGCCGTGCCACCGGTGGCTTTGCGGGCGTTGACCGAGGACTCCAGGGTGACGAAGTCGTAGATGTCCTCGTCAATCAGTTCGGAGAAATTGCGAAATTCCTCGAGGGTCAGCTCGGGGATGTCCTTGCCTGTTTCGACACAGTAGCGCACGGTCTTGCCGACGACCTCGTGGGCCTGGCGAAAGGGCAGCCCCTTGCGTACGCAGTAGTCGGCGACATCGGTAGCCGTGGAAAAGCCACGGGCGGCGGCGATGCGCATGGTATCGGGCTTAACCTTCATCTGCGCGATCATCTCGGCAAAGATCTTCAGGCTGCCCTTGACCGTGTCGATGGTGTCGAAGAGGGGTTCCTTGTCCTCCTGCATGTCCTTGTTGTAGGCCAGGGGCAGGGATTTCATCAGGGTCAGCAGCGCCATGAGGTTGCCGTAAACGCGCCCGGTCTTGCCGCGCACCAGCTCCGGCACGTCGGGGTTTTTCTTCTGCGGCATGATGGAGCTGCCGGTGCAGAAGGCGTCGGACAGCTCGACAAACTGGAAGTCGGCACTCGACCAGAGGATCAGCTCTTCCGACAGGCGCGACAGGTGCATCATCACAATGCCGGCAAAGGCGCAGAATTCGATGGCGAAATCACGATCGGACACGGTGTCGAGGCTGTTGCGGGTGACGCCGTCAAAGCCGAGTTTGGCCGCCACCCATTCACGGTCGATGGGGAAGGTGGTGCCGGCCAGAGCCCCCGCGCCCAGGGGCATGACGTTGAAGCGCTTGCGCAGATCGTCAAGGCGGCTGATATCACGAGCGATCATCTCCCGGTAAGCCAGCATGTGATGACTGTAGAGGACCGGCTGGGCCGTCTGCAGGTGGGTATAGCCGGGCATGATGACGTCGAGGTTGTCCTGGGCCTGGGCAATGAGGGCCTGCTCAAGTCGCGTCAGATAGTCACGGACGGCGTCGATCTCGTCACGCAGATAGAGGCGGATATCGAGGGCCACCTGATCGTTGCGGCTGCGCCCGGTATGCAGTTTGCCGCCAACAGGGCCGATACCCTCGATCAGCCGCGCCTCGATATTCATGTGGATATCTTCCAGGGCCACGGAAAATTCCACCTTGCCCGCTTCGATATCGGCCAGAATGGCATCAAGGCCGGCGATGATCTGCACCGCTTCATCGACGGCGATGATGCCCTGCCGTCCGAGCATTTCGGCGTGGGCTTTGGAGCCCTCAATGTCGTAGCGGTAGAGGCGCTGGTCAAAGCTGATGGAGGCGGTAAATTCCTCGACAAAGGTGTCGGTGGGCTGGTTGAAGCGGCTGCGTAATAGGGGGTTGCTCATTTTCACTCCGTAAGAACGGTTTTTTGGCTTGGTGTCGTACACGAGATCCCACTCTCGCACATTGCTTTCGGGGCTGCCGGATCTCGAAACTCCCATTCCAGGGGACGCTTTACGCCATCCCTGGCCGCTCGAAAGTCGCCATCCAGGTGACTTGACGCCCTTGTCATGGGAGTCCCGAACTCCGGCTAATAATGAGGATAGTTGGCCTTATTTCTTCGCCCGCTGAATGGCAGCGATGCGCAGGCGCAGAGCGTTGAGCTTGATGAACCCCTCGGCGTCGGCCTGATTGTACACATCGTCTGCTTCAAAGGTGGCGAAATCGACGTTGAACAGGCTGTCTGTGGCCGAATCGCGGCCGACCACCCGGCAATGGCCCTTGTACAGCTTGATACGTGCCTTGCCGTTGACGGTTTTCTGGGTTTCATCGATAAGAGCCTGCAGGGCCAGACGCTCCGGCGCGAACCAGAAACCGTTGTAGATCATTTCCGCGTAGCGTGGCACCAGAGAGTCGCGCAGGTGCATGACCTCGCGGTCCATGGTGATGGATTCGACGGCGCGGTGGGCCTCTTCGAGAATGGTGCCGCCTGGGGTCTCATAAACGCCGCGGCTCTTCATGCCGACGAAGCGATTTTCCATCAGATCCACCCGACCGATGCCATGCTTGCCGCCGAGGGCGTTGAGCTTGTCCATGACCTGTCCCGGTGACATTTTTTCACCGTTGACGGCGACAGCATCCCCTTTTTCGAATTCGATCTCAACGAACTCCGGCTGGTCGGGAGCGTCCTCGGGGCGCACCGTCAGCACGTACATTTCTTCCGGCGCTTCGGCCCAGGGATTTTCCAGAACATCCCCCTCAAAGGAGATGTGCAGCAGATTACGGTCCGAACTCCATGGGAACTTTTTGCTCGTCGGTACCGGAATACCGTGCTTTTTCGCGTAGTTTTCCAGGGCGGTGCGGCTCTTCATGTCCCACTCGCGCCAGGGGGCGATGACCTTGATGGCAGGGTCGAAATGATAGTAGGCGATCTCGAAACGCACCTGGTCGTTGCCCTTGCCGGTGGCGCCGTGGGAGACGGCGTCGGCGCCTTCCTTGGCGGCGATCTCCATCTGCGCCTTGGCGATGAGGGGTCGGGCGATAGAGGTGCCGAGGAAGTAGCGCCCCTCGTACAGGGTGTTGGCGCGAAACATGGGAAAGACGAAATCGCGGGCGAATTCCTCTTTTAAATCGACGATATGACAACTGCTGGCGCCGGTTTTTTTCGCCTTTTCCGGAATATGGTCAAGCTCTTCCCCCTGCCCGAGATCGGCGGAGTAGGCGACGACTTCGCAACCGTATTCCTCGACCAGCCACTTGAGGATGATGGAGGTATCGAGCCCGCCGGAATAGGCGAGAACCGCTTTTTTGACCTGTCCGTGTTTACTCATGATCTGTACTCCTGTGCGTTAGCGGCGGCTTGATCCGCCTGATTTTGTATTGCAATTCGAGCAGGAGGTTGTGGCTCCCACATAAAGGGCGTCTGTCGCCTGGATGGCGACAGTCGAACGGCCAGGGATGGCGAAAAGTGACCCTTGGGTGGGAGTTATAACCTCCTGCTGCATATCGCTAAAATTATAGCTTAATCACATAAGTATCTGACATGCGGTCGTGCAGACCCCGTTTCTGTTCATCGAAGGCCACCATCAGATAGC
>CALFFB010000194.1 GCA_937958075.1 uncultured Geobacteraceae bacterium | reverse complement strand
TTCATCACTTCTCCCTGTAAGCCGTGCTCCATCCATCATGGATGTCGTTGTCAGAACGGAATATCACCGTCATCATCTGATAGAGCTTGATCCGACTGCTGGCTCCCAGGCTTCTGCCCTCCTCCCAGCATCTTCATCTGGTCGGCTACAATTTCGGTAACATATTTCTTATTGCCGTCACGATCATCGTAGGAACGTGTTTGTATCTTGCCTTCGATGTAGACCAGATCGCCCTTCTTCAGGTACTTGCCGCAGATATCAGCAAGCTGCCGCCAGGCGACGATATTGTGCCACTCTGTCTTCTCCTGCTTCTGACCGTCCTTCTTGTATTTTTCATCTGTCGCCATAGAGAATGTCGCCACCGATGTTCCTGCCCCGGTGGTCCTGACCTCTGGCTCTCTACCGACACGTCCGACAAGAATCGCTTTATTGATCATCTTCTTCCTCCTTGTGTAATCGCTCCAGGATCATCCTGAGAACTTCCTGCTCCTCGAAAATTGTTGCCTGTGCCTGACTCGCTCTTTCCAGTAATTCTGCATGGTTCATCTTGCCAATCCACCCTTCCATTGTGCCCTCCTTGACTATGAGTTCTGTTTACCGTATACACATCCACAGTTGTTGTCAACACTTAAATTGATGGTTGCTAATAACAAATTTGCCTTGTGGTGGTTGACAACGTCCATGATGGGTGCTAGCTTTCGTATACACTATTGCACGCACATCACACAGCACGGTGGAGGCATCCATGGCACGCAAAGCGGAGAAATTCAGTAAAGAGCTGCACAGCATTCTGTATGACAAGATGCTCGATTCCGGGTGGACATCAATCCGCTCGTTCACTGAGGGCAGCAATGTCCCCATGAGCATCGAGACGGTCCGTCGGGTGTTATCCGATGTCGAAAAAAAGGGGATCGCTCCGGTCACCATTGCCATTATTTCCAAATACCTCGGCTTCAATCCCAATGAGATCAAGGAGCTGCTGCAGACATACACCGAGGACGACGACATCTGGCGGCTCATTGGTGACCACTCAAACAGCATGACCCAGGACGAACAGGCTATGCAGAACATCTACCACAAAATAAAGCAATCAGGAGGGGACGCGCTGTCACAGTTCACAACACATCTCAGCCTGCTCGATAGCGCTTATGGCCTGGGGGCTGCCCCAGACATCAAGCGCATCAAACGGTAAGGAGGGCGCCATGGCTATCTTCAAGAGGCTCCGCTGCAGAAAATGTCGTCACACGACGGAACACACCCATGAGAAAAAAAGAGTGGATGCCTGTCCGCGCTGTGGAGGGGGACGGGCCTACAGTGATAAGTGGTATGGACGTATGGTGGTCGATGGACGTAAAATCATCCGCGCATTGTCAACCAAGAAGGCTGATGCCGTCATCGAATATGGAAGGATGACCGCCGACCGGGCCGATGGGCTGTCCTTTGAGAGCGACATGACCATCGCCACGGCCAGCAAGGAGTTCCTGGAATGGGTTGAAGGACAGGAGAAACTGAACCTGATCTCCAGCGGCACCGCCAGGTATTACGCCCAACGCATCAACAACCATGTTGTGCCCACCTGGGGCAGGATCAAGCTCAAAACATTCTCTGCCCATGCTGAGTCCTATGTTGATCGCTACCGTGCCAAGCGCATCAACGAGGTCGCCCCGGCAACCATAAACCGCGAGGTGGCTGTGCTGAAGCGTATGCTGAACTGGTGCCGCACCAAGAAGCTGATCAGAACAGAACCCCTGGCAAAATACCCGGCCCTTCCGGAGCATAACGAGTCAGATCGCACCCTGACCGACCAGGAGATCAAGGCCCTTCTGGATAGTGCCACCGGCCATGCCCGGCTTTTCATCCTGATCGGGCTTCACACCGGGCTACGCATCGAAGGGGTTGTCACCCTGAAGTGGAGCGAGGTCGACTTCAGAAACAATGAGATACACAAGGTCGTCAAGCACCATCGCAAAAAGGGGCCGCGTGAGGTGCGCATCCCCATGACATCAACGTTGAGGCAGGCCCTGATAGACTGGAAGCAGGGGCAGAAGATCACGAACATCGCAGGCTATGTTGTCCCCTCGCCAAAGCGCAAGTCTGAACATATCCTGACAACCAGCGAATGGGGATTCAAGAGCGCTTGCGCAAGAGCGGGGATCACCGACATCACCTTCCATACGCTCAGGAGAACCTTCGCAACACGTTTTCTGGAGCGCACCGGGGATGTCCACACCCTGTGCTCACTGATGGGGCACTCTCCATCGGAGGCCTATCGCATTACGATGAGGTATGCCCGCATCCTTAACAAGTCACGGCATGACAAAATGAAACTCTTTGAAGTGGAGGAAGGATGAATATCAACGAGATGACGCCGAGAGACAAAGCCCTGCACATGTTCTATCTCGGAGACAGTATCGGGGCTATGGCTGAAGGGGGCGCCGGTGGATCGTGCTCATACGAGAAGGCCATGAAGGGGATCAAAGCCTTCCCTCGTGGCACCGACGAGTCTGATACGGCACGGCTCTTTCTCTCCTACATTGAGCAGTGTGGTAGGCCGCAGGCGGCTGCAGACATCGCATCCTGGTATCACTATCATCAGGCAAATCGCAACGTCAGTCGTTACGGGCGGACGTGGCGCGACCATTTTGGCTTGGTGAAAGAGCTGGAAAAGAAGGGGCGCCTCACCTATAAGGCCGTGTACCAAATATCAGTTGACCGCAACTCCCTTGGCAATGGCGGGCTCATGCTGGTCTTTCCCGCCATCATGACCGGGGTCGATTTCGCCACCCTACTGGCCATCATCAAGGGGACCCATTATCAGGCTGAGCCGATAGCGGCAATGCTCTATCGCCTGCTGAAGCGATATGTATCGGTGTCGGTCGTCGAGGAGTCACTGACAACGCATTACTGCCTCTTCCATGACGACTATGGGATGACCCCCCTGGCCCCCTATTGCCTGTTGGCTGCCATCCAGGTCGCCAAGCAACCAACCATTGAGGAGGCTGTCAGGTTCTCACTCGAAAAGGGGGGAGATGTTGATAGCTACCTGTCTCTCGGTTTGCTTTTGTGGGCGTACCTGGGTGACCTGCTGGGTGACCGAAATTCAGAAAAACAAACTGATGTGTTTTTAGGTACCTACATAGATGTCAGCAAACAATAGACATGTCGGATACTTGTAAGTGCTTGCAATTATGTTGCAATTTCCACCCTTGATGGATGTTATCGTAAAAAAACAAAAAACCTCCTGAAATATCGGGAGGTTAGCTTATATTACGAGTGGTGTTGCAGACCTCTGCCTTACCACTTGGCGACGGGGCCAGCTCTTTCTAAGTTGGCGGAAACACTATTACATCATCCAATGTGTTCTTGTCAATAAAAATCTTGGGTGACCCCTGGGTGACCGAATCTATTTTGTTCGTGCAGTGACATCTTTTTTTGCTTTAGCGATTGACATCTTTGTTGTTCTTGTCTACCATGATGGTTGCGACCAAGAAGAAGTGGCAGATTATTGCAGGACGATAATTACAAAACAGAACTGCCTTACGGCAGAGCCCCCTATACCTGTTGTCCGCAGTGATCTGGCTCCTTGGTCGGCACCTAAACACTCAGACAGGTATAGGGGTTTTTTGTTTGCTTCGTCGGCTAATAACGGCAGGGGGCAAACAAGTAGTGAGGCTACTGTGGGATTCTGTTCATAGCCTCAGCGTGGGTCGAAGGGCTAGAGCGCGAACAGCAAGGGGCAGCCCCCTTGAATAGTCTGGCCAGTTATGGAGTGCTGATCCTGCCATAACCGCCGATACGATGGGCTGGCTCCGAAGGGCTGGACAACATTGTTCAGGCGTAAAGACGCACTAGAGCTCTCTATCTAGGATGGGTCTTTGCGCCTTCTCTCAGGGCATCACCAAAGGGCTATACAACAAGACGTGAACTGAAGAGATGAAAAAAGGCCGATACACCCCGGAGGAAAACACTGTGGGAGGGGGAGGAGGTATCGGCCAAATCGAAGGAGGTACTGACTTATAGTACGTCATCCTGAAGCAAGATGGAAGCAATTACACTGGCCACTCACCTGTTCGCATCATCTCGACCAGGCGCTTTGCCCGGTTGCCGACCTGATTGTACCAGAAGGAGTTGACCATCTCTTCTGCTGCCTTATTGTAGTCCCCCTGACCGAGGGCGACCAGCATCTTCCTGAAGCTCTTGAATCGTGTCAGCCCGAGATTGAATAGCATATCCAGAAGCACGGCCTCACGCACAGGGCAGAGCTTCCTGCTGAAGGCAAAGGTTGAAAGCTCCCTTCGGCTCCGCTCAATATCGTTCCTCAGCAGCATTCTCGACTCATCTCGGCTGATACCATTATCCTCAATGTTGCGACCCACCCCTATTGTCAGCCTCCCGGCTGGGCATCGGTAAGGGTGAAGGCGCTCCCCTTCGTGCAGGATGATCAACTCCTCAACTGTCATGCCTGTCTGCTCCTTCCATCATGGGTGCTATTGCTGGATCGCCTTTCCCCGTCCCATGGTCCGCAGATCGGGGTGGATATCAGAGTCCTCAATGTATTGCTTGATCTCATCCGCCATCAGGTTGAGCTTCTTCGTCATGTCGCGCTTGAACTTTTCCTTGCGCTCAGGCGTCTGCGCCTTACCGAGATACCGCTGGGTGCCAAAGTATTCCACTTCCTCCATCTTGCGCAGCATTCTCTTGACGTTACGGTCACGGGTGATCTCAGGATTGATGGCGTAGACGTTGATGCCGAACATGCGGGCGACGATCTGCTCCGGCGTCTGCCGTGGATTGCCGAGAATGTCCACATCATCCGCGTTCCACATCTTTGCCAGTGGCCCCTTGTCAGCGACAAATGGCGGTGCCGCAACACCCCACAACCAGGTCGCGATGTCAGCCGCCTTTTCGCCCAGATACACCGAGTCAGGTGAGACAATATCGCGCTTGGTGAAGGCATCTTTCCCGGTCATCAGCGCCGTCACGACATCCGTCACCGGGCCACCGATCGCCATTGGTGCCAACATCTTTGGCACACCAGATTCAACATCCAGCCTCGCGATATCAGTCAGGCCGGATGCCGCCTCAGCCCATGGCGTCCAAGGGAATATGTAGCCGAGGTCAGCCAGCTGCCACCGGCCACTCTCATCTCTCTTGGGCAGAAAATACATGTGCATCTTGTCGCGCATGGATTCCATCAGGGTCTTCTTAAGCTTGTCGATCTCCGCCATTTTCTCTGCGGTGGTCATGTTGTCTTCATCTTCCCCTCCGCTGAACATCATAGTGGCGGCAAAAGACAAGAGGCCATAGTGCAGGGCGACCCATGGGGCCAGGCGCCAGGGCTTCGTCAGGGCCGTTTCTGCAATGCGTGGCAGCATCTTGGCGGAGAAGGTGACAAACGGCATTCCCACATAAGGGAACTGGCGCAGGTACTTAATGCTGGGGCTGACCAGGCTGTAGTCAAACAGGGCCTTGTGGGCAACATGGGAGGCCTGGTCGGCGTTCATCCCGCCCTTCTCCATCTGATACATCATCACCGCTGTCTTGCCAATGGCCTCATTAAGCTGGTAGATGTCGCCCGACTTGTTGTAAGCCTGCGCTCCCCAGAACTTGGCCGTGTTGACGAACCAGCCAAGCCCCTGCTTATCAGAGGTCCGGCGCAGCATGTCCAGGAAATCCGTCTCAATGCGGCCCATCTCTGTGTCACTGAAGGTCGACTTACCAAGGCCATACTTCAAGGCCAGGGCATAGTGCTTGTAAGTCTCTGGGGCTCCCTTGCGATGGCGGGCGAAGACCTCAGCCGCCGCCTTGGTGTAGTAATATGGCACCCGCGACACGGGGACCCCGCCAGCAATCTGCATAAGGATCATATTGCTGTAGAAGTTGCGAAAATGGGTGGAGACATTCGCTACCGTCTTGGTCCACTTCCACATCCCATGAGCCTTGTAGATGTGACCACCTTCAGCCAGAAACCGTGCGGCGACCCCGCGCTCTCCCAACATGAAAGAGATGTTGCCGATCAGGTCGTCGAATATCTCTTTGCGCACCAGCATCCCCCGGAGCGATCCATAGCGCATCGTGTTGGGAATTTGTCGCCACTCATCGACAAAGGTGTTGGGATCAAGAAGGTCGATCTTCTTGTCGCGTTTGATCTGGTTGATAACCTCGGTCGCCCGCTCCCTCATTTTTGTGGCCAGGCGCTCAACCTCCGCCCGGCGTTCAGTGGGGACATCAAGGGCCATCTTCTGCAGTCGATCCGCCTCGGCCATCATGGCCAGCGGGGTCATTTTACGGCCACCACTGAGAGACCCCTTGCCTTCCAGAACGGCATCAATCTGCTTCTGCGACAGGTGCAGTCCAAGATCGGATTGCTCGACCCCCTTCGCCTGGCGGGTCGTCGTCTTGCGCTCCTTCACTTTGACCGTATAGGTGCCATCGCGGTTCTGCTTGTATTTCGCGTGGCCAAACTCGTGCCAGGCGCCTATAGCCCATTGCTTGGGGTTGCCCTTCTTTACGAGAATCGGTTTCCCCTGATTGGCAAGAATCCCCTTCGCCACCTCCGGATCGATCAGCTGGCTCAGATTATGAGCCTCCACGTCATCGAACCGGCTTTCCTGTACACGATTGGTCGTCACAAACAGGTCGTAGGTACCATCCTCATTCTGGCGATACTCCAGCCCTCCATAAGAGCGCAGCGGTACATCGTCGTGCGAGTAATCGACAAGGGAGGCAGGCAGCGCCCAATTCGGGTTCATCATGATCTTCTCAAGGAAATCATAGAGGATGATGTCACGCATCGGCATGGCGTTGGCCCGCGCCGCAAGATAGGCCGGGTCAGTGACCTCGCCCAATACATTTTCACGAATCTTCCTGGCGATATCTTTCCGTTGACGTGCATAATCAAGGCGCAGCCCCTTGCTTGCTCCTGACACCGCTGTCCCGTCTTCTTTCAACAGGTACTTCAGGTAGCGGCGGGGCAGGTAGGAGTCCTCATGGACATCCAGGGCCTCCTGGGGCAGAAGTCCACGGTCAACAAGGTCACGGCCAATCTGGATGATCCCCTTCTTGATCTCGACAATCTGTTGCCTCTTGTCTGCCGGGAGCTTTGAGGCATCAGCCTCCTTCGTGGTGAAGAAGTCGTATGTCGCCTTGGCCTGTTCTTGTGTCAGCGGTTTCAGTAGATCGTATATCTCACGGGTACGCTGCTCCAAGGCGTCCAGTGCCCCAAGAGACAAGCGACGAATGCGCAGGTACTCTTTGGTCATAGGCAGCCTGCCAACGCCGTCCACGAGGCGATCCAGGGGGATAACAACCTTACTGAGGGCAGATGCCTTCCAGCGTTGCCACGGCGTCATCTTGTTGATGTTGCCGACAACGGTGCCATCGGTCGCAACAATGTCTCCATTCTTGCGCACCACCATCCCCGTGTGTTCAAAAGCGGCCTTCGCATCATCCACAAGGGAGAGGCGCGTGTCCTGGCCCTGGCTATTGACAGCGTTGGCACGCTCTGCTAAGATGGCTTCAAATTGAGCTTGTCGTTGACCTCTCATCCCAGGCAATCGGAGCCTGGCTATCATGTCAACAGCAAGCTCTTTTTGTTTGTTGATGAACAGCAGTCTCTTCGCCTCATGCTCATCCCGCAAAAAATCATTCAGCCGATCTTTTCCGTAGACACTTGTGACCCGGTTCACATCATAGCGCCCCACCGTCTCGTTCTTTCTCAGGGCAACCACAACCGGAATCTTCAGATTGTCAACCATGTCCGTCAGGATAACAATATCGTCCCCGCCACGCTTTGACTGAAACACAGCAACGGGGTTATGCAGATGTTCAGGCAGCCTCTTCAGGGTGTCCAGGCCAATAGGGGCGCGATCCCCCTTCTTCCCTGACCTGATCTTGTCGAGGGTTTCCTGGGTTATGGCAACAGGCAGGGGGTCGAACTCGGCTGGCTTGTAAATAAGAGGGGTGCCACCAACGACAAGTGGCTGTCTCCGGTGGATCGACTTGTCACGGTACTTCCGAAGCTGGTCGGTGAAGCCCTGAACCTCAGCATCGGGAGAGAGGGAGAAGCGGGTATCAGAGAGGGCGGTAGGGGTAAACTTGGCGACCACCATACCCAGAGAAGGATCGTCGCGCCAGTAGCCTTCATATCCGGCTTCCTTGATGTTCTTTTCATAGAGGCTCAGATCGAGGCGCCCCCAATCCTGAGACTTGGCCATGATGCCATCAGGGTCTGCCGCCAGGTCATATAGCAGCGCAGCGTCAACATCAACAGTATAGATACTATCGCCAAGACCAGGCTCTTTCACATAAGCCCGATCTCCTTCAGCTACTCCAAAATACGTTCTGTCCACCCAAGCAGCGGGATTATTGGCCTTGCGCTTTGCCTCAGCCCCACGCAGACCAGTCCCGTACTTGGCGGGATCAAGCTCGGTCAGTCCTTCTTGGCTTGACCAGTGGTGGAGTCGGACTCGTCCGTCTCTGGTTGGAAGCCCCACTGCTCCCTGGCTTCCTGATTCAGCTGGTCGATCATGTCTTGCGGCAAGGCTGAGCTTTGTTCCAGGGTTGCCCCAGCCGAACTCTTTTGAGGCTCGTTCGTTGACCTTGAGGATCTTTGGATAGAGTTCATTCTTAACCCACCCTTGAAGATCGGGGAGTCCGGCCCAGCCGGGTTGATCTGAATATCCCAGCCGGTCGGATAGGTAGCCTTCGCCATTTTTGTTTACCTCCCAATCGTTGCCAATGTAATCCCCAAGAGACTTGAAGGACTCGACTGTTGGCTTGTCTAAGGTTTTTACTGAAAGTTCCGTGAGACTTTCAGCAATCATATCGTGGAAGTCTTTGTTCGTCAATCCGTCAACAAAGTTAAGTATTCTCACCCCTGTCGGTGTGGCTGCTGGAGCCAGGTCTTGTCTACCAGAGACAGCGATGATCCGGTCGTAGATGGCTTGCATTTCTTCGTGGGTAAGTGGTCGGCCAAAGTTGAGGTCAAGCCCATTGTGGTTCCTCTTGCCTCCCTTGAAGACAGGGTAGTGCCACACAACAGCGTCTTGATGCAGGACATATCCCTTGATGGCAGCATACTGGTTCAGCTTCTCAATGGTTGCGTCAGGGATGACTCCGGTAGAAATATCGATGGGAGCGAACGTCTGGGCCCCGGCAGCTACTTCACCTTCCCAGGCAGATGGTGCCAACATTGTGTCGTCAGCCTGCAAGCCCAGCTTCTGAGCCAGGACGTCGCGGCCACCCTCATCGACAAACGCCTCTTCGATCCACTGCATGTAAGTGATCTTATCACTCAACGGGGCGTCAAAAATCCCAGGCAGCACCCCTGAGTTTCTTCCGGGCTGTGCCTCCCAGCTGATCTGTGCTGTTCTTTCGGCAATACCATTGGAATAGTTGTACCCAGATTTGGCAAGGGCTGCAGAATCGATCTGTTGCCTCCGCAGCGCCATGAAGAGCTCCTTCCCCCCTTTTTTGGCGTGGGCTTTTCTCTGTTTCGGCATCGCATCAAAACGAGCTTTCACCGCCGTCCAGAGAGCAGCCTGTACTTGATGGGTAGGCCACCCAAGAGACTTGGCGACACCAGCGATGATCGTTTCGGCAAACTTGAACTGCTCCTTCGAGGGCATGTCGTTGCTGTATCCCATGGCTCTGGCGACCCAGAGGTCAATCGTCGCTCCCTGCGCCATAGTATCTGGGTGAAACTTCGGATCTACCTCGGCCATTAGATTGGAGAAGAAGGTGGAGGTTTTGATGCCCGTCCAATCCTCTTTCCCGTCATAAAGAAGATCGCTTGCCTTCTTGTCCATCACAGCGGTCTTCACCTTAATCGGCTTACCTTCACGGAACTGATAAAGAGCCTTCAAGGCATGAGTCGTATTGGCAGACACGGATGCCTGTGGCGAGTATATAGCAAGCAGCTGGATGAACTTGGTCGCCTCCTTCACGTTTCCGTTGAACATCTTCAGAACGGCCTTGCCGCTATCCTCGTACCAATACCTTCCCGCCTCAGCGCCCTCTGTCGCCAACGTGTTGACGAAGTTCTTGATGCGGAGGATGTCACCCTTGGTTTTTGCCCATGGAGGCGCACCGACAATCTTGCCGGTCTTGGTAACCTTGATGCCTTCGGTTTCAAGCTCTCTTGCAGCCAGCCGGGTCCCACTTGCTGATGTTGATGCTGCAGCCTCAGCCCCAATATTCCCG
>CALFFB010000193.1 GCA_937958075.1 uncultured Geobacteraceae bacterium | reverse complement strand
TTCGATTTTTACCTTCTGGATCGCCGCGTTCTTGACCTTGACACAGGTAAAACGATGGTTATCGATCACCAGGGTTGTGCCTTCGTCCGGCAACTCTCCCAGTTCGTACAAAATCATTCCGGCAAGGGTTTCATAATGGGCGGCCCTGTCGTTCAATCGTGTTCCGAGCAGTTGTTCCAGATCATTCAGAGACAGCAGGGCATCAACAACAAAGGCCCCGTTCTGCAGGCGCTGAATGCGTTTTGGCCTGCCGAAATCATGTTCATCTTCGATTTCGCCAACCAGTTCTTCGAGAAGATCTTCCGAGGTCACCAGCCCGCTGAGCATTCCGTACTCATCAACTACCAGTGCCATGTGCGCGTGTTCCTGCTGCATTTCGCGCATGAGATCTTGAGCCCGCTTGGCCTCGGGCACAAAATAGGGTTTGCGCAACACCTTTGCAAGAGACGTGTCGGATGAGCTAACCGCCAATCCGAGAAGTTCCTTCGCCAGAACAAATCCCTGGATATTGTCGATGTCTCCCTGATAAACCGGAAAACGTGAATGCCGCGAATCGCGTACACGGGACAACAGCCTGCCGGAATCCTCGTCGATATCCAGAGCGACAATGCGGGTGCGCGGAACCATGACCTCGCGTACCTGGGTCTGGGAAAAACGAAAAACGTTGGTGATAAATTGTGTTTCCTTGTCCGAAAGATGACCGGTCTGCCTGCCGATTTTGGCCATGGCGATAAATTCGGCCCGACTGAAAATATGAACCTCATTGCCGTGTGAAATGTATTTGGTGAATTTCTCTGACAGCCAGACGATCGGATAAAGGGTAACGATCAATCCTTTGATAAAAATGGCGGTCGGCCGTGTCAGCCTGGCCCAATAAATCGCACCAAAAGTTTTGGGGACAATTTCGGAAAAAAACAGAATGGCCAGGGTCATCAGAGCTGAAAAAAGGCCGAACCAGGCGTTGCCGAAAACAACGGCAGCTTTCGCTCCGGCAAGGATCGCACCAACGGTATGAGCGATGGTGTTCAGGGTAAGAATGGCTGCCAGAGACTGATCCACCTTGTCCTGTTTCAACTGCTTCAGAAGGTTTGCAAAATCAGGTTTTTTTCCTCTTTGTTCTTCAATATACGAAGGAGTGATACTCAGCAGGACCGCTTCGGCGACAGAGCAGAGAAAGGAGAAAAACAGCGCCATCGAAACATAGACGGTCAATAAGATCGCGTCGGTGTACAAACCAGAATCCGGCATCATGCTTTTATTTCTCCCTGTACCAGCAGCCTGGTGAAGAATATCAGTTTATGTCGCCGGCAGCTGCTGAGCCGGCACCTTGAAGCAAAACATCCTGTGCGGACGATCAGCGCATTTCTTCCCGCAGCCGCCTGAAGATGTCCCGATAGGCGCGTTTGTCGCCGTGCTCGTGCACCGATCCGGCCAGGCGGGTGATGACTTTCATGTCCAGGTGGGGCAGGAGCTGACGGACCTCGGCGCAGGCCTGGTCAAACTGCTGTGGATCACAGAGACGGTCGCGCAGATCTTCGAGCTGGTGAAAGGCCTTTTTATCACGGCCCTCGACCTGGTCGATGTCCGCCAGCTGCCGCTTCAGGGAGTCGACGGTTTCCGGAGTCTCCCGCAGCAGTCCGGCCAGGTATTTCATTTGTCGCTTGGCTGATCCGCGGCCGCTGGTGTTCCGGACGGTGCGTGCTTCGTCCATAATCTCCGGCGGCAACCGCAACCCCGTAAAATGGCTGTCCGACAATCCGCAGAGCTGCTCCGCGAGCCGGGTGATGGCTAAGGCCTGCTGCTTTTTTCTGGTTCTGCTCAGGGGCAGATCTTCATCATTTTCTGACGTCATCTGGGGTCTCCGTGTGGTTCATCCCGGTAGCCGGATAAAATTTATGGGTCGAGACCGATCAAACTAGCGGATATTTTGGCAACTGCAAAGGGTTTTTGCTATGATGGCGAACCTCGCTGTTTATTGAACTGAAGGGAGATTATCCACCAATGGACTACGGTATCACCCGCGTGCGCGCTGTCGAACTGCTGCAGCAGCACCTGAGTCAACCCAACCTGCTCAACCATAGTCTGGCTACCGAAGCGGTGCTGCGCCACCTGGCGCGTCACAGTAACGCGGACGAGGAGTTATGGGGACTGACCGGCCTGCTCCACGACCTTGATGTGGAGATGACCGCCGACGACATGACCCGCCATACCCATGAAACCGCCCGCATCCTTGAAAACGAAGGGGTTGCTGACGAGATTATCGAGGCCATCTGCCTGCACAATGAGCTGGCCCACGACCGCCGCCGCAGCGAACCGCTGCATTTTGCCCTGGCCGCCGGCGAAACCATCACCGGCCTCATTATCGCCACCGCCCTCGTTTACCCGGACAAAAAGCTGGCCAGTGTCAAGCCGAAATCGGTACGCAAACGCTACAAGGAAAAACAGTTTGCCGCCGGTGCAAACCGTGAAATTATCGCCGAGTGCGAACAGCTCGGCATTCCGGTGCCGGAATTCTGCGACCTGTGCCTGGACGCCATGCAGAAGATCGCCCCGGATCTGGGACTCTGACGGACCTCTCTCATTTTCAGGTACGGAATCCTCCATGAATCAGCAATATCTGACCGAGCTGCTGGAGCAGCTGGCCAACGGCCGCTGCAGCGTCGCTGAAACCGTCGCCCGGCTGAAACATCTCCCCTTTGAGGATCTGGGCATCGCCCGCCTCGACCATCACCGGGAGCTGCGTCAGGGCTCCCCCGAGGTGATTTTCGGGCAGGGCAAAACCGTGGAGCAGCTGTGCACCATCGTCGGCGCCCTGGACAGCAGGCAACGCAATATTCTCGTCACCCGCCTTGACCGGGACAAGGGGACGGCGCTGGCCGGTGCCTTTTCGGCCGGGACCTACGACGAGGTCGCGTCCACCTTCTGCCTGACCCACCAGCCGCCGGAAGCCGCCCACCGCGGCACCATCCTCGTAGTCTGTGCCGGCACCTCCGATCTGCCCGTCGCCCGCGAGGCGGTCATCACCGCACGCATGCTGGGCAACCCGGTAGAAGAGCTGGTCGATGTGGGTGTCGCCGGGATTCACCGCCTGCTCGCCTGCCGGGAGCAGTTGCAGCAGGCCGCGGTGATCATCGTTGTCGCCGGCATGGAAGGCGCCCTGCCGTCGGTGGTCGGCGGCCTGGTGGCCACCCCGGTCATCGCCGTACCCACCTCCGTCGGCTATGGCGCGTCCTTCTCCGGGGTCAGCGCCCTGCTCGGCATGCTCAACTCCTGCGCCGCCGGTGTGACCGTCGTCAATATCGACAACGGTTTCGGCGCCGCCTTTGCCGCCCACCGCATCAACCGCACAGGGGCCCATCTCCAGGAGAAAACCGCGTGAAAACCCTCTACCTTGATACCTTTTCCGGCATCTCCGGCGATATGTTCCTCGGATTATTGTGCGATCTTGGTCTTGACCCGGACGTGCTGCGCCGCGATCTGGCCTGTCTGCCGGTTACCGGGTATGAGTTGAAGGTGTCCCGTCAGCGGCGCCACGGGATTGAGGGCTGCCGGGTGCAGGTTGTCCACAGCGAAGATCATCACCACCGCAGCTGGAGCAGCATTGATCGGATGCTGGCGGACAGCCCCCTGCCGGAGCAGGTCAGACAACATGCGCGCGGATTTTTCCGGCGCCTGGGCGAAGCGGAAGCCAAGGTTCATGGTATCGACATCGACCAGGTCCATTTCCACGAGGTTGGTGCCATTGACGCCATTGTCGATCTGACCGGCGCCGCCATCGGCCTGGCACATCTGGGGATCGATGAGGTACTGTGCTCCCCGCTACCCTTGTCGCGGGGTCTGAGCCGTTGCGCCCACGGTGCCCTGCCCCTGCCGGCTCCGGCGACCCTGGACATTCTGCAAAACTGCCCGGTCTGTGACAGCGGCTGCGACAGGGAGCTGGTCACCCCTACCGGTGCGACCCTTGTCCGCGAGCTGGCGCAGTTCACCTCCATCCCCGCCCGGCCCCTGGGACGTACAGGTTATGGCGTCGGCGGCTGGGATCTCGAAGATCGGCCCAATCTGCTGCGCGGTATCCTCTATGAAAGCGCGGCGGAGGTTGACACGGAAGAGGTCTGTCTGCTGGAAACCCACATGGACGACAGCACCCCGGAACAGCTTGGCTATCTGCTGGAACAATTACTCACAGCCGGCGCCCTGGACGCCGGCTACGCGCCGCTGCTGATGAAAAAAAACCGCCCCGGCCAGCTGCTGAAAGTCGTGTGCAAGCCGGTCGACAGCCACCGCCTGGCTGATCTGGTACTGAGCACCAGCAGCGCCAGTGGTATCCGCCGCCAGAGCTGCTCGCGCTATTTTTTGCAACGGCGCCAGACAACAGTTACCATGGCCCTGGGCGAAGCACGGATCAAGCTGCTGTTTAAAGGGAACACCTTTTTGCGCCTGAGTGCCGAATACGACGACTGCCGGCGCCTGGCGCAACAGCACAATCTGCCCCTGGCCGAAGTCTTCCGCCAGGTTGAAAACAGCGCCCACGCGCGCCTGGAAGACATTCTTGCAGGAGATGCCTCATCATGAACGAAGATCAGTCTCGTCCCAGAAATCCGTGTCTGGGCATCTATCTGGCGACCAACGGCGGACTCGGCTACGCGCCGGTGATTCCCGGGACCTTCGGTACCCTGGCCGGCATTCCCGCTTTTTATTTTCTTGCCAAAGCGCCGGGGCTGATCCAGTTTCTGCTGCTGTGCCTCATCATCCTGGCAAGTGTTGCCCTGTGCGATGCGGCAGGCCGCTATTTTCAGGAAGCCGACGACCGCCGTATCGTCATCGACGAGCTGGCGGGCTATCTGGTGACAACGGCCTTCCTCCCCTTTTCCTGGGGCACGGCGCTGCTCGCTTTTTTCTGGTTCCGGGTGTTTGACATCATCAAGCCACCGCCCATCGGGGCTGTCGACCGCTCCTGGAAAAACGGTTTCGGCGTTACCTTTGACGATGTTCTGGCCGGAGTCTACGCCGCTATTGCCACGCGCCTGTGCCTGGCAATTTTCAGCTGATGGACCGTCTTGACCCGCACCTGCACAAGGACCCCTGCCATGGCCAGCTTTGATATCGCGATTCTCTCCACCGCCGACCAGTTTCTCCGTGGTGACGACCAGAGCACCACAGCCACCCTCGTGGACATGCTGACCCGTCACGGCTACCAGCCCCGCTGCTCCCTGGCGGTGTCCGACAGTGAAAAGGAAATCCACGCGGCCCTGTGTTATCTGGCACAGCAGTCGCGCTTTGTTATCGTCACCGGCGGCCTCGGCGCGGGCAGTACCGACATGACCGCCCGAGCCGCGGCCCGGGCCTTTAAACAACCCCTGGTCATTCATGAGCAGGCATTGGCGGGCATCCGCGACTGGTTCGACCAGCGCGGACTGTCCTTTGACCCGGCCAACGAGCGCCAGGCCCTTTTGCCCCGCGATGCAGAGCTGATCCCCAATCCTTCCGGCATCACCCCCGGCTTTCGTCTGCAACAGAAAGACTGCCGGCTGTTCTTCCTGCCGGCGATCGCCGGTGAAATGCAGCGCATGTTCGCGCACTCCGTTTTGCCCGGCCTGCAAAACGAGTATCCCGATGCGCAACGAATCCTCCAGCGCACCCTGAAGGTATTCGGGCTCCCCGAAACACGCTTGCGGCAGATGGCCCTCCACAGCCGTCTACCGGAAGGCGTCAAGCTGACACTTTCCCAGGATTTTCCCCTGACCCTGATCAGACTCAGAGCGTCCGGGGATCGGGCGCAGCAGAAACTGGACGTCGCCGAGGCTGCCGCGATGCAGGCTCTGGGGGATAACATCATGGCCGGTGACAGTCAGACCGTCGAAGGCAATGTCGCCCGGCTGCTGACCCAGGCCGGCCTCACCCTGTCTCTGGCGGAATCCTGTACCGGCGGGCTGTTAAGCCACATGCTGACGCGGCACCCCGGAGCCAGCGCCTTTTTCGACCGCGCCGGCGTCACCTACTCCAACGCCGCCAAGCAGCACTGGCTGAAGGTGCCCTTTGCCCTGCTCGAACAGCACGGCGCCGTCAGCGAGGCCTGCGCCCGGGCCATGGCCCTGGGCCTGCGCCAGCAGAGCGGTACGGATCTGGCCCTGGCCATTACCGGCGTCGCCGGCCCCGACGGCGGCACCGCCGACAAACCGGTGGGTACGGTTTATCTGGCCCTGGCCAGCGCTGCCGGGGTCCACGCCAAGCGCTATCATTTCCCCGGCGACCGGCAGCGAGTACAGCGCATGACCGCTTTTATGGCTCTGGAATGGCTGCGCCGCTTTGTCCTGCAGGAGAGCCGGGAAGAGCAATAACTGCTCGACAGCCGCAACAAATCAGTCTAGTCTTGATTGCTGCACTTTTAACCTGTTCAGTTCAATTTGGGGCACAGGATCAGGGTTCTCATGAAAAGGGCGTCTGTCGCCATGGACGGCGACAGTCGAACGGCCATGGATGGCGAAAAGTGTCCCTGGGAATGAGAATCCTGATCCTGTGCTGAATAGACACCTATATTTTTAAATTTTCACCCTATCCCGGAGGGCATCACATGTCTGATCAGAATCGCAATCGCGCACTCGAACTGGCCATGGGCCAGATTGAAAAACAGTTCGGCAAGGGGAGCATCATGCGCCTCGGCTCCGACTATCAGATGCCGGAGGTTGAAACCATCCCCACCGGCTCCCTGAGTCTGGATCTGGCCCTGGGCGTCGGCGGCGTACCCAAGGGGCGCATCATCGAGATTTTCGGCCCCGAATCCTCGGGCAAAACCACCCTGGCCCTGCATATCCTCGCCGAGCTGCAGAAACGTGGCGGGGTCGCGGCTTTTGTCGACGCCGAACACGCCCTCGACATCAAGTACGCCCAGAACCTCGGCGTCAAGGCGGACGATCTGCTGGTCAGCCAGCCCGACACCGGCGAGCAGGCCCTGGAGATTACCGAAATGCTGGTGCGCAGCGGCGCCATCGACCTGCTCGTGGTCGACTCCGTCGCCGCCCTGACGCCACGGGCGGAAATCGAGGGGGAGATGGGCGATTCCCACATGGGCCTGCAGGCGCGCCTTATGTCCCAGGCTCTGCGCAAACTGACGGGCATCGTCAGCAAATCCCACTGCAGCATCATCTTCATCAACCAGATCCGCATGAAGATCGGCGTCATGTTCGGCAATCCGGAGACCACCACCGGCGGCAACGCCCTGAAATTCTACGCATCCGTGCGCCTCGATATCCGCCGTATCGCCGCCCTGAAACAGGGGCAGGATGTCATCGGCGGCCGCACCCGGGTCAAGGTGGTCAAGAACAAGGTCGCTCCCCCCTTCAAGCAGGCGGAATTCGATATCATGTACGGCACCGGCATCTCGCGGGAAGGGGATATCCTGGATCTTGGCGTCGACAACGACATCATTGAAAAAAGCGGTTCCTGGTTCTCCTACAAGGGGGAACGTGTCGGCCAGGGGCGTGAAAATGCCAAGCAGTATCTGAAAGAGCACCCGCAGATCACCGACGAGATCGAGGCGTCCCTCCGTGAACTCTACGGCGTCGGTGCAGGCAAAATCAACAGCGCCTCGGACGACGAGTAGACCGCCGAATAAGCACATCAAGTGAGGGACAGCCATGCAGCTGAATCAGATTCTCGGACTGGCGCTTAAAGCCAATACCTCGGACGTTCACCTCAAGGCCGGCCTGCCGCCGGTGTTCCGCATCGACGGCAACCTGCGCCCCCTGCCCAACGCCCCCCGGCTGACGGCGGAAAGTCTGCGCGACATGTGCGAGGCGATCATGAACGAGCGCCAGAAGCGCCGTTTCGAGGAGCAGTTCGAGGTCGACCTGGCCTACAGCGTGCCGGGGCTGGGGCGCTTCCGGGTCAATGTGTTCCTGCAGCGCAACTCGGTCTCGGCGGTGTTCCGCGCCATCCCTTTCAAGGTGCTCTCCCTTGATGAACTCCTCATGCCCCAGGTGCTCAAGAAAATCGCCGAGGAAGCCCGCGGTCTGGTGCTCGTCACCGGCGCCACCGGTTCGGGAAAATCGACCACCCTGGCCGCCATCATCGACTACATCAACAACCACCGCACCGCCCACATCGTCACCGTCGAAGACCCCATCGAATACCTGCACCGCGACCGCAAATGCATCATCAATCAGCGTGAGGTCGGCTTTGACACCGCCGGCTTTGCCCCGGCCCTGAAAAGTGCCCTGCGCCAGGATCCCGATGTCATCCTCGTCGGTGAGATGCGTGATCTGGAGACCACGGAAACCGCCCTGGCTGCAGCGGAAACCGGGCACCTGGTGCTCTCGACCCTGCACACCATCGACGCCACGGAGACCATCTCGCGCATCATCTCCATGTTTCCTCCGCACCAGCAGCGCCATATCCGCCTGCAGCTGTCCAACGTGCTGCGCGCCGTTGTTTCCCAGCGCCTGATCCCGCGCATCGAGGGCAAGGGGCGGGTGGCCGCTGTCGAGGTGATGCTGTCCACCGCCCGGATTCGTGACCTCATCGACGACCGGGAAAAAACCGTCCATATCAAGGACGCCATCGCCCAGGGCTATACCAGTTACGGCATGCAGACCTTCGATCAGCACCTGATGGATCTGGTCAAACGCAAGGTCATCAGTTACGAGGAAGCCCTGCGTCAGAGCTCCAACCGCGACGACTTCAAGCTCAAGTTCTCCGGTATCGACTCCACCTCCGACTCCACCTGGAGCGATTTCGAACGGGGCAAGGAACAGGAAGCCATCGGCAAAACCATCCAGCAGGAGGAAGCCGAAGCGTCAGGCAATGACAAAGACCTCGACATCGACCGCTTCTGATCCCTTTGCCGTCGCCCTGCGCCTGCTCACCCGCTGCGACCGCAGCAGCGCCGAGCTGCGCCGCAAGCTGGAAGAACGCGGTTTCGCCACAGAGGCGATTGACGACGCCATGGAACGCTGCCGGGAGTACAACTACCTCGACGACCAGCGCTACGCCACCGAACGCGCTCGCGCCCTGATGCGCAGCGGCAGGGGCGTCGGCAGCCGCATCCTGCGCGACCTGCACCAGCGCGGCATCGACGAGGAGACAGCCCGGCAGGCCCTTGTCGCCGCCGAAGAGGAATTTTCCACCACCGACCTGCTGACGCAGGAACTACAGCGCCGCTTCCCCGACTTTTGCTACCGGCACGCCACCCTCAAGGAACGCCGCCGCGTCGTCAGCTACTTTCAGCGCCGGGGGTTCTCGCTGGAGCAG
>CALFFB010000192.1 GCA_937958075.1 uncultured Geobacteraceae bacterium | reverse complement strand
GGGGGCTACGAGTACTATCTGGAAAAAACCGGGCGTAAGCATCAGGTGGGGTGAGCTATTCCGGCTGTTTTGCTGTTAACGTTTTTTGCTGTTGGCGTTTTTTCCTTGCCTTATGGCGTCTGCTGCGGGTGGACTTTTGGCCATTATCTGGGGGGAGACAAAAAGGGGGAGTGTTCAGCTTTTTTTGAAGCCGGAGGGGCAAGCATGAAACAATCCAGACTTTACAATTCTAAACGCCACCGCCCTGGTATCATCCCGGTCGGTGGCGTTTTGCGTTGAGCGTAGGTGAAGAGTGTGGTTGCAAGACTTGACCCCGATGGCCCCGCTAAAAGCAAATAAACGAAGAGTAGGGTTGACGTGGTAGGAAAAGGGCCCGGAAGCGAAATTCGACAATGCCAGCCAGGCAAACCGGTCTAGTCATAACGCGTTTGCTTGTCGATTTCCGGCGAATTGCGCAGCGACGCGCTATGCCGTGCAGACCTTGTCGCGGCCGGTGTGCTTGGCGTCGTAAAGCGCCTGATCGGCGCGGGCCAGTAGGTCGGTGGCTGTATCCCCGGGGCGATGGCTGGCGACGCCAAAGCTGGCGGTCTTCGGGCCCACAAGCGGCAAGGTCTCCTGACCCACCGCGAGGCGCAGTTTATCGGCGACCATTGCGGCGTGTTCAAGGTCGGTATGGGGCAGGATCAGCAAGAATTCCTCGCCGCCCCATCGGCCGAGGGTATCGACATCGCGGATCAGCCCGCCGAGGACGGCCGCGACGCGAACCAGCACGTCATCGCCGACCAGGTGCCCATGGGTATCGTTGACCTGTTTGAAATGATCGATATCCAACAGGATGACCGACAGGGGCTCTTGATAGCGCGCCGCCCGGGTCATCGCCTCGGCCAACACGACGTCAAGCTTCATGCGGTTGTTCAGGCCGGTCAGGCGGTCGGTCACCGACAGTTTGGTGATCTCGCGGTTCGCCTGCTCCAGCTCGCTGGTCACGGCTTCGACGAAGTGTACGAGCCGCGAAATGATCCGCGCATGCTTGTTGGCGTAAGGGTCCGAGTTATCCTGCGTTTTGGCCTCAATGGTGCGCGGGACACCGGCGCTGGGGGGGGGCTCGCCTTCGCTCAAACTCACCGCGACCATGGTCGAGTTGAGCAGTTGGATGGTCTCGTCCCGGCGAAAGAATTCGCCGTAGGTGTAAAACCCGAAGGTCGGCGCGACGGCTTCGAAGGGAAGGGTTTCCAGGTTGGTGTTTTCTTGCATCAAAAAACGTCGGCAGCCGCAGGTGTAAAGATAGATGCTCTGTGGCGAGAATCGCGCGGCCGCGCTGTGAATATCTGCCGCGTCCGAGATGATTAGGTTGGGGTCACCGTATCCGATCCGGAAGGTCTCGCCCTCGTGCACGTCGGCGACGAACTGAAGGCCACCCTCGGCATCGACGGCCACGGGCACGCGGGCCAGAACAGTGTCGCCGCGTTCGATCAGGAACGGGAATTCGAGGACATTCAAAAAGAAGCCGTCGTCGTCGGGAATGTCGAGGTAACGCCGGTAAAGATCGAAGGCGGGCTGGTTATCGACGGTCTTGACCACCATGCCCTCGGTGCGCGTGATAGTCATTTCTTTGCTCAATGGACGCCATCCCAGGTAGGTCTGGCTGTCGATATTCAGCTCGGGACCCGCGAGGACCACCGCCACGACGCCATGGGTCAGAATATCGTCGTTGGTGAAAACCGCCGACTGGTTCATCGCCGCATAATCGCCGGCCCCGCCGCCGAAAACCTGATAGGGGCAAGGCGGCGTCTCGAAGCTTGTCAACAAGGCCGCCGCATCGATACTCAGCGGGGTGGCGAGCAACAAGACCCCGGCGATCGGCTGATCTTCGCACGCGTTGACCTGTCGGCGCAGGTCAAGGCCGATCTGGTGCTCGTCGCCGGCGGCACAGGTCAAGGAAATCGCGGTGGCGCGGGAGGTTTCGAAGAACGTGAACCCAATCACCGTCTGTCCGGTTACCGTTTGACCATGGATAACCTCACCGACGGTCGTCGCCCCGACGATGACCGCGTTGGTGAGGTGCTCGGCAACGATCCGGCGCAGCTCTCCAATACGGGCAAGATCCGTTTCGGCGGTATAGATCTGGACCAAGGATGTGGTTGCATCGCGATGCG
>CALFFB010000191.1 GCA_937958075.1 uncultured Geobacteraceae bacterium | reverse complement strand
CTTCACAGACCAGCTGCTGCCACTTGCTCGACTGCAGAGACGACGAGGAGACGATCCTGCTCGTCTGTTTTTTCTGCAGGGGCTCCAGGGCAGTATGGGGAATCACCAGGGTGATATGGCCTTCCAGGGTTTCGATAGCGACCTGAAAACGCGCCGCCGACACCCCCGATTCCGGACTGACAAAATCCAGCAATCGCAGATTGCTCACGACATTCACAAGTTCGCTGTTCACTTTTTTAATCTGCTCAAAACTGCGATTCACCTCGGGACAGGCCGACTTGATGACATCACGGAGGATATTCAACTCAATGGCGCTTAGCGGCCGTTCCGGTATCAGGGCCTTGGCATCGGAGTTGCCCCCCAGAACCATCTCCACCAGGGAAAATGACAACTGCTCGTCAAAAATCAACAGACCACCACCGAGCAGAGGCTCAAGCTGCAGAACTCCGATGGCACCCCGGCCCGACAGCCGCTGGACAAAGGTATCAAAGACCATCGATTCCAGGGCTTCGAGCTTCATATGGGCCGCACGCTGGAATCTGGTCGAGAGGGACATGGCGTAGTTCTTGGCGAAGCTGTCAAGAATCAGATCATAATCCTTGAGCTTCCAGTTCTCCGGACCAACCGTGCGAAACAGATTGCAGGCCTTGGCCGGGCGTTCGGAGACCGCCGAAACCGGCTCGGAGCCAACGGTTTCGACATCAATGTCGCCCTGACGCACGGCCGACAGCAGGTCGGCAATCTCCTCTTTGCTGAGTATCTTTTCCACGCAGCGTTCCCTTACTGAACGACAAAGTCCGTAAAATAGATCCGCTTCACCTTGCCGGACAGCAGCAGGCTGTTGATTTTATTCAGAAGTTCAGCACGCAATTGCAGCCGTCCCTGCAGATCGCTGAGCTCGGAGAAGGTCTTGTTACCGACATGGAGAAGCACGGCATCCTTGATCTGCGGCATGCGCTGGTTCACCTCGGTAGCCACACCCGGACTTTCGACTTCAAGGGTGATGGCCGCCTTGAGGTAGCGCGTTTCAGCGTCATCCAGGATATTGACAATGAAGCTTTCAATATTCACCATCGGCCCGACCTCCTTGGCCTGGCGTTCCAGCAGCGCCTGCTCCTGTTCAGGGGTCAGATCCGGTTCCTTATTGCTCAAAAACAGGTAGGCACCGATAGCAACGCCGATCAACAAGACCGCGACCACGGCAATAATGATGATCAGCTTCTTTTTTGAGCCACCTGTGTCTTCTTTGCTTTTTGCAGCGTCTTTGGCCATTGTTTCACCTTTTTCGCGATAATTTTATTCTCAGCGGACGTAACAATCTCTTGTCAGAAAGGCGCCTGATCGGTGACATCAAGCAGATAGGGCAGCTCCTGCTGGGGGTCACCCTGGCTCTCCAGAACAAATTCAACCCGCCGGTTCAACGCCCGTTCCCGCTCACTGTTATTGGGAAACAGCGGCTTGTGCGAACCATAGCCGGTTGCCGACAGGCGGGTCAGGGGCAACAACTGATTGCTGGCCATAAAGCGCAGAACCGATACGGCCCGGGCGACGGACAGATCCCAGTTGGCCAGATCATTACCGGCATCATCCGTATGCCCTTCAATCTTCATATTCAACGGCAGGGGACGCACCAGCTCGGCGACCTGGCGCAGAACCGGCTCAGCGTCGGGACTCAAGGTCGCCTGCCCGATCCCGAACAGCACCGCCTCGTCGACGCGCAGAATCACCGCCCCGCGGTCCTTTACCAGTTCGATCTTCCGATCGAGCCTGAGTTCCCTGATTTTCGTGCGAATGCGCCGGTAAACCCGGGCGGTAAAATCATCATCCACCGGTGAGTAGGTAATTACCCGCGGGGGGGAGATTTCTGTGCGATCACTGCTGGCAAGCACCCCGAAAGCACCGGCAAGGGAATCGCTGGCCTGGGTAAACTTGATCTGATCCAGGGTCGCCATGGACAGCAGCAACACAAAAAAAGTCAACAGCAGGGTCACCATATCACTGAAGGTCACCATCCACATGGGAGCGCCGGGCTGTTGTTTTTTCTGTTTTTTCGGCATGACCGCCTCGATACGGCTTAATTAAAGTTGCTCTGACGCTCTTTCGGAGCGATAAAGGCGTGCAGCCGCTGCTCCATCAACCGCGGATTCTCCCCTTCGAGAATCGCCTTCATCCCCTCGGTCACCAGGGTTTTGTTCAGCACTTCACTGGCCGACCGCAGTTTCAGCTTGCCGGCAATGGGACTGGCGACAATATTGGCGATAATCGCGCCGTAAAAAGTGGTTAACAGGGCAACCGCCATAGCCGGACCGATAGTCGAAGGGTCATCCATGGTCTGGAGCATCTGCACCAGGCCGATGAGGGTACCGATCATCCCCATGGCCGGGGCGTAGGCGGCAATGGTCGCGAAGATGTCCGCGCCCTTGTCGTGACGCTCCATCACGTATTCAATCTCTTTTTCCAGCATTTCCTTGAGGGCTTCCGGTTCCTGACCGTCAACCGCCATCTGCAGCCCTTTGAGAAAAAACTCATCGCTGATTTCATTCATCACCGACTGCAGGGACAGAATCCCCTCTTTCCGCGCTTTTCCAGCATAACGAATCAAACGTTCAATAATATCGGTGGGTGATTGCGCCTTGTGAAAGAAAGCCTTGCGGGCGACATTAAAGGCCCCCATGATGTCACCAAAGGGGAAGTGAACGAGGACCGTACCCAGGGTACCGCCGATAACAATCGTCAGAGCCGCCAGGTCAACAAAGACCATCAGGGAACTGCCCTGCATGATGGCGCTGACCATCAGGCCGAAAGCGGCAATCAAACCAAGAATTGTTGCCAGATCCATACGCGTCCTCAACGATATATTAGGTCAAAACAACGGCTCACAAAATAGCATGTCAGCACTGTCAATTCCTATGTTATCCGACAAAAAATTGTCAACGGCTAACCTAGCAGAGACTATGCCAGAATCCCGCCAAAGACCAAAGGTTTTTCCTTTAATCCGGAAAAAACGCCTGTTAAGAGGAAAATCTTCGTCCGCCCCAATAAAAAAGGCCACCGGAAAATATCCAGTGGCCCTTGCCAGCTTGCTTTGTCAGTTTTTTGACGAAACAGAATCAGCGCTTCAGGTTGATGACCTCTGCCAACATTTCATCGGTGGTGGTGATGGTTTTCGAGTTGGCGGAAAAACCCCGCTGGGTAGTGATCATCTTGACAAACTCACCAGCTAGATCGACATTGGACATCTCTAGGGCATTTGTGAAGATAGTCCCGACCCCTGAACCAACTGTTCCTACAACGGGCACCCCTGACATTGTACTTTGGGCAAACATATTATTCCCAACCTTCTCTAATGAGTTTGGGTTTGTAAATTTTGCTAGTGCCATTTGCATCAATTTTCGCGGTGTTCCGTTAGAAAAATTACCGATGACGTATCCCTCTTCATCGATACTAAGCTTAACTAATGAACCCGTACCATAACCATCTTGCTCTTGAGAAACGACGACAGAAGGGCTATTGTACTGTGTTGTTTGCATATCAATTGCAATTTGTTGTGTTTGTACGGATCCATTACTCCACGTTAGCTCTCCAGGCCCTGTCAATGCTTTAGGTTTTGGAAAAACAGGATCTCCATAATCAACCGGGTCTTGCGGCCAAGAACTTTTATCCAATAAATCACTTGTTGGATCTGCCGGATCTTCTAAAAAGTTCGTGTACAAAGGTTTGCCATCAACAGCTACTAAATTCCCACTACTATCAAAATCCAACACACCGGACCCCACTATTGCCAGCTCCCCTGGCTCACCATCCTCAAGATCGCCCCCATCTACAACGGCATTCCACTCCCACTGCTGATCATCAGTTTTGGTAAAATAGGTAGTCATAAGGTGAGTGCTTCCCAAACTGTCAAATACCTGAATTGAAGTAGCATAATTTGATGTTTCTGAAGGATCAAGTGGATCAAAACCGTTTGAGATTGTTTGAGCACCTGAATTGAGGTTAGTGTTCAGGTTTATGGTAGAGGTCGGCCCTGCCTGACTAAATGAATTGGCGTTAACCCAAACCGGTGTCAAATCTCCAACTGTATTACCACTACTATCCAGCTGATACCCCATAACATTGTAACCTTCAGGGTTAACCATAAATCCATTTGCATCAAAACGAAATGCTCCAGATCGAGTATAATTATTACCAGCATTTCCCGTTGCGGGATCACTTACTATAAAAAATCCCGGACCTTCAATAGCTAAATCAGTATTAGTTTCCGTATTTTCGAATGTCCCTTGACTGAAAATATTGTCAACGATTGACAACCCCACCCCCCTGCCAATCTGTGATGCACCACCAGAACCTGAAACCTGACTGGAAAGTAAATCACCAAAAAGGGCGCGACTTGACTTAAATCCTATCGTATTAGAATTTGCTATATTGTTGCCGATGACGCTCATGGCGTTGGCGTTGGCATTTAGACCACTGACACCACTGTACAGAGAACTTGACACTCCCATGATCTGACTCCTTGTGTCGTAAGCCGCCTCCGTCGGTCGGCGGCTTG
>CALFFB010000190.1 GCA_937958075.1 uncultured Geobacteraceae bacterium | reverse complement strand
ATCTGTTGCCAAAGCACTGGCTTGCTGACTGCGGGGCAATTCCCTGGTCAAGGCAGGATGAGGAGCTGCTCCACAGCTTGCCGCCGGTTTGGCTGCCGCGCCCCCTGGCCGAAACTGATCCGGCGTACAAACAGCTGATCCCCTATGTCCTGGTGCGTCACCGCTCCCGCCTTGCCACCTACCAGCGCGGCGGCAGGGAATCACGGTTGCATGGTTGCTGGTCTGTCGGCATTGGGGGGCATGTTGATGATACCGATGCGCATCCGGAGCTGCTGGCGACCCTCCTTCAGGGCGCCCGACGGGAATTGCAGGAAGAACTGCCGGGCCTTTTGGTAGACCGACAGCTACCGCTACTTGGCATCATCAATGAGGAGAAAACCACGGTTGGAACGGTACATCTGGGTCTTGTTATGCTTTGTGATGTTGACCAGCTTGAACCGCCGGTAGCTGGCACGGAACTGGCAGAACTGCACTGGCTCGCCCCGGACCAGGCGGCCGGGCTGGATCTTGAGCTGTGGAGCCGGCTGGCACTGAATCTTTACCAGCAACATCTTTCATTATGAACAAGGATTAAACGATGATGACTAAAATGCCCTGTCTGCTCATCTCCGTAGGCGGCTCACCCGACCCGGTGATTTACAGTATCGATCAGAATCAGCCTCAGCAGGTGATCTTCTTCTGTTCACGGGAGTCGCGCAAAGAAATCCGTGCCAATATCGAGCCGCGGTTGACCCACCAACTTCGGGATGTACAGATCATCACCACCCCTGATGAGCAGAGCCTTTATGAATCGGTCAAGGTGCTGGTGGATCAGCTGCCCGGTTGTCTGGCGGATTTTGGTTGCGACTTCAGCGACCTGCGCGCCGATTTTACCGGTGGTACCAAACCGATGGCGGCAGCCATTGTTCTGGCCCTGGCAGATCGCGGTTGCCCATACTCCTATGTTGGCGGTGCGAGCCGCGACAAGGAGGGTCTGGGAGTTGTCCAAACCGGTCGTGAGCTGATGCTGTATACCGATAACCCATGGGATGCCCTCGGGCGAGATCCTTTGATGTTGTATGCGGCCCATTTCAACCGTTGCCGCTTTCATTCAGCGCAGGAGGTGGCGCAACGGGCGGCGGCACGCAGTGATCGTTTGAAGCTGCTCTTTACAACCCTGGCGACCCTGGCTGAAGGCTACGGCAAGTGGGATAACTTCGATCATAAGTCCGCTTCCAATCTGTTGTCCGGTTGTCTGACACCCTTGCAGAGCTTGCCGTCTTTTACTGTCGGACAATCCCTCACGCAGACTTTTGCCCGCCAGCTTCCAGGCGCTATCGAGCACTTGAAGCAAACGAGAAATGACATGACAACCCTTGAGGGAAAGGCCAAAGAACCTTCTGGCGGACGGGGCTTGCTCCTTGACCTGTTGAGCAATGCAGTACGCCGGGCAGAGCGGGAACATAAGTACGATGACGCCGTCAGCCGCCTCTACAGCGTGGTGGAAAAATCGGCAAAAATCCGCTTGAAACTTGCTTACGGGATCGACAACTCCAAAGTTCCGGTCGATGTGATCCCGAAAGGGCGCGATGATCTCCTCGAAGGGGTGGTACGCAATAGTGATGGCAGTTTCAAGTTCCCCTTGTATCGCAGTTTTGCTCTTTTAGCGGCTCTTGATGATCCTCTGGGCAAACTTTACCTTGAGGAAGAGAGGGAACTTAAAAAAGTGCTCGATATCCGTAATAACTCACTGCTGGCACACGGGTTTAATCCGGTGACAGAGGCGACTTATACAAAACTCTTAAGCATTGCCCTGCGTTTCTGTGATATCGAGCGCGATGCTCTTCCCGATTTCCCCTGCTTCAAAGACCAATGACACGTGATCAGATACTGACACTGCTGCGTTCAGAGAGACTGGCAGAAGTTCTGCCCGAGGTGGACGCCCTTAACCAGGTGCCCCAACCACCGGAATATCACGCGGAAGGGGATGCTTTTGTTCACACCTGTCTGGCGGTGGAAGCCCTGCCGGCTGATGCCGATGAGCGCCTGGTGTGGGCGGTTACTCTTCATGACATCGGTAAGACACAGACAACACGATTTATTGATGGCCGCTGGCGCGCTCTGGGGCATGACCGGTTGTCGGCACAACTGGCGGAAGAGATTCTTCAACGTCAGGGCAGGAGCGATATCGTTTCTGATGTGGTGTGGCTGATCAAGCATCATCATTTTGCCATCAGCTGGCAGCCAGAAGATCCCCATCATTTAACCTGGAGACAGCGACGATTCTGTTCACACCGATTGTTTCCCCTACTGGTGGCTTTGTGCCGAGCCGATGCCGCAGGCAGTGAAGGTGGCAGCGGAAAGCTGGAGCTGCTCGAACGGATTGTTGCTGCCTGTGAACGTGTAAGCCAGAAGGAGAAGGTATGACCTTACCCCGCTATGATACCCACGTGTGTGTCGTGTCTGATCAGCCCATGGCCAATCTTCTGCCGGTTCTCCTGCGTGATTTTACACCCCGGAGGGTGATTTTACTGGTGACACCGGCCATGAAAGCAAAAGCAGAAATTCTTCAACGGGCCCTGCGGGATCGCGGCTGTCAGGTGGAGCAGCAACCTGTTCCTGCGTACGATGTTGAAGGGATGCGCGAAACGGTTTTACAGCTGGCGGCAACTCTTGACGAATCGGCCATTTTTAACCTGACTGGCGGCACCAAGATCATGGCCCTTGGTATCTATGATATTATTCGTGATTTTGACTTGCCAGCCTTCTACCTCGATACCAGTACACAGCAATTGATTATGCTCAGGCCAACCCAATCGCCTATCCCCCTGCCGGAATGTTTAACAGTTAAAACGGCCCTGGCAGCTCAAGGGTTTGCTATCATAGACACCGGCAATCTGCAGATTCTCCCACAATACCGGGAGCTGACACTGAAGCTGGTGGAGCGGGCCGAGGCGTTTCAGCGACCCCTGGCGCAGTTGAATTTCCTTGCCCAAAAAGCTTTGAAAAACGCTGCCATATCGGTGACGCTTGAACCTGAGTCACTGGAACAATCAGATCTTCTATCGTTGTTCTGTTCTGCTGGTTTGGTCACAGTAGACCGGGATCAGCTGATCTTCCCCAGTGAAGACGCACGGTTTTTTGTCAATGGCGGCTGGCTCGAAGACTATTGTTCGGCGGTGGCGCAGCAACTGAAAAAAGAAGGACATATATACGACCTGGCCGTCAACGTGACGGTCAAATCTCACTCTGATTTCAAGAATGAAATTGATCTGGCCTTCACGGCACACAACCAGCTCCACCTGATCGAGTGTAAAACTGCCAACCTGACAGCATCTTCTGCCCACGACCGGCAGGAAGCACGCGCTTCGAACGTCAGCTATAAACTGGAGACCCTGCGTGACATGATGGGTGGCCGTTTCGGCAAGGCCATGCTGGTGACCTTCATGAAGCTGCGTCAGGAAGATCGCAGCCGGTGTGACAGTTACAACATCAAGGTCGTTGAGGGCCGGCAGCTGACCCGCCTCAGGGAACTGCTGCTCCAGTGGATCAACTCCTAAGGGATATCATTCCCTTGTCTCGCCATGGAAACTTTGCCGAAGTTGATAGGGTCGGCATCACTGCCGATACTTGCAAATAAAGGGGCAGCAACGCATAAAGCTTTCATTCTACCGCGTATCGATGAGAGGGACAGAACCAATGAGCTTATTTTTAGAAGATATCAGATCAGAAGACTACGTGACAGCTCTTGATGACAGTGAATTGGCCGTCATTGAAAAATATCTGGAGCAGATGCAAACCGGCCCGGCTGATGGAGAGATGGATATCGATTGGCAGGATCAGGGACATGGATACTACGCTCATCTGCATGAGCTGGAGCATTTGACTGATCCGGACGAGAAGGCACAGTACCGGAAGCGGCTTGAAGCGGATATGGAGACCTGGCTTGCGGAAAAACCTGGGCATTATATGGTGGAAAACGTCAGAAAGATGCTGTCCGAATAACTTGAGGGTGTAATGGCAAACAGAATCCGTTTGGAATCATTTGATGACAGGGGCAACGCAATCGCTTACTGGGAGGGTTTCGTTTCAGGAGCTAACTTCACTGCTCGATGGGGGAAAATATTCGGCAAGGCATATTTCAAACGGATGGAGCTCAACTCACATGATGACGCCCTTAAAAAGCTGGACCAGTATATTAAGAGAAGAGTCAACAAGGGCTATCAAGAAGTCAGTTTGTTTGAACAGTTAAGACAGGCTGTGTCACCTGCGAAACTTCTGGATAAAAGCCTCCTTAGAAAGGATTTGCCGGAATATTTTACCCGAGCGGCCCTGTTATGGAGCGAGTTGAAGGAGGAAATTATCGCTCTTTGTCATAAGCTTCTGGAGGAGAGCGGGTATTTCGAGTTCCCAGGTGATCCCTATGAATTCGAGAAACCCTATGAGTTAAGTGAAGTACTCGATATTTACGAACAAGTAGACTGTATCTTCATGAAGTCCTGCTGGGCCTGGAGACCCTTGGGGGACAGTAGCTCATTTACAGATGGAGATCGATTCGGAGAACACGTCATAGGGCCTATGTATACCTGTGAAGGTTACGAATGGCCTGAACATGAAGGATGTATCTACGGTCCCCTGGTGCAGATTGACCTGGACAAGGTCAGCGCCTTGATCGAGGCTGACATTGGCAATGGTTTGCTGCAGCTGTTTGAAACACCGGATTACAAACTTCACCAAGGGTATTATTGTCGCGTTATCCCACGTGCTGAAGTATCGGCAGAAAAAATGACGCCGCTCCCTGAGTTAAAAAATGTCCCGGTGGATTTATTTAAAAATTTTTATCATTGTGATCCGCAAGAGCTTTTCCTGAATAAATCGAGTTTTATCATCAGAGGCTACAGCAAATTTTTCTGTTCTTATTACGATGCTACCGACGTCATATCCGACTTATTTGATTTAGGAGATGCTATTTCTCAATATAAGGTTGAAGAAATTCACAGGCTATTTAAAGAGAGCTTTGAAATGTCAGAACACGATTACTTTGGAATGCATTTATTCGGATGCCATGAACCGATTCAGGTTTCTGCCTATGATATGCCCGATGTTTTTTTGACGATCAGCTCATATGGAGAGAATGGTTATATAGAGGTCTACGGCGATGG
>CALFFB010000189.1 GCA_937958075.1 uncultured Geobacteraceae bacterium | reverse complement strand
TCTCCTTTGAAAATGACTATCTGAACCTTCCCGCCCTGTTTGCCGCCGCCGCCATCCCCCTGTACGCCTGGCAGCGTGGGGACAATGACCCTCTGGTGGTGTTTGGCGGGGTTTGCGCCTTTCTCAACCCTGAGCCGCTGGCGGAGATTGTTGATCTGGTGGCGGTGGGTGAGGCCGAACCTCTCCTCGACGGACTGCTGACCGGATTGCAGGCGCCCGTTGCCCGGCGTGACCAGTTACTGGCGCAGCTGGCACAGCTTCCGGGCATTTATGTGCCGGTATTTTATCAGCCGGAGTATGACGATCGGGGGGCGACTTTTTCCGTGCAACACGGGTTTCCGAAACGGATCGTCCGGCAGTATCTGGCCAACCTGGATGACAGCCCTAGCCGCAATTTTATCCGGACGCCGGCCACGGAGTTCGGGCACATGGCCTTGATCGAGGCGTCGCGGGGGTGTGCCCGTGCCTGCCGGTTTTGTGCCGCCGGTTTTATCTATCGACCCTTTCGTGAACGCAGCCTGGGCAATCTTCTCGGGCAGATTGACGAGGACCTCTGCCAGTGTGACCGCATCGGCCTGGTGGCGGCAGCGGTTGCAGATCACTCCGGTTTTGACCGGATCCAGCAGCATATAATCGCCCGGGGGGGCGAATTGTCGGTCTCCAGTCTGCGCCTGGACGCCATTACCCCGGCCCATGTCGACCGCCTGCATCAGGCCGGACACACCTCAGTAGCCATCGCTCCGGAAGCCGGCAGTCAACGCCTGCGCGATGTCATCAACAAGGGGCTGTCGACAGAGCAGATTTTCACTGCTGCGCACGCTCTGGCCGCAGGGGGGATAAGGAATCTCAAGATGTATTTTCTCATCGGTCTGCCGACAGAAGGCCCGGCAGACCTTGAAGCCATCATCGACCTGACCGCATCCCTTGCCGGTATCTGGAAGGACGTGGGCAGCGCAAGAGGGCAACTCGGCAAGGTGACAATCAGCGTCAACCCCTTTATCCCCAAACCCTTTACCCCGCTGCAGTGGGCTGCCATGACACCGGAAAAGGAGCTGAAGAAAAAAGTGCGGCGTCTGCAGGCGGCGATTGCCCGCATCCCCAATACCAGACTCCTGGTGGAATCACCGCGACTGGCCACGGTGCAGGGGCTGCTGTCCCGGGGGGATCGCCGCGTCGGCCGGCTGCTGCCGCAACTGGCTGCGGGCGCAAACCTGAAGCATCTGTGTGCGGCGGAGTCCTATCCCCTGGAGGCGACACTGTTTCAGGAGCGCCGCGCTGATGAATGTTTTGCCTGGGAGATTATCGATCAGGGTTTCGGCCGGGGCTACCTGCGGCAGGAATACGAGCGCGCCCTGTCCACAGCCGGAGAAATTTCTGACTGAATGATGACAAATATAGTTTTGAGCTGTTTTTTGACGGTCAGATTGTGATAAATGTACAGCATCTCGGTGAGAAATGTCCGCTTCAGAATGGCTGACTTAGCCAAAAGGGTGCGCCATGCAGGTTTTTCGCTGTATTCTGGTACTTGTCTTCTGTCTGCAGTTAAGCGGCAACGCAGCCGCCGCGGTCTCCGGTGCGGTCAGCCTGACCGCCGAGGAGAAGGCCTTTCTCGATAACCACGGCGCCATCGTTTTTGTCAGTCAGACCCATTATCCCCCCTTTGAATTTCGCCATCTCGACGGTTCCCGCGATGGCATGACCATCGAACTGGTGCACTGGCTGGCGACGGAAGTCGGTTTCAAGGCCCGGTTCATCGACATGTCCTTTTACGACGCCCAGCAGGCGGTGCAAAGCGGCCTCGCCGATGTGCTCACCAGCTTTTTCTACAGTGAGCAGCGGGATCAGACCTTCGATTTCACCTCCACTCTGTTCGAGGTGCCCGCCTCAATCTTTGTTGCCGCAGATCGCCCCGATATTGTCCAGATGAAGGACCTCGATGGCAAGCGCATTGCCATGCAGCGGGGCGATTATGCCTATGGTTTTCTGCAGCAGGCGGGAATCCGTTTTGAACTGGTCGAAACCAGCAGCTTTGCCGAAGCAACCAATGCCATTATTGACGGGCGGGCGGACGCGGTTATCGGCGACGAGCAGATCGTCCTCTATTATCTGTTCAGCAACAATCTCACCGAGCGGGTGAAAAAGGTCGGCGACCCCCTGTATGTCGGCCGGAATTCCATGGCGGTCAAGGAGGGGAATCGCACCCTGCTGTCGATCCTTGACAAGGGGCTGGAGCATGCGCGCTCGACCGGAGTTGTTGACCGCCTGAGCAGTAAGTGGATCGGCGAACAGTACCCGGCAACATCCAATCTCTGGGCTCTGGCCTGGCCCTACGTGCTGGCCGCCGGGGTGGTGATTCTGCTGTTCTTTGCCTGGAGTATCCGCCTGCGGCAGGTGGTGGAAGAGAAAACCAGGGAACTTTCCGTCGGTGAGGCTCGCTACCGCACTCTTTACGAAGAGTTGAAGCTGCGTGAGGAGCGCCTGAACTTTGCCCTGAAAAGTGCCAAGTGCGGCCTGTGGGACTGGGATGTGGTTGCCAACCGCTTCTACTATGATCCCAATTATTACCTGATGGCGGGGTACGAGCCGGACGCCTTTGCTCCAACCTATGAGGAGTGGTTGAATCGTCTGCATCCCGATGACGTTCTGGCGGCGGAAACAGCCTTCGATGCCTGCTACAGTGGCCGTAGTCCGGTGTATATATCGGAGTTCCGTTTTTTAAAAGCCGATGGCAGCTGGATGTGGGTTCTCGACAAGGGTGAGGTCGTCGCTTACGACGATGCCGGCGCGCCCCTGCGCTATATCGGTCTGCACATCGACATCAGCGAGCAGAAGCAGGCCGAGGTGCAGCGTCAGGAGCTCGAAGCCCAGCTGCGGCAGAAATACAAGGTCGAGGCCATCGGTTTGATGGCAGGCGGCATGGCACACAATTTCAACAACAACCTGGCAATCATTCTCGGCAGTGTTGAACTGGCCCAGCGCCGTATCGAAAAAGAGCACAAGCTGAGTCCGTTGCTGGAGAACATCAAAATCGCGGCGCTGCGCTCGCGTGATCTGGTGCAGCAGGTGCTGGTCTACAGCCGCAAGGGGGTCATCAACCGGGATCAGGTCAGGCCGGCAGGCCTGGTCGAGGATACCGTCAAACTGCTGAGCCTGACCATTCCGGCAACGGTGCGGATGAGCAGCCACATCGCCGATGGCTGCAGGGAAACCTGCATCAGCGGGGATGCCAATCAGATCCAGGATGCCCTGATCAACCTCTGTAACAATGCTGTGCACGCTATGGGGGAGAGGGGAGAGCTGGCCATCGCCCTGGATTGTGTCCGTTTGCAGCAGCGGGACCTCCCGGCTCGGGGCACCTTGGCAGCCGGTGATTTTGTCCGTGTTATGGTAACGGATACGGGCAGCGGTATGACCGAAGACATGCAGGACAAAATTTTCGATCCGTTTTTTACCACCAAAAACCTGCACGAAGGGACCGGCATGGGCCTGGCGACGGTGCAGGGAATTATGGATCAGCATGGAGGCTTCATCAAGGTCGACAGCGCCCTCGACGCAGGCACCACCTTCGCCCTGTATTTTCCGGTGGCAGAGGCTCGGGATGAACAGAAGCCTCAGGCAGAGGCGGAGGAAATCGGCGGCGATGAAAAGATCCTCTTTGTCGATGACGATCCGCTGATTGTGCAGGTGACCAACAATATCCTCTCCCACGCCGGCTACCAGGTGACAACGGCGACCAGCGGCAGCGACGCCTTGCAGCTGATACTGGAAAATCCCCATGGATTTGATCTGCTGATAACGGATCAGACCATGCCGGATATGACCGGCCAGGAGCTGATCGAACGGATCATCCAGGACAATCCCGGA
>CALFFB010000188.1 GCA_937958075.1 uncultured Geobacteraceae bacterium | reverse complement strand
GCATCCTTGATGCCTTCAAACCGGCGGATGATGTCCTGCGCCAGGCCGTACAGGGAATTTCCGACCTGATTACCACCGAGGGGATGATCAATGTCGATTTTGCCGATGTGCGCACGGTCATGAGCAACCGCGGTATGGCGATGATGGGGATCGGTGTCGCCGAAGGTGAACGCCGGGCAGCGGAAGCAGCCTACAACGCCATCAGCAGCCCCCTGCTGGAAGAGGTTGATATTTCCGGCGCCATGGGGGTTCTGGTGAATATTTCCGGATCCTCCAGCATGACCATGGAAGAGTTCGAGGAGGCCTCGACCATCATCCATGAAAAGGTCCATGAGGACGCGAATATTATCGTCGGACTGGTGATTGATGAAAGTCTGGGGGAGAAAATCAAGATTACCGCCATTGCCACCGGTTTCGGTGAGGTATTTGATGCCAAGCCCAAAGAAAAGGAACAGCCGCCCGTGCAGCAGACGCCCTATGTTCCGCCCCGGGGGGTGAAAAAGAATGATCTGGACGTGCCGACCCATGTCCGCAGGGGGATGCAGGAAGCGCCCTACGGACGGCGCAGCCGTGAACTGCCGGGTGCCGGGCGCGACCTGTTTATGGACGATGAACAGTTTGATATTCCAACATTCCTGCGTCGCCGTGTTGACTGACAGCAGACGCTGATCATATTGCGGAATTTTTACCTGTAGCAGGCAGACCGGTTCGGGTGCCTGCGCTCATGATGTGATGCATGCCGGTTCTCCGCCCGGCGGATGTACAGCACATCTGTACTCTGTTATCTCAATCCCGACGACTCCCTCGTCCAGGGCCATCATTGCATGGCCCTTTTTTTTACTGTGCCGCCACCTTCTGCCGTGGTTAAATGGATCATGGGCCGTTCACTCAAACACCATACCGACTTCAGGTCAGACGACGAAACCGGCGCTGTACGCCATTCCTGGAAGGAGGGGCGTTATCGCGTCGCCCTGGTCTATCCCAACACCTATCACCAGGGGATGAGCAACCTGGGGGTGCAGACGGTCTATCGTCTGATCAACGCGCGGGAAGACAGTCTGTGCGAGCGCTTTTTTCTTCCCGATCCCGCAGCAAGGCAGCAGAATGCGCCTTTACTGTCTGTTGAATCACAGCGACCTCTGCGCGACTTTGATCTCATTGCCCTGTCTGTCTCCTTTGAAAATGACTATCTGAACCTTCCCGCCCTGTTTGCCGCCGCCGCCAT
>CALFFB010000187.1 GCA_937958075.1 uncultured Geobacteraceae bacterium | reverse complement strand
ATGATCAACTTCGATGAAATCAACAGCGCGGTTAAGGCGCGATACCCTGACCTTCTCAACTACTGGCTGCCGGGCGGCACCAAGAGTGGAGATGAATACAGGTGCGCTGATCTGTCAGGCGGGTCGGGAGGATCCATGTCGGTCAACACCTCAACGGGTAAGTGGGCCGATTTTGCGACCGGGGAGAGCGGGGGCGACCCGATCAGCCTGTACGCTGCGATCAACCGCTTGTCCCAGGGCGAAGCGGCGCGCAAGCTGGCAGAGGAACACGGCGTCAAGCTGCCAGATAAAACACGAGCCAAATCAAAAAAGCAGAAGTGGACAGCCCTGCCGAAGCCTGCTGCTGATGCACCTGAGCCTGACCTGAACCACTGGAAGCACGGGAGGCCTTCGGCCCACTGGAAATACCGTGACCAGTCGGGCCAGACCATCGGCGTTGTCTGCCGCTTCGACACGGGCACCGGCAAGGAGGTCCTGCCTATGTCGTGGGCGGTCGGCGAGGATGGCGCGCAGGAGTGGCGGTGGTTGTCGTTTCCGAAGCCGAGGCCGCTGTATAATCTGCAGTCGCTGTCGATGGCAGGAAACGTGATCATCGTTGAGGGCGAAAAATGCACTGATGCTCTGCAGCCGTTAGCCAGCGAGCTCAGCTGCCCGGTGATCAGCTGGCCCGGGGGAGGCAAGGCGGTGAAGCATGCCGACTGGTCTCCGCTGGCCGGGCGCAAGTGTTTGGTATGGCCGGACCATGATGCCCCAGGGTACCAAACGGCAATCGACATAACGAAGATACTCAAGCAACTCGGCTGTGAGGTCAGGTCCTTGACCCCGCCACAGGATAAGCTGAAGGGGTGGGATTGCGCCGACTGGATCGAAGAAAACAAGAGAAACGGGATCCTTGAAATCGACAAAAACGATCTGCTGAAATTTATCCGTGAGGGGCTTGATAGGGAGCGCGCTGGCGCCGACGATGACGATCATCCGCCATTGCCGGAAGAGCCTGGACAGGCCGTTGACGATGACATGATGCCGGAGCCGCCGCCGGTAAGTGACTGCCCGTTTCAGTTTTTAGGATATGACCGTGGCGTCTATTATTACCTGTCCCGCAGGACAAGGCAGGTGGTTAATATCAAGCCGGACGGGCACAGCGGCAAGGCGCTGATGCAACTGGCGCGGCTGCAGTGGTGGGAGACCAAGTTCCCCGGGAAAAAAAATTCAACAAACTGGGACGTGGCGGCTGATTTCCTTATCAACGAGAGCAACCGTGTCGGCGTGTTTGACCAGACCAGGATCCGCGGCCGCGGCGCATGGGAGGATGCTGGCCGCTCTGTCCTGCATACCGGTGGTCGACTTATTGTCAACGGCTGCGATGTGTCAATCAATGATTTTGAGACTGAGTATATCTATGAGGTGGCGAAGAACCTTGACCAGCAGGTCGGCGGGAAGCCGTTGTCGACCCGTGACGCAAACGAATTTGCCAAGCTGTGCGAAAAGCTGAACTGGACGCGCTCGATCAACGCGGCCCTACTGGCCGGATGGTGCGTTGTTGCGCCGATTTGCGGGGCTCTGCAGTGGCGACCCCATATCTGGATCACTGGCAGCAAAGGTACCGGCAAATCGTGGATACTTGAAAACATCATCAAACCGGTTGTCGGCGGCGCCGCCCTTGGGGTGACATCGAGTACGACGGAGGCTGGCATCAGGCAGACCCTTGGCAATGATGCGCGGCCGGTTGTTTTCGATGAGGCGGAAGGCGAAGATTCCCAGGCGCAGAGGCGCATTCAGGCGGTGCTTGAGCTGGCCAGACAGGCAAGCTCTGAATCAGCTGGGGCAATTCATAAGGGAACCACCAACGGAAAGTCCATGAGCTTCCACATCCGGAGCTGCTTTCTGTTTGCGTCCATCGGTGTCAACATCCATCAGGACAGCGACGCCAGCCGGATAACTGTGCTAAATCTGCAACCGAACTATGGCGAGGGGGCGACAAAGCAGTTTGAGGCCCTGCGGTCTGAGGTGTTCGGTCTACTCACCCCGGAATACTGTTCTGCATTGAGGGCGCGCTCTGTTTCGCTGGTCACAGTCATCCGAAAGAACGCCATGATATTTGCCAGGGCGGCAGCTGAACACCTTGGAAGCCAGCGGACAGGTGATCAGGTCGGGGCTCTTCTTGCAGGGTACTATTCGCTGTTCTCCGCCAGGGAGATCGACCTTGACGCGGCGCGCACCTTGATAACAGATCAGAACAGGTCGTGGGACGAAGTTGCCGCTGTTGGCGACGCTGACGAATCGGACGAAATGCGGTGTCTATATTCAATTCTTGGGCATACTGTTAGGGTGCAGGGGCGTGACTTTGCTTCTGATATGAGTCTCGGCAGTCTGGTCCTTATTGCCCTCGGTGGGCATTCAGACATTGTGACCAAGGAAAGGGCGGATGATTTGATTAAAAATCATGGGATCAGACCGGACATTCTTTGCCCTGATCAGTTTTTCATCATCTCAAACAGTGACCATAGGATTAAGAAGATTCTTCGCGATACGCCGTGGACGAACGGATGGGGGAGGCTGCTACAGAGAATCGAAGGGGCTAAAAAACATGAAAGCGTTACGTTCTCCCCAGGAGTAAGGTCAAGGGGAACAGTCCTGCCAGCGTCACTACTTAAAGATGATGAAGACAGTCAATCTGAGCTCGGATTTTAAGGGAAGGCGGCAGCTGTTTGTGAACTGCAGCTGTTCGTTTACACCACGGCAGCTGCCGCCTCTTATTTATTCACCTGATGCATATTCAACGTTGGTTATCTCGACGTCGAATGATCCCTCTTGCCATTCGGACGGCATTCTTTCGACGGTCAATATTTCGTTCTCGCCCAGTTGAAAGATATATCCAGCCTTAAGAGGTCTCATTTTCGAATACCCATAAAATGGGCTTTTCCATACCGGTGAGAACTCTTCCTCGTGTATCGTGCGACCATCGCTGTCCTTGAAATAAAACGTCACTGAAATCTTTTCCGCAGTCTTGTCACTTGAATTCCTGAGCTTAAATCGTACCCCGTGATTCTCGCCAGACGACGTGTAATTCCTCGCCTCAGCCTCATACAG
>CALFFB010000186.1 GCA_937958075.1 uncultured Geobacteraceae bacterium | reverse complement strand
ATCATCTTTACCTATTCTCGTGGTGCCTGGCTGGGGCTTGCCTGTATATCCCCCTTTTTGTTCTTCAATTTTAAAAAGAAATTTTTGTTAATGATCCTCTTGATACCGGTGGCTCTGATCGGTTCACAGCTGCTTCCCGACAGGGTTTATGAACGGGCGGGCACTATCCGTACCTACGAAGAGGATGCCTCGGCCATGGGGCGCATTCAGGCCTGGGGTGCGGCTTACCATATCGCGAATTCCTTTCCGTTAACGGGCGGCGGTTTTCAGAACTGGCGAAATCCCGATATGTGGTCACAATATGCCGATCCCGAACATCTCTGGGGGCATATCGTCCCGCGGGCGACCCATAGCATCTATTTCGACATGCTGGGGGATCATGGTTGGGTGGGGCTGGTTCTCTTTGTCGGGGTGCTGGGTTTTACCTACACCCGTCTGCGACGTTTGCAGAAACTGACTGAAGGCAAGCCAGATCAGGAATGGATCGGCAATTACGCCCTGTGTCTGCGCATCAGTCTCATCGGTTACATGACGACGGGAGCTTTTTTAAGCCTGGCATATTTTGATCTGTTTTACGCCCTGGTAGCGCTGACGGCAATTCTGCAGCGGGAGTTTGAGCAGGCGCAGAGCAGTGTCGTACCGAACTCGAAAGATGCAGAGCCGGAAACGCCGGTGCGCAGCAGTCGTCGGGTGAGAGCGTGAGTCAAGGTTCAACGCGCGCATAGCGGAGTACAGTGTGAAGAAACCCATTCCGGAAGGACGCGTAACCTCATCGCGTGAGGCATATTGGAAGGGGCTGTTCAATCAGTTTTCCCAGCAGCAGGAAGAACATGCCATTTCAGGCTGGTCGCCCCAGGGGCTGCGGTTACGGATGCAGGCCTACGTTTGCGCTTTGCCTTCCCTGAATTTAGCTCCGGGGAGTCTGGTGCTTGATCTGGGGTGTGGGCCGGGCAGCTACACGCGCATGCTGGGTGCCGGGGGCTTTCGGGTGGTCGGCGTCGACTTCGCCTGGATGGTGGCCGCCGGTGCCCGTAAGCGTGCGTCTGTCAATGGCGTCGATTACGTGGCCGGGGATGCGACCAGCCTGCCTTTTGGCGAAGGGGTGTTTGACCATGTCGTCTGCATCGGTCTGTTTCAGTCATTGGAACGATACGAACAGGCACTGGCGGAGATAAAGCGGGTGCTTAAACCGGGCGGTGTTCTCTGTCTGATGACCCTGAACCGGCGCTTTGTCAAATGTCGCCTGGATCGTTTGCGTGGGCGCGAGGAGATGCTGATGGTTGATGGAAGTGCCAGACCCCGGCTGAGCACCTATGATCCGCACCAGTTTGCGCAGACGCTAAGGCAAACCGGGTTTGCAGTTACTTCCTTACGTCCGGTGCAGGTTTATCCGGAAAAGCTTAATCGGCTTGAACCCCTGATCAGGGTCTGGAATCGGCTACCGGTTCTGAAATTTGAGACCGCCCGCTCGTTTATGGTCATCGCGACGAAAGGGTAGGGTTTATCCAAAAAGCTCAATACAGAACCCCGGTGTAGTCATTTTCTGCAGGTTTTTATCGTTGGTAATAAAGCTGCGGGCTTTCGCCCTCAAAGCAGATGCCAGATGAATCGCATCCGGGGTGCGAAAGCCGTAATCAGCCCGGAGCTTTGCGGCATCGATAGAAATCTCACTGGTTATTGGCTGGATGCTCAGATGGGGGAAATTCGAGAGGATGTGTGTCAGCTTGTCTGCCTTTCCGGTCTCTTTTGTTTTGAACAGAGGAACCAGTAGCTCAGCGAAAATCAGCGTTGAACAGGTAGCTGCAATTCTGCCACTTTCGATCTGGGTAAAAATATCTTTGGCTGCCGGATAGTAGCGCGGGTGTTGTTCCAGGAAATAAATAAAGGTCACAGTATCAAGGGCATACAGCTGATCTTTTTGGAGATTTATTCCTGCCATTGATCCCGTGCCTCCTGGAGCTTTGTTTCGAAATCTTTCCAGATGTCACCACCGCAAGTTGCGAGGGCTTCTGTTGCTGAGGCGGGCGATTTACGAATGGTAATGACATCGGCATCTGCGGTGATCTCCAGTTGATCACCTGGGTGAATGCCAAGTTGACGGCGAATCTGCGCCGGAAGAACAATTTGGGCTTTACTGCTGAGTTTGGTCAGAGCCATAGGTCCTCTCTTTGCTTTACCTGATGGTAAGACGGCGTGTGGCTGCTGTCAAGAAGGTCTTTTTATGAATATCGTTACAATGATGTGCCAGTTGTTGATGATATTGATTTTTCTGGTAGCTGGTGCGGTTATTGCCAGTGCTGAAGAGCAGATCCGTCCCATCACTCTGGTTGATTTTGAGGACTATATCCCCTGCAGCCAGTGCGGTGACAACTTGGGCTATCGCAAAAGCGATGTTGCTATGGCAGCGCGAATCGCCGACGGCGCCGCGAGCAGCAACTACAGTGCACGGTTCCTGTTCAACGCGCAGCAGCGTGATCTCTATTTTCAGGGGGATGTGCGGCGAAAATTTCTGGCGACGGGTTCTGACGAGTATCTGGAGCGTGGACACAACGCCCTGTCTTTCTGGGTGAAGGTTCCGGCAGATTCTCCGTTGCTTGAGGGGCTACGGTTCAATGTCTGGACCTATCACTGGCGTCCCGGCGATATGAACGTCGGTGGCGCGAACAACAACAGCCGCACCACCGATTCGAACATGCACGGCTACAGCGATTTCGTGCTTCGCCGCGCCGCCGCTGATCGCTGGGTGCAGATTGTATTAACGGCAGCGGCCTTTTCCCAGGCGCGTAATTACTATCATTTCTACGCCGGCGCCGCGAACACGGACGATCTTGATTTTTTTGCTTCCCTGCGCCAGTTGCAGATCCGGATCAGTCCGCCGGAAAACGAGACGGTTTTGCTGCGGCTGGATGAA
>CALFFB010000185.1 GCA_937958075.1 uncultured Geobacteraceae bacterium | reverse complement strand
ATTTCCATCATCACCACCGACATCAGGATGATGGCGCTTCACCAGGGCCCGATGTGACCTGGTCGTGGAATCGGATAAGGTCGTTACATTTTAATACTGGAGGCAAGAAGTAATGAGTACTGCACAACACCATCGCCTGATCATTCTCGGTTCCGGTCCAGCCGGCTACACGGCGGCGATCTACGCTGCGCGCGCCAACCTGAACCCGGTCATCATCACCGGCTATCTTCCTGGTGGCCAGATGACGACCACCACCGAAATCGACAACTGGCCCGGTGACCACCAGGGAGTCAGCGGACCGGAGTTGATGGAGCGCATGCGCCTGCATGCCGAACGCTTCAACACCCGCATGATCAATGATCACATCACGCATGCCGATTTGCAGCAGCGGCCCTTTGTCCTGACCGGCGACCAGGGAACCTATACCTGCGACGCGCTGATTATCGCCACCGGAGCCTCGGCAAAATATCTCGGCCTCCCCTCGGAAGCCGCCTTCAAGGGCAAGGGGGTTTCGGCCTGTGCGACCTGTGACGGATTCTTCTACCGCGATCTGCCGGTGGCTGTGATCGGCGGGGGGAATACGGCAGTGGAGGACGCGCTGTATCTGGCCAACCTCGCCAGCCATGTCACCCTGGTGCATCGCCGGGACCAGCTGCGTTGCGAAAAAATACTCGCCGACAAGCTGATGGCAAAGGTCGCCGAAGGGAAGATCACGGTCGAGTGGTTTCATGTCCTTGACGAGGTACTGGGCGGAAAAAAGGGTGTGACCGGCATCCGTATCAAGAATGTGCGCGATGGAGCGACCAGGGAGCTGCCTGTGGACGGGATCTTTATCGCTATCGGCCATTCCCCCAACAGCACCGTTTTTTCCGGCCTGCTCGACATGCGGGACGGCTATATCATCACCAGAGGCGGCCATGACGGCTTCGCCACCCAGACCAGCGTCCCCGGGGTCTTTGCGGCCGGCGATGTGCAGGATTCCATCTATCGCCAAGGGATCACCTCGGCCGGCACCGGTTGTATGGCCGCGCAGGATGCTGAACGGTTTCTCGACGGCTTGTCTTAAACTTAAACCTCAACCCCGGAAAGGAAGGAACAAATGAACATCAAGATTGTCTATTGCGCATCCTGAGGGCATCAGCCCCGCGCAGCGAGTCTCGCTGCGGAACTCAAAGAAAAATTGGCTGATATTGTGGTGGAAATCGTCGCCGGTGAGCAGAAAAGCGAGTTCGCCATATTGATCAATGACACACAGGTTTTTTCCCGGCTGGAAGAACGGCGCTTTCCCGAACTGGATGATGTGCTGGAGCTTTGTCACCAGCAGAAGGTGTAAAAGGAAGAGACCGGCTTCTGTCAGCGGCAACCTGGTCTCATTGATCTTCCGCCTCATCATTACGGTCTGGTTTTTGAGCGGCCCAATGAAATTTTAAAGTGAAGAGCTTTGCACACCTATGATGCAAGGTCAGTATGCCTTTCGGTCCAGCCCCCGATACTGAATGGCTTCGCTCAAATGGACAGGTGTCATCTGCTCCTGCTGGGCCAGATCAGCGATGGTACGGGCAAGCTTGAGGATGCGGGTGTAGCTGCGGGCGGACAGGCCGAGCTTGTCGGTCACCTGTTCGAGGAGTGCATTCCCCCGGCTGTCCAGTTTGCAGAAGCGCCGGATATGACGTGCCTGCATCTGGCTGTTGGCGTACAGGCCGAAAGGGGCAAGCCTCCGGCGCTGAATGTCGCGGGCCTGATTGACCCGCTGCCGGATGGCGCTGGAGGACTCACCGGGGGCAACATCCGTCAGGTCCTTGTGGCTGACGCGGGGCACTTCAACATGCAGATCGATGCGGTCCAGCAGGGGACCGGACAGCTTGCCACGGTAGCGCTGGAGCATGGCCGGCGGACAGCTGCAATCGTGGACGAGATCACCGAGAAAGCCGCAGGGGCAGGGGTTCATCGCCGCGACCAGCATGAAGTCGGCGGGATAGGTCAGACTCAGGG
>CALFFB010000184.1 GCA_937958075.1 uncultured Geobacteraceae bacterium | reverse complement strand
AGAAACTTGAAGAAGCGCTTGGCGTGCTCTTTCTCGTGGTTGGCGGTTTCTTCAAAGATATTGGCTATCTGGACAAAGCCTTCCTTTTTGGCAAGGGCCGCATGGTAGGTGTAGCGATTGCGGGCCTGGGATTCTCCGGCAAAAGCCTTGAGCAGATTTTTCTCCGTTTCCGTTCCCTTGATACTTTTTGACATCTCTTCCTGTTCCTCCTTGTGATGAAAAATGAAAGTGCCTGCAGCAACGAGCAGGCACTTTTTCGGTTCAACCGATGCCGCAGACCCTCGCGGTCCGCGCGCCGGCTCGTTATTTCAGGTCAAAGCGATCGAGGTTCATCACCTTGTTCCAGGTTTTGACAAAATCTTTGACAAATTTCTCCTGGGCGTCGGCACTGGCGTACACTTCAGCAATGGCCCGCAACTGGGCGTTCGACCCGAAAATCAGGTCGACGCGGGTACCGGTCCACTTGCGCTGGCCGCTCTTGACATCGACCCCCTCGAACACATCGTCCTCAAGGGCCTTCCATCTGGTGCCCATATCGAGGAGATTGGCAAAAAAGTCGTTGGTCAACTGCTGCGGCCGGCTGGTAAAGACGCCATGCTGCGACTGCCCGTAGTTGGCGCCAAGGACCCGCAACCCGCCAACCAGAACCGTCATCTCCGGTGCTGTCAGATTCAGCAGCTGAGCCTTGTCCACCAGCAACTCTTCGGCGGTGACGCTGTATCTGCTTTTCTGGTAGTTGCGGAAGCCGTCGGCCTTGGGTTCCAGAGCTGCCATGGCCTCATCATCGGTCTGCTCCTGGGAAGCGTCGGTGCGCCCCGGCGCGAAGGGCACGGTTACCTCGACGCCGGCCTCTTTCGCCGCTTCTTCCACTGCGGCGCAGCCCCCAAGCACAATCAGATCGGCGAGGGACACCTTTTTGCCCCCCGGTGCGGCGCTGTTGAACTCCTGCTGGATCTTTTCAAGGGCGGCCAGCACCTTGGCCAGCTGCTGCGGCTGATTGACCTCCCAGCTTTTCTGCGGCGCCAGACGGATACGGGCACCGTTGGCACCCCCGCGCATGTCGGAGCCACGGAAGGTCGAAGCCGCGGCCCAGGCCGTGGACACCAGCTCGGCAATGCTCAGACCCGAAGCAATGATCTTCTCCTTGAGAACTGCGATATCCTGATCCTCAATCAGGGGATGATCCACCGCGGGCACGGGATCCTGCCAGATGAGATCCTCGGCCGGCACCTCCGGACCCAGATAACGGCTCTTCGGACCCATATCGCGATGGGTCAGCTTGAACCAGGCGCGCGCGAAGGCATCGGCAAATTCCTCGGGGTTTTTGTGAAAACGCCGGGAGATGGGCTCGTAAATGGGATCCATGCGCAAGGTCAGATCGGCGGTGGTCATGATGGTCTTGACCTTTTTCGATGGATCGTGAGCAGCGGGGGCCATGCTCGACTCCGGCGGATTGACGGGAACCCACTGCCAGGCACCGGCCGGACTTTTTTCCAGATTCCAGTCGTAACCGAAGAGCATATCGAAGTAGCCCATGTCCCATTTAACTGGATCAGGGGTCCAGGCGCCTTCGATGCCGCTGGTAATAGTGTCATCCCCTTTACCGCTGCCGAAACTGCTGAACCAGCCAAGGCCCTGGGCTTCCAGGGGGGCGGCCTCAGGCTCCGGTCCGACCTGGGAGGCATCACCGGCACCATGGCATTTACCGAAAGTATGGCCGCCGGCCACCAGGGCGACAGTCTCCTCGTCATTCATCCCCATGCGGGCGAAGGTCTCACGCACATCTTTGGCCGAGGCCAGAACATTGGGTTCACCATCGGGGCCTTCGGGGTTGACATAGATAAGCCCCATCTGCACGGCAGCCAGGGGGTTCTCCAGATCGCGCTCGCCGGAATAACGGCTGGCGGGTTTATCGCTGGTGGCCAGCCACTCCTGCTCGGACCCCCAGTAGGTATCCTCCTCCGGCTCCCAGATATCCACGCGGCCACCGCCGAAACCGAAGGGCTTGAAGCCCATGGATTCAAGGGCGCAATTGCCGGCGAGAATCATCAGGTCCGCCCAGGAGATTTTATTGCCGTATTTCTGTTTGATCGGCCACAGCAGCCGCCGGGCCTTATCGAGATTGACGTTATCCGGCCAGCTGTTCAAGGGGGCGAAGCGTTGATTGCCGGTGTTGGCGCCACCACGGCCGTCACCCATGCGGTAGGTCCCGGCGCTGTGCCAGGCCATGCGGATCATCAGACCGCCATAATTGCCATAGTCGGCGGGCCACCAGTCCTGGGAATCGGTCATCAGGGCAATAAGATCTTTTTTTATAGCGTCGTAATCGAGCTTGTTGAACTCATCGGCGTAATTGAAGTCCTCCCCCAGAGGGTTGGATTTGGCGGAATGCTGATGCAGAATGGAGAGATTCAGTTGATTCGGCCACCAGTCCCGGTTCGAGGTTCCCCCGCCGGCAACTTGTCTGCTGCTCTTTCCCGTAACCGGGCACTTGCCTTCTGTGCTCATCCTTGACCTCCTTTAAAGTCTCTTGGTTTCAGATGGATCTTTTGCTTTCACCTGCCGCCTGACAAACACTTTGTCCGCTGACCTTGAAACAGGTGAAGGCAAAACTAACACAATTTTGTGTAAAATAACAACTCTTTTTTAGTAATTTTTCTTACTTTCAAAATCAACCCCGACACGAACCTGAAGGTGAAGACTGTGCGCCTGGGGCTTGCCCTGGCTAACCGTTTTCCTGCTGCAGGCAGTGATTGCAGGTTCCGTAGATCACAAAGTTTTTTGTTTCCACGCGCCCCCAGTCCCGCAGCTGCTCCGCCAGATTGCCGACGGCAATCTGATCCGACTGGAAATCCTGGATGGTTTTACAACGTTTACAGATGAGGTGGTGGTGCTGCGTCTGGGCAATTTCGAACCGGGCCTGGCTCTCTGCCGTCTCCACCCGTTTGACCAGACCATTTTCCACCAGGGTAGTCAGGGTGCGATACACCGTATCCAGAGACAAGGTCGGCATCCCCTTGATGAGCCGCTGGTGCAGCACCTCAGCGCTGGGATGATCAGCCGCCTG
>CALFFB010000183.1 GCA_937958075.1 uncultured Geobacteraceae bacterium | reverse complement strand
GCATGTTTTCTAGTTCTCACGCAGGGCACGATCAAAGTTGTCGAGCAGGGGTTCAAGGGCATAGCTCAGGACCGTGCGTGGTTCGGTATTGATAAAGACCGATGCCGGCATCCCGGCGGTCAGGTACAGGTTGTTCTCCTGCAGTTCGTCCTTGTTCAGGGCGACATGGACGATATAGGCCGGGATTTCCCCCTGGGGGGTGCGCTGGAGCAGGCGGTCCGCCGAAATATAAACAACCTCGGCCGTAATCTTCGGGGTCGTGCGTACGGGAAAGGCCAGCAGCTGGACATCGGCCTTCTGGCCGATACGGATGTGGGTAATATCCTGGACCTGGACATTGGCCTCGACGATGAGGGGGGAATCCGCCGGAACAATGTCAAGAATGGGATCACCAGGGCGCACCACCCCACCCACGGAGTTCACCTGCATGGCCACCACCTCGCCACCGACGGGGGCGGTGACATGCAGACGGCGGCGGGCGTCCTGCATGGGCAGCAGCTGCTGCTGCAGGTCAAATATCTTCTGGCGCACCTCCACCAGCCGGGTTATGGCATTCTGGCGATATTCCGACTCCAGGGACTGGATGCGCAGCTCGAATTCCGCGACCTTTTCTTCCAGTTCGGCGCGGGAGCCGCGCAACCGGGCCAGGCCGCTGCGCCGGTCGGCTATGGCCCGCTGCAGCTCCAGAATCTGGGTTTTCTCGATAAACTGCCGGGCAAACAGGGACTCCTTGGAAGCCAGCTCCTCTTCGAGGGTTCTCATGACCTGGGCCTCGGCCTCAAGCTGATCGTCGATACTTTCAATCTGGATAGACAGCTGCCGGATCTGACGGGTTAACAGGTCCGTCTGGTTCTGCAGGGCGCCACGATTGGCGGTAAAGGCCTTGGCCGAGGTTTCCTGGAATTCGCGATATTTCTCTTCAAGCAGACTGGGGTCGCGGGGGGGCCAGAGGGGTTCGGCGGTCATGTCGCGTTCAGCGATCAGGCGGGCTTCCTCGATCTCGGCGGCTGTTTTCTGCAGCAGCAGCTGGTCGACACCGGCATCGACCCTTGCACTTTCCAGGGTGAGCAGGGTCTGCCCTTTATCGACACGATCACCATTACGCACCAGAATGCTGTGGACAATCCCCCCTTCGAGATGTTCGACGGTCTTGCGTTCCGTATCAACGCGCACCTCGCCGTTGACGATAACAGCGCCGGTAATCTCGGCAAAGGTGACCCACAAGCCGCCGATTCCGAAAAAGATGCCGATAACGACCAGTCCGGACAGAATGATCTTGCGACTGTCGGTGAAGCGGATATCAAGATCCGGCGGGGGCGTTGTTTCATCCTCCAGCCGGGCGTAGTCATTGCTGGTGACACGCCTGCCGAAGAGGCGTTTTAACAAAGAGGGCTTGGTATCTTCAGACATCAGATTTTTTCCATGTAATATAATGTTTGGATGGGTATCATGACCATTGCGGGCTATACCCCGGCGGCACCCTGCTGGTTCTGGACTTCGAGCAGTTTTCGAAAGACCGCGTCACGGGGGCCGAACATGGCCACCTGACCGCTCTTGAGCATCAGCACCTTGTCTACCCCGGCGAGCAGGGAGGGCTTGTGGGTGACGACGATCAGGGTACAGCCGGCCGCCCGCAGATGCTGCCAGGACGCCAGCAGGGCCTTTTCCCCTTCTTCATCAAGGTTGGAGTTGGGCTCATCGAGGATGACCAGACGCGGCAGACGATAGATGGCACGCGCCAGGCCGATACGCTGGCGCTGACCGCCGGAGAGCACAATCCCCCCCTCGCCGACGCGGGTGTCGTACCCCTGGGGCAGGTTGAGGATCATTTCATGGACGCCGGCACGCTTGGCCGCCGCGACCACCTCATCGGCGTCAACTTCGCCCAGACGGGCGATATTCTCCCCCACGGTACCGGAGAACAGTTCGATATCCTGGGGCAGATAGCCGATATGCGGACCGAGCTTCTCCTTGTCCCAGTCGTAGACATTGGCGCCATCCAGACGGACAACCCCGCCATTGGCCGGCCAGATGCCCAGCAGCAGCCGGCACAGGGTCGACTTGCCGGCACCGGAGGGGCCGATGAGGCCCAGGGATTCCCCGGGAGGCAGATGAAAATTGATATCGCGCAGGATATAGCTGTTATTCAGGGCGAAAGTCACATGTTCTGCCTTGAGCTCCCCTTTGGGCTCGGGCAGATCCATGGACTCTTTCTGCACCAGGCCGCCCAGGGTGTCTTTCAGGCGGTGCCAGGCGCCGCGCGCCTCGACCATACTCTTCCAGGAGCCGATCCCCATCTGTACCGGCGCCAGGGCCCGCCCCATGATGATGGAGGCGGCGATCATGGCGCCCGGCGTTGCCTGCCCTTCCAGGGTCAGCCAGGCCCCCACGCCGTAAATAAAGACCTGCATCGACTGCCGCAACCAGCTCGACAACGACTGGATCGCCCCGGAATGGCGGCTGGCCTGGGTCTGCAGCTTCATGACATTGTCGTTAAACCCCTGCCAGCGCCGGGTGATCCCCTCCTGCATGCCCATGCTGCCGACGGCCTGGGCGTTGCGCCGCGCTGATTCGACAAACTTCATGGAAAAACCGTTCATGGTATTGGCGGCGTCCAGAGGCTTGCGACTGAGCTTTTCGTTGATCAGGGCCAGCACGATCAGCAGCAGGGCGCCGGTGGTCGCTACCAGACCAAGCAGCGGGTGCAGAAAATAGATAACGGCCAGAAAGATGGGCGTCCAGGGGATATCGAACAGGGTAAAGATGGCGTTGCCGCCGAAAAAGTTGCGGACCAGATTGACATCGCGCAGTCCGGCCTGATTGGGTGCGTTGCCCGGCAGGGCGGCTTTTTTCAGGACCTGGTCAAGAACGTCACGACTTAATGCCTGGTCGATGGCCACACCGCAACGCACCAGCAACCGTGAACGGATAAATTCGAGGGTTGCCATGACAATGAGGGCGACAATCGCCGCCAGGGTAATGACATAGAGGGTCGGCATGCTGTAACTCGACAGCACCCGATC
>CALFFB010000182.1 GCA_937958075.1 uncultured Geobacteraceae bacterium | reverse complement strand
AGGGGATCAGTGCCCTGGAGGACCTGAACAGCGACAGTCGGACCCTCGGCGACAGGATTCGCGCCAGTGCCGAGCACGCTGAAGAGATTGTCGATGATATGCAGACGGCTATCAAAAACACCTTCGCCATCGCCACCCACGTCAAGATCAACGCCCTGAACGCCATTATCAAGGCGGCCAAGTTCGGTCATTCCGGGGAAGCCCTGCAGGTGCTGGCGCAAAGCATGGTGACGGTTGCCGGTGATACCCGCAATCTGGTGGCCGTGTTTGAACAGCTGCTCGCCCAGCTCAGCCACCTGACCCGGCACGACGAGGCGGCGGCCGAGGTCACGACCATGGCGGAAGAGCCCTTCGACAGCATCCGCATGCAGCAGGTTTTTGCCGATTTTCGCAGCGAGCTGGAAACCTCCCGGCAGGACTGCCAGAGCCTGTCCTCCAGCCTCGAGAAGGAACTCGGTCAACTGCATTTTATCGCCGATCTGAAAACCGCGCTGCAGCGGTTTTCGGCCCTCCTCGGAGATTACGCCGCATCCATTGCCCCGGAAGATGAAGAGCTGCTGGCGCGCTTGCGGACCGATTTCGGTGAGCAGATGCACAGCCGTTACACCATGGACAAGGAGCGGGAGATACATATCCGCCTCAAAGGGGGCGCCGCGGCCGCTGCGCCGGCCGCCGCCGGCCATGAGGTGCTGTTGTTCGACGGGCCTGATGCCGCTGCCGCAGACGCCAGTGATGTCGATCTCTGGGGCGATGCGCCGACGACAACTGCCACCCCTGTTGAGCTGTGGGGGGATGAGGACGTGCAGCCGGAACCGGCCTCAGGGGATGTCGAGCTGTGGGAGGAGGACCGTCCCCAGACGCCGGCTACCGGCAATGATGGAGGCGATATCGAGCTGTGGGGTCAGCCCGCTGCCGAGCCGGAACCGGCCTCAGGGGATGTCGAGCTGTGGGACGATGTCCCGGCACCCGCAGAAGAGGACGCGGCGGAAAAAGAACAGAAGAAGCAGCCGGAGGACGACTTCGGTGACAACGTGGAGTTGTTTTAAGGACTCGGTATTATCAGCAGCAAAGCAAAGGAGTTACCACCATGACCACGATTCTGACCGTCGACGATTCCAAGAGCATCCGGCAGATGGTGTCCTTCACCCTGCAGCAGAACGGCTACAACGTCATCGAAGCCGAAGATGGCCAGGACGCACTGAACAAGCTGACCCCCGAGGTCAAGCTGGTGCTGTCGGATCTGAACATGCCGAATATGGACGGCATCGGCCTGATCAAGGCCATCCGCGCCAATCCGGCGAGCAAGTTCCTGCCGGTGGTGATGCTCACCACCGAAAGCCAGGACGGCAAAAAACAGGAAGGGCGCGCCGCCGGGGCCACGGGCTGGATTGTCAAGCCCTTCAACCCCGATCAGCTGCTGGGGGTGGTCAAGAAGGTTCTGGGGTAAGGGAGAGCTTCGGTGATGCCGGCACAGGAGACGGGAACTTTCATTCCAAGGGACAGTGTTCGCCGTCCATGGCCCTTCGACTGTCGCCATCCCTGGCGCCAGACGCCCTTGTCATGAAAGTCCCCGTCTCCTGCTCAAGGTTCTTTCGGGCAAGACAGATCTGCTGAATAAAGGATGACCCATGTTGACCATAGAACACGAAGAAACCGGCACCGGCGCCCTCATCCTGCATCTGCGCGGCGAGGCGACGGTCGAACATATCGGCACCCTGCAGCAGGAGCTGACCCACCAGCTGCAGCAGCGCTCCCAGGTTCTGCTCAACTGCGAAGAGCTGACGCGGGTCGATATCTACGCCGTGCAGCTGCTCTGTGCCGCCCACCGCAGTTCCATTGCCTGGAACAGCCTGCTCACCTGGCACGGCAAGCTGCCGGAGGTGCTGCGCGAAGTGATGATCGAGGCGGGTTTCGCCCGGAAATACGGCTGCAGTTTGTGTCCTGACGGGGTGTTCTGCATGTGGAGCCACGAACCGGCACCGGCCTGACTGTGAAGTCTCCATCAGGGTGTGAGAGGTGGCAGGCAGGGGGTGGCAGGCAGGCTACGGGTGTTTGCCTTCACCAGGGACGCTTTTCGCCGTCCATGGCCGCTCGACTGTCGCCATCCCTGGCGCCAGACGCCCTTGTTCAGGCAAACACCCGCACCCTGCCAATGAGGACAAGCCTGGCAGATAAGCAACGCGTGTCTCAAGCCAAAGGATGAAACATCATGCTTGACCAGCAGAAGGAAATATTCAGAGAAGAAGCCGGCGAACTGCTCACCGAGCTTGAAGGCTCGCTGCTGGAGCTCGAAGACGCCCCCGACGACATGGAACTGGTCGCACGGGTCTTCCGCTCCATGCACACCATCAAGGGCTCCGGTGCCATGTTCGGCTTCGACGACATCTCCCGCTTTACCCACGAGGTCGAAACGGTCTTTGATCTGGTGCGTAACGGTGAACTGCCGGTCACCAAGGAGCTGGTCAGCTGCTCTCTGGCCGCCCGCGATCATATCCGCAGCCTCCTCGACGCCGCCGATGGCGGCCTTGTCGATGAAGCCGCCGGGGCCGCGCTGGTGAGCAAGTTTCAGGCCATGGTGCCGGGGGCGGACAGTCAGCCGGAAGCCCCTTCCGTTCCAGTGGCCGCCCGCAATGCCCCTGCCGCTGCAGAGGTGTCCGGTGGGGACGCGCCGACCTACCGCATTCGGGTGAAGTTCGCGCCCAATATCATCTTTACCGGCACCCGCCCCGACAGCCTGCTGCGCGAACTCAAGGAGCTGGGCAGCTGCCGCGTCGTCGCCCAGACGGAAAGCATTCCCCTGCTCGATCAGTACACCGCCGAAGACTGCTACGTCTACTGGGATATCATCCTGACCACCGGCCGCGGCATCAACGCCATCCGCGACGTCTTTATCTTTGTCGAGGATGAGGTCGAGCTGAAGATCGATGTCATTGATGACGGCCAGTATCTGGACGCCGATCCCAACTACAAGCGCATCGGTGAGATTCTCCTGGAGCGCGGCGACATTACCCGGGAAGAGCTCGACGCCATTCTGGCGTCGGTGCAGCCCCTGGGGCAGAAGCTCATCGATTCCCACCGGGTCGATCAGGGGAAGATCGAAGCCGCCCTGGCCGAGCAGGAGGTGATCCGCAGCGCCCGCAGCCAGCGTCAGCAGCAGGACGCCGCCGCCAGCGTCCGGGTGCCGGCGGACCGTCTGGACCGGCTGGTCGATCTCG
>CALFFB010000181.1 GCA_937958075.1 uncultured Geobacteraceae bacterium | reverse complement strand
TTCCCGTGCCGCGTGCCGCGTCGTGTTTGTCCGGTTCCGGGTAGTCCAGGCTGATCCGGAAATTGAGAGGGTACGGTTTGGCACGCAGCCTCAGGATATCGGGCATCCGCTTCATCAAGGGTTCAGTGGCGTTGGTCAACACCAGGCAAGGGCGCTGTTCCAGAGCGGCTTCCAGAATCGCGATCATTTCCGGATTGACAAAGGGTTCGCCGCCGGTGAAGGAAAACTTTTTGACACCGAGTGAGCAGGCTTCATCGATGAAAGGCCGGGCGTCGGCCAGGGTCAGGTGCTCAATGCGCTGATCGCCGGGCTTTGAGCCTTCAAAGCAGAAAGGGCAGCGCAGATTGCAGTTGGTGCCTGTGTGAAACCAGAGTTCGTCGAGTCGTTGGGGCTGAATATAGCCCCGTGGTTCGTTACGGCTGGTCATATACCAGTCAACGTTTGGTGGTGTCGGCATGTCAGATTCGTCTCCGGGATGTCCGGTGTCAGCGTCCAGGCGCGGGACATGGATCACTTGATCGGTCGGGTGCAGGTGCGTTTGACCGCCAGAATGTTGAGGTAGAGCACGGTCGCGGCGACAACGATGGTGGCGCTGCCGGTGAGCAGGTCAAAGGCCGGTGAGCGGAGGATGTTGATGGCAATAACACCGAGAAAACAGCCGGCGATGAGGGTGTCGAATTTCGCCGCCCAGTTGCTGCGGCTGTGCCAGGCCCAGCTGAGAACATAGATATGCATCAAGCCATAGCCACCGGTGACATAGGCGAACCATCTGAGACCGGGCGCTGTTTCCTCGCTGAAATAGACAGTGACGGTGTAGAACACCAGCAGAAAAGAGGTGACAACGCTGAACAGGATCAGTCCCCAGGTCTGGAGCTTGGCAGTGATTTCCATAATAAAAAGCCTCGCATGCGAAAGTGGCGGAAATGCGAGGCAGAATAGCAAAGCCTCTTGTTAAAGCCAAGGGTTACGGCTGGTATTCATGATGCCGGTTGGTCCCAGGCACTGTAGTCATGACGTCGCCAGGCAAAGGGCAGATCGACGATGGTCCCCGGTGTGTCGATTTCATAGAGCAGCCGCAGGCTTTCTTCGACCACGGCTCGTTGCTGCGCCCGGTTGTGGGGCTCGCCGACGGGATGACCGAAGGGCCACTTCAGAAACACCGTGCGCGGCGGCTGCACCTGTTCGGCGTATTCCCTGACAATCGAGATGCCGATGGTAGCGATGCCGGCGGCTTCGATAACGCGCTGGATCAGTCCCACGGACTGATTGCAGATCCCTCAGCCGGGGGTTAACAGGACAATGTCAACCTGGTCCTGGCGCAGCTTTTCGGCAATCTCCACGGCGGTTTTGCGGATCAGGGTGTCGATATGCTGTCCATCGATGTGCCCCATGAAGGAATAATGGGTGGCCGCCAGGCTGCCGAGCTTGCCTTCCGCCACCAGTTCCTTCAGGCGATCCAGTGGGAAGATGATGTTGGGATCCTTCCCGGCATCACTGTGGTTGTAGTAATCGTGGGTGATGGTGAAGTTATCAAACAGCCGGTCACCGTCGACAGCGCGATAGCTTGGGTCACCGTTGGCATCCTGCATGTCAAAGGGCTGCTGTTCCGGGTGATGAATGCCCGCGGTTGTCACCAGGGCCAGTTTCGCCCGGTGCAGGGGTACCGCCGGGCGCACCCAGGGAATATCCCCCGTGCTCGCTCGGGGCGTGTAGCTGTCGGTAAACTTTTTCGCCAGTGCCGGAAAACGGGTGGCCAGTAGTGCCAGTAGCTGATTCTTCCATCGCGAGATGCCCATATTCTTTACCTTTTAATTGTTTCATCCTGTCTGGTGCCGGTCTGGACGCTGCTGTTCAGGGTGCCGTCGGCAGCAATAACCGGCAAGGCCGGGTTGTTGGCCCACTCAATCCATGATCCATCATAATTCTTTATCCGCTCATAGCCCAGACCTAAAAGGACGAGGGTCGCGTAGGATGACCGGATGCCGGTCTGGCAATGGGCGATAATTTCCCGGTCTGACGTTAAACCGCGGTGTTCCAGTAATTGTGCAAGCTCCTCACGGTCCTTCAGAACCTTGACCCCGTCAACCTCTTTCTGCAGATCGCTCCAGTCCAGGTGGACGGCACCGGGAATGTGACCACCACGGTTGGCGCGGACCTCGGTGCCTGCATGTTCGGCCGGCCGGCGGGTATCCCAGATAAGGGCGTTCGGGTGGCCGATGCGGGTCTGAATATAATCCGCCTCGGCGCGCACCTCGGGATAACGGGTCGCGGCCGCCAGTACGTATGTTGTCGGTTCCGGGCTGGTGCTGGACAGAAGGCTGGTGGGGCGGCCTTCCCGCGACCATTTCTGATAGCCGCCATCAAGGACATAGGCCCTGGTGTGCCCGTGATAGTGCAGGGTCCAGACCAGGCGTGCCGCATAGGGGTTGTCGTCTTCAGCATAGACGACTATGGGTGTGTTCGGGGTTGCGCCCAGCCTGCCGAGGAGCGCCGTCATGGCCTCGACGTCAGGCACCAGGCTGACCACCTGGTTGCGGGTTGATAGAAAATCGCTGCGATCAACATGCTGCGCGCCCTCGATATGGCCGAGCCAGTAAAGAGGGGCGCGCCGCACGTCAATGACCAGGGCCTGATCCTGATTCTCCGCCAGCCAGTCGGTCGTGACAAAGTAATCGCTTAAAGCCG
>CALFFB010000180.1 GCA_937958075.1 uncultured Geobacteraceae bacterium | reverse complement strand
TATACTTGTCATCTAAACTGTACATGTGGAGGATGTATGCGCATCGTGTCTTTTACTGAAGCCAGAAACAGCTTGAAGGCGGTGCTGGATGGCGTCGTTCATGACGCCGACACGACGATTATTACTCGCCGTGATGCGGAAGATGCCGTGGTCATGTCGCTGGATCACTACAACAGCCTTATGGAAACCGTTCATCTTTTGCGCTCACCCGCTAATGCCGCCCATTTAAACCGATCCATTTCCCAATACAAGGAAGGCCGCGTTTCCCGGCGGGATCTGATGGATGACTAAGCCTTTGTTGTCGTGGACTGACGAGGCATGGGGTGATTACGTCTATTGGCAAAGTCAGGACAAAAAAACGCTGAAACGGATCAATCTGCTGATCAAGGCGATCCAGCGTGACCCTTTTGCGGGGATCGGCAAGCCGGAACCGTTGAAAGAGAATCTGGCAGGATTCTGGTCGCGTCGGATCGATGATACGAACAGGTTGGTCTATGCCGTAGATGATCTGGCGATAACGGTTATTTCCTGCCGTTACCATTATTGAGGGGCATCAGCTTTCCCCTGATTTATCATCCCCCGGCTTTTTTCACCTTCCACCCCTGTTGTTGCAGCAATTGCAGCAGCAAATCGCGATGATCCCCCTGAATTTCGATGACGCCATCCTTGATGGTGCCGCCGGTGCCGCAGCGTTGCTTGAGCTCTTTTGCGAGGGCTTTGAGTCTGTCCGGTTCCAGATCAAGTCCGGAAATCAGGGTGACCCCTTTACCTTTACGCCCCTTGGTTTCACGGCCGATGCGGACGATGCCGTCCCCCTTGGGAGCCGCCGGTTTTTTTGTGCAGCGGCAGTTGCTGACAGGCTGTGCGCATTCGGGGCACAACCGTCCCATTTGATCAGAATAGACAGGTCTGCTGTTGCTCATAAGAGGTTCCTGGTCACTGGGGTTTCGCAGCTCCAGTTCCGAGGGACGCTTTGCGCCATCCCTGGCCCCTCGACTGTCGCCATCCGGGCGACAGACGCCCTCGTCGCAGGAGTTGCAAACCCCCATTCTGAATTCTGATGTGCTGTTGTCATGTCTTTGCCTTGAGCTGACACAGGGCGCAGATGCGCTGGAATTCATAGAGCCCGGACTGCGGGTTGAGTACCGACAGGGTGCGCAGGTGACGCCGGCAGGTGATTTTGTAGCAGCGTTCACAGGCAATTCCGTCTTCGGTGCGGGAGTGGTAGCCGCAGATATGGCACATCCAGGGGGAGGGTTCGGCACGGCCGGTCACGGGCAGCGTCCTGTGCCTGATAGCGGCCGAACCGACAATGCCGATGCGGATGTGATCACTTGCCGCAGAACGCCTTGACCTTGTCGGCCAGCAGGCGGCTCTGTTTGAGGGCCATCTCCAGCTCGGATTCTCCCGGTGCACCTTTCCATTCGACAGGATCGATGAACTCCCATTTGAGTTTTTCCGTCAGGTGCTCCAGTTCGCGTTGGGCGCCGCCCGACCAGCCGGCGGAGCCAAAACGCAGGACCTTTTTGTTCCAGATTTTTTTACGGCGGAACATGTCGAGGACCCAGGCCATGGGCGGGAACATTTCATACTCATAGGTCGGCATGCCAAGGATGATACCGGACGAGCGCCACGCCGAAGCGAGGATCAGCCCGACGTGATCTTCCGGAACCCGATGGACATGCACCGGCAGCCCGGCACTGCGCACGCCCTGAACCATGGTGTTGACGAGCTTTTCGGTGTTACCGTACATGCTCGACCAGATGACGGTGACTTCGGCCTCTGCCGGCCCGTTCATGTAGCTGGCGAAGCGGGTGTAGGAGTCGATAATGGCCTGGGGATTCTCGCGCCAGATGATGCCATGGGAGGGAGCAATCACCTTGATATCGAGGTCGCTCAGGCGGGCGATCCCCTTGCTGACAAAAGCAGAAAAACTGGCAACGATATTGGCATAGTAGCGCAATGCTTCGCTGATGAAAAAATCGTGCTGGGTGGTGGACAGCTGGTCATCGAAGTAGACGTCGTTGAGGGTGCCGTAGGAACCGAAGGCGTCGCAGGCGAACAGGGTGCCGCTGCTCTGCTCATAGGTCATCATGGTTTCCGGCCAATGGATGTTGGGCGTTTCGTAAAAGGTGAGAACCTTGCCCTTGCCCAGATCGAGGGTGTCACCATCCTTGATGACCTCGACATTCTCCGTAATGCCGCAGAAATCCTTGAGCAGTGCTTTGGCCTTGGCTGTCAGGAAGATTTTCATGTCGGGATTGCGGGCGTGAAAGACGGGTAACCAGCTGGTATGATCCGGCTCCATGTGGTTCAGGATCAGATAATCGATGTTGGCCGCAGCTAGACCAATAGACTGCATTTCCGTATCAAAGTCTGCGGGCTTGCCGTTGACGTCTTCAATGAGGTCGATCAAAGCGGTCTTTTCGCCCTGTACGACATAGGAATTGATGGAAATGCCGTTGGGCATCGGCCACATTCCTTCAAAGAGTTTGTAGCTCTCCAGATTAACCGGTAGACAGTAAATTCCTTCCGTTATTTTGACAGCCTTCATGGGGGACCTTTCTGTTGAAAATCTGATTTTGTGTACAGGCTCAACCGGGGTGCCGGAAAATTTTTGCCGCCTATTTTTACCTGAATCGGTCTACTATTGCAAGTAAATCAGGGGCATTCCAGACTCATGCGGCAACTGTCGTGATTGCTGCCGGATGATGGAATCAGAGAAAGGACAGGGCGGAGGTGTGCATCAAAAAAAGTGAAAAGAGCGAGGGAGAACAACAAGAAGCCCCCAACGCCGATGAGCGCTGGGGGCCTCCCCCCTCCGTAAAACCCTGATATACAAGGTGTTAAAACGATATTTGCAGGCATTATAACCAGTCGATCTGACAAAAATCTGAATACGCGGCAAAAAAATGAAAAAAAATGACATGAAGTTCATTTTTTTTTGCTAAGGACAAATTTCACGAGCTCAAAACGTCAACAGGCGGCAGAGAAATGTCTCTACCGCCTGAGAGGCTCCTGAATCCGGATTGCTGTGACGGGAATCAGAGGAAGGTCACCGCTGCCTTGGCCAGGGCCAGCAGCTCCTGGGGCAGTACACCGAGCAGAATGATGGCCAGAATCAGAACCAGGCCGAGGAGTTTGCTGCCCATGCCCAGACAGACGGGGGCGGAATCATCGTCGCTGCTTAAATAGGCCGCCCGGACAATTTTGAGGTAGAAAAAGATGGAGATGGCGGCGTTAATCAGGGCCAGGACCACCAGCCCGTAAAGTCCCTGTTCGAAGGCCGCGGTAAAGATGACGAACTTGCCGGTAAAGCCGATGGTCGGCGGAATGCCGGCCAGGCTGAAGGCCCCTGCACCCAGGGTAAAGGCCAGCAAGGGCGAACGGCGGTAGAGTCCCTTGAGATCATCAAGGTTCAGGTTCCGGCTGTCAGCACTTAAATGGTAAAGGACGAAAAAACAGGCCAGGTTCATCAGCAGGTAGCCGACAGCATAGTAGATAGCGGCAGCCTGTCCAAGAACGTTACCGGCAAGCACCGCCAGCAGGACGTAACCGGCGTGGGCGACACTGGAATAAGCGAGGAGGCGCTTGATGTCGTTCTGCACCAGGGCGGCCAGATTGCCGATGGTCATGGAGGCAACAGCCAGAATCCCCAGAGCCCAGGTCATCTGCACGGCATCCATCCCGACCATGCTGACAAAACGCAGCAGCAGGATGACCGCGCCGATCTTGGGCAGTGTAGCGACAAAGCTGGTGGTTTCATTGGCGGCACCCTGATAGACATCCGGAGTCCAGAAGTGCATGGGAAACAGGGCCAGTTTGTAAAAGAACCCGCACAGCAGCAGCACCAGGCCGGCAACGGCCATGGGTTGTGACAGAAGCAGGTTCGGCATGATAGCCGCCAGTTCTGTCAGGTGGGTGGTGCCGGTCAGGCCGAAAACGTAACTCATGCCGAACAGGGTCAAGGCTGAAGCAGCGGCGCCGAAAAGAACATACTTGATGCTCGCCTCGTACTGCTGACGGCTGCTTTGCGGCTGACGGAAGGGAATAGCCACAAACAGCGCGAAGGAGGAAATTTCCAGCGCCAGGAAGATGGTCAGAAGTTCCACCGCGCTGGCCATCATTACCAGGCCCAGGGTGCTGACGGACAGAAACATGTAGTATTCCGGGCGCAAATGGCCGGCGATGCCGCGCAGCCCCGGTCCGGCCCAGACGACCAGGATCAGGCCGATACAGATAATGACCTTGAACAGCTGCGACAGGGTGTCGATGCGGTAGGCATCGTAGAACAGCAATCCTGAAGCGCCCAGGGACATGGCGGCAGCGCCGGCGGCCAGGGCGGACAGAATCATCACGGTCGTCAGCAGAAAACTGGTTTGCGGTTTGCCCAGAGAGGCGAAAAAACAGACCAGGACGAGCAGGATCAGAATCAGTTCAGGTAAAAACAGCATGGTTTCCATAACGCGTCCGTCAATCAGAAGTTGGTCGTCGGCGCAGTTGCCGAGGAAAACAGGCCAAGGGCCTTGTCGCTTAAGCGTTGCAGGGCGTGGTGAGCGTCGTGACCGTGATCGACCAGGCCGGCGTCAACCTGTTCGATAAGGTGGGTGACGCTGACATCCATGACATCGAGCAGGGGCGTCGGGTAAAAGCCGATCCAGAAAACAAAGATGACCAGGAAGCTCAGGGTGCCGATCTCGCGGACATTGAGATCTTTCAGGACATGGTGCCCCTCACCCTGGTCGTCGTCATGATGATGCCCGTGACCGTCCGAGTCAGCCCAGACCATGCTCTGCAGCAGGCGCAGCATGTAGGCGGCCGCGAGGATGGCGCCGACGATGGCCAGGGCCCCCACCAGGGGATACTTGGCAAAGGCCGCGAGCAGCACCAGGAATTCACTGACGAAGCTGTTGGTGCCGGGAAAGCCGAAGGAGGACAGGCTGAAGATGCCCAGAAAGGTGACATAAACGGGCATCATGGCGCCCAGGGCCCGGTTGACGCTCATCTCCCGGCTGTGGGTGCGCTCGTAGATAATGCCGATGAGAATAAACAGGGCGCCGGTGGTGATGCCGTGGTTGATCATCTGCAGCATGGCCCCCTTGATCCCCTGATCATTGAGCAGAAAGATTCCCAGGGTGACAAAACCCATGTGCCCGACACTGGAATAGGCAATGAGTTTCTTGATGTCGCTCTGCCCCAGGGCCAGGTAGCCGCCGACGACGATGGAGATCAGCGACAGGGCGATGAGCCAGGGCATGAAATACCAGGTCGCTTCCGGCGCGATGGGCAGGCAGAAACGCAGAAAACCGTAGCCTCCCATTTTCAGCATGATACTGGCGAGGATCACGCTGCCTGCGGTCGGCGCCTCGACGTGGGCGGCGGGCAGCCAGGTGTGCAGGGGAAACATGGGAACCTTGACGGCAAAGGCGAGGGTGCAGCCGAGGAAGATCCAGGCCTGGAAGCTGAAACTGTAGGACTGGGCCATCAACTCGGGGATGAAAAAGGTGCCGCTGCTGACATAGAGGGCGATGATCGAGGCCAGAAAGAAGATACTGCCGGCAAAGGTATAGAGAAAATACTTGATGGACGCGTAATCCTTGCGCGGTCCGCCCCAGATGGCGATGACCAGGTACATGGGGATGAGCATCGCTTCCCAGAAGAGGAAAAAGAGCAGGGTGTTGAGGCTGACAAAAACGCCGATCATGGCGGTTTCGATGAGCAGCAGCACAAAGATGAACTCGCGCATCCGCTCCTTGATGTAGCTCCAGGAGCAGAGGACGCACAGGGGCATGACCAGGGTCGTCAGCAGCACCAGCAATACGCTGATACCGTCGACGCCGACCACATAGTCAAGCCCCAGGGCCGGCAGCCAGTGGCGCAGCTCGACAAACTGATACTGGGCGGTGGTCCGGTCGAAGGCTGTATACAGCGGCAGGGAGGCCAGGGCCGTCAGGGTGGTCACGGCCAGCCCCCACAGCAGCTGCGCTCTGTCGCTTTTGAAGACAAGTCCCACCAGTGCGCCGACAAGAGGCAACAGCAGCAGCACGGAGATGATAGGATAGCTCAGGCTATTGAAAATTAAGTACTGTTCCACGATCGTTCCTTCGTAGAGGTTGTTGAATCAGATCAGAAACACCACCAGCAGCAAGACCACGACCGCCAGTACCGCCGCGCCGATATAGTGCTGGATTCGTCCGGTCTGGATCTGGCGTACCGTGTCGCCGGCGCTGACAATGCTGCGTGCCGAGCCGTCGATAGTCCAGTCAATGCCTTCCTTGTCAAACCAGGAGAAAGCCCGCGCCAGAGCCTTGGTCAGACGCAGACCGATGCTCTGGTAAACATTGCTGACCCACTCGTTGACCGCGGTCACCGGTCCCTTGGCAAAGCGCATGAACTGTACGGAACCCCGGCGGTAGAACCAGTCAAGGTCAAGATTGCTGACATCATGGGGCTGAAGATACTTCACCATCAGGTAGAAGCCCAGACCGGTAAAACCGAAGAGCTGGAAGGTCTCCGACAGATGGTAGGCGTAATAGGGGTGATATTCGGCGGCAAAGGGCAGCATGTTGTAGAGTGCTGCCGGATAAACCCCGAACAGGATACAGACAAAGGCGGCCATGGCCATGGCCAGCTGCATGTTCCACGGGGCTTCGGTGGCGCGCACGCCGGAATCCTTGCCGAACCAGATAAAGTAGGGCAGCTTGATGCCGACGGACAGGAAGGTTCCGACACCGGCCAGAATCAACATCACCAGCAGCACGGTCTGATGATTGTAGCCGGCAGCGGCAACAATCATCGATTTACTGACAAAGCCGCTGGTGAGGGGAAAGCCGGAGATGGCAATACCGCCGATGATGGTGAAGATCATGGTGACAGGCATGGTGCGGTAGAGACCGCCAAGTTCGCTGAGCTTGGAACGTCCGGTCATTTCCAGCACCGCGCCGGCCCCCATAAACAGCAGGGCCTTGTAGATGATGTGGGCGTAGGCGTGGGCGGCGACGCCGTTCAGCGCCATGGCCGTGCCGATACCGACGCCGCAGACCATGTAGCCGACCTGGCTGACGACGTGATAGGCGAGAATTCGCCGGGCATCATTTTCGATCACCGCGTAGGCAACCCCGTACAGGGCCATGCAGGCACCGATAATGGCCAGCACTTCAAAGCCGGGGAAGGCCCGCAGCAGCACATAGACCGCCGTCTTGGTGGTAAAGGCGCACATGAACACGGCGCCGGTGACGGTGGCCTCCGGGTAGGCGTCGGGCAGCCAGGCGTGAATGGGCGGCGCCGCGGCATTGAGGAGAAAGCCGATCATCACCAGGTACTCGGCCCAGCCGGCGCCTTCCTGCGACAGAATGCCGAAGGACAGGTCGTGACCGCTCTGGTACAGCAGAAAGATTCCGGCCAGCAGCACCAGACCGCCGGCGGTATGCACCAGCAGGTAACGGTAACCGGCCTCAATGGAACGCTTCTTTTTCCGGTACCAGATCAGGAAGGTCGAGGCGAAGGCCATCAGCTCCCAGAAGATGAACAGGGTCAGGTAGTCGCCCGCCAGGGTCACACCCAAAGAACCGGCGACATAGAGGAAGGCGGCGATGTGCTGGCCGCTCTCCTTGACCTGCAGGGCGAAAATGCTGCCGATGACCGCCATCAGGGTAAAAACGTGGAGGAAGATAAAGGTCAGCTTGTCGACCCGTCCGAACTGCAGCTCGAAACCAAGGTAGTTGACGACGCCGAAGCTGTCGGGCAGCCGGTAGATGGTGGCCATGGCCAGCAGCGGAATCACCACCAGCCAGATCTTCTGGACACCAAGGCGCCTGGCAAAGGGCATGAGCAGTGCGCCGAGAATGAACCAGCTGGTTGGGTGAACAAACAACTCAGTGATCATAGGGATCCTCCTTGCGCTCTAGCCAGACGTGAGAGAGTCCCTTGCAGATGATAATCATCAGCAAACAGGCCAACAGGCCGAACAGAGACCAGAAGCCGATGATGGTGTCACCGAAAAAGTGCGGTTTCGGTCGTTCGATGACAAAATCGAAGATCACCGCAAACAGCAGAAAGGCGAAAAAACACCCTCGAACAATATTGGCGCGTTCGCGCAGATAGTCTATCCAGCGTGCGATCATGAGCCCACCATCAACTTGATCGTGTTGAGGAAAAGATCAGGCCAGATGCCGATCAGAACCGAAATAATGCCGGTAATCACCAGGGGCACCACCATCAGTAGTACCAGGGGCTGCCGTTCCAGGCTGCAGGTATCGGTCTCGGTTGTCGGCGGCTTGCCGAAGAAGGATTTGAGTACGACCGGCACAAAATAGCCGGCGTTGAGCAGACTGCTGAGGAGCAGGACGGCCAGCAGAATCATATTGCCGATGTCCATGGCGCCCAGGGCCAGATACCACTTGCTGACAAAGCCGCTGACGGGCGGTGCGCCGATCATGCTTAAGGAGGCCAGAGCAAAGGCGGCCATGGTCAGGGGCATGCGCCAGCCAAGGCCCCCCATCTCGGAAATATCTTTCTTGCCCGAAGCGACAAAGATACAGCCGGCGCAGAAGAACAGGGTGATCTTGGCAAAGGCGTGGTTGGCGATGTGCAACAACCCGCCGGTAATGGCATGGGGGGTGAGCATGGCCACGCCAAGGACGATATAGGAGAGCTGACTGACGGTGGAATAGGCCAGCCGTGCTTTCAGGTTGGTCTTGGTCAGGGCGATGACCGACGCCGTGACAATGGTAAAAGAGACCACGTAAGCGGTGAAGATGCCCATGCCGGTGATGTCAAGGAGATCGACCCCGAAGACCGAGAGCATGACCCGGCAGATGGAGAAGACCCCGACCTTGACCACGACCACCGCATGGAGCAGGGCGCTGACCGGCGTCGGCGCCACCATGGCGTCGGGCAGCCAGTTGTGCAGGGGCATGATGCCGGCCTTGGCGAAGCCGAACAGACACAGCAGGTAGGCAACAATCACCAGGGTGCGGTCGGCACCTTCCGGGAAAATCCCGCCGGCGATGCTGCTCATGTTGAAATCGAGGGTCCCGGTCAGAACATAGATAATGGCCATGGCCGGCAGCAGCATCGCCTTGGAGGTGAACATCAGGTAGATGATGTACTTGCGGGCTCCGGTGTAACCTTCCTCATCCTGATGGTGCATGACCAGGGGATAGGTGAAGATGGAGACGATCTCGTAGAACAGGTAGAGGGTAAACAGGTTGCCGGCAAAGGCGGCGCCCATGGCGGCACCGACAGACACGGCGTAACAGACGTAAAAGCGGGTCTGGGCATGTTCGTTGAGGCCCCGCATGTAGCCGATGCAGTAAACCGATGCCAAAATCCACAAAAAGGACGCGGTTCCGGCAAACACCAGTCCCAGGGGGTCGAGGTGAAAACTGACGCTGATCCCAGGATAGAGGGTGATCAGGTTCAGGGCGTAGCCGCCGCCGGCGAGAACCGCCGGAGCCAGGGTCAGCACCGAGATACAGGTGAGGATCGCGCCGACAAAGGAGCAGCATTCACGCAGGTTGGGGGTGCGCCCCGTGGCCATAACCAATCCCGCGGTGAGCATGGGGATGAGGGTTGCCAGCAGGACTTTTGACGTGATGATTGGTTCCATGGGTTCGCCTGGTCCTTGTGATTAACCGTGCATTTCGTCGATGGCCTGGGGATCGACGCTATGGAAGCGGCGATGTACGGCAATGACGAGACTGATAACGATAGCGGCTTCAGCGGCGGCGATCCCCATAATAAACAGGGTGAAGGCCTGGCCGACGGCCGGGTCCGGCGCGGTAAAGCGATTAAAGGCCATGAAGTTGACCCCGGCACCCGCCAGCATCAGCTCGACACTGATGAGCATGCCGATGAGGGTACGGTGGCGGATCATGCCGAAGAGACCGATAAACAGCAGGAACGCGCCGACGATCAGGTAGATGGTCAGAGAGTCGCTCGGGGTCATGATGCGGATCCCTTCTCCGGGTTGCGAGCAATGATGATGGCGCCGAGAATGGCTATCAGCAGCACCACGGAAATCAGCTCGAAGGCCAGCACAAACTGATGCAGAAAACTGGTGCCGAGGTGCTGCATGGTAAAGTCACCAATCTGTTCGGTGGCGGTGTGCCAGCGGCTGCGGATAAGGGTCGCCGTCAGCAGCACAAAGCCGGCAACGCAGGTGACGCTGGCGAGCAGGGCGTTGCTGCCCTTGATGCGCAGCTGATCTGTCTGCGATGGTGATTGTCCGACCATGATGCCGAAGATGAGCATGACGCAGACGGCGCCGACATAGATCAGCACCTGCATCATGGCCATGAAGGGGGAGCCGAGATGAAAGAACAGACCGGCGACACCGATGAAGGCCACCGCCAGGCCGAGAACAGCGTGCATCAGCAGGCGCGCGCGCACCGTCAGCAGACCCCCAAAAACAATCAGGACAATAAAGCCGAAAAAGATCCCTTCGGCGAGAAACCGGTAAAGGCTCATTCTTTCTCCTCCACCTTGGCAAGCAGATCGTAGTGAAATTCCTCACGGGTAAAGCCGACATGGCGATACTCATCGGAAAAGTCGAGGGCGTCGGTGGGGCAGACCTCGACACAGGTGCCGCACAGGCTGCATTTGGTGAAATCAAGGTGGTACTTGACCAGCACCATGCCTTTGACTCCTTCGCGCTTCTCGCCGGCCAGATCGATACACCCCGAGGGGCACTCGCGTTGACACATCTTGCAGGAGATGCAGCGGTGCTTGAACTCCTTTTCCTCATCGCGAATGAGAATGGTGTGCCCGCGGAAGTTGGGGGAGACCGGCAGGGTTTCCCGGGGATACTGCACCGTCACAATGGGGCGGAAAAACTCGCGCAGGGTAATCATCATCCCGACGATGAGGCTTTTACCACCGGTAAATATCAGGGCGAAATATTCTTTCATAGTTTCAGCACCACGGCGGTTATCATCAGATGAACCAGGGCAAAGGGAACAAGATATTTCCAGCAGAAATTCAGCAGCTGGTCAAAACGCACCCGCGGGAAGGTCCAGCGGATCCAGATCATGAGGATCAACAGCACATAGACCTTCAGGAAAAACCACAGGGCCGAGGAGTATTCGGCAAAGGGCAGGGGCGGACCCTGCCAGCCGCCAAGAAACAGGATCACCGTCAGGGAACAGGCGATGAACATGTAGGTGTATTCGGCCATGAAGAACAGGCTGAAACCCATGCCGCTGAATTCCGTCATGAAACCGGCGGTCAGTTCGCTTTCCGCTTCGGGCAGGTCAAAGGGTGCCCGATTGGTTTCGGCAAGGGTCGCGGCGAAAAAGATGATAAAGGCCACGGGCATGATAAAGACGAACCAGATCCCGTTGGTCTGGGCTTCGACAATGCCGCGCAGGCTGAAGGTGCCGGTTACCAGGATGACCGACATCAGGGTCAGCAGCATGGGGATTTCGTAGGCGACGTTCTGGGCGACGGAACGCATGGCGCCGAGCAGGGAGTACTTGTTGTTGGAACTCCAGCCGGCAATGAGGATGGCCAGTACGTTCAATGAAACCACCGCCAGAATGAAAATCAGTCCGACATCGAAATCGCGCCCCTGCAGTTTGGGGCTGAAGGGGATGACCAGCATCGGCATGATGGATGGGGCAAAGGAGATAATCGGCGCGATCCGGTACAGCACCGGATCGGCATGGCGTGGAATCACCAGCTGTTTGCCGACCAGTTTGACGCCATCGACCGCCAGCTGCAGGATGCCGTGAAAACCGACTTCCATGGGGCCGGGGCGACGCTGGAAGCGACCGGCGAATTTACGCTCCAGATAGCCCATAACCACGGCATTGCCGAAGACAATAACGATGGCGCAGACAACGGTGACCAGGATGCGCAGCAGTTCCGGGGGGAGAAAAGTCATCGATCGATCTCCGGTATGACAAGGTCGAGGCTGCCCATGCAGGCACACAGATCGGACAGCAGCATGCCGGAACAGATTTCCGGCAAAACGCTTAGATTGGAAAAAGAGGGGACACGGATTTTCATGCGATAGGGAACGTCACTGCCGTCCGCGGTCAGATGGTACAGCAGTTCGCCACGGGGCGACTCCACCGTGTAGGTCGCGTCACCCGCCGGCAGCTTGATCTTTTTCGGCAGTTTGGCCATCACCGGTCCATCGGGCAGCTTGTCCAGGGCCTGTTCCAGGATGCGCAGGCTCTGTTCGATTTCGCGGAAGCGCACTTTATAGGCGGCCATGCAGTCACCGGCCGTTTCCGTCGGAATGTCGAAATCAAATTCGGGATAGACCGAATAGGGCTCGGCGCGGCGGATATCGTATGGAATGCCGGTAGCGCGCAAACAGGGACCGGTCAGACCGTAACGGCGGGCCAGGTCGGGAGTGAACTCACCGATGTCCTCAACCCGTTTGCGGAAGATGATGTTGCCGGTGACCAGGTTTTCGTACATGGGCATGCGTGAGCGCTGCCAGTCGATATACTCGCGGGTGCGGCTGATGAACTTGTCATCGATGTCGCGGACGACGCCGCCGACGCGCATGTAGCAGTAGGTCAGGCGCGAGCCGGTGACATCCTCGAGGATGTCGATGAGTTTCTCCCGATCCTCAAAGGTGTACATGATGGGCGTAAAGGCGCCGAGGTCGAGAACCAGAACCCCCAGCCACAACAGATGGCTCTGCAGCCGGTTCATTTCCGAGGTGATAACGCGAATGTACTCGGCGCGCGGGGTGGCCTCGATCCCCGCCAGACGTTCAATGACACCGACATAGCCATGGTTGTAGATGAGGGCGGCGAGATAGTCCATGCGTGCGGCGTTAGGCAGGAAATTGGGCCAGGACCGGGACTCCGCCATTTTCTCATGCATGCGATGCCCGTAGCCGAGGACCGGCTGCGGATTCATGACATACTCCCCCTCCATCTCCAGGATCACCCGCAGGACGCCGTGGGTACTGGGATGTTGCGGTCCCATGTTGAGAACGTAGCGATGCTCGTCAAGGGGGGTGACAGTGTCGGTGCTCATGCGTCCTCCTTGGCGGCGGCCGGCTGTGGATCGGGCGCAGCGGCGGCGCGCGTGATCGCGGCACGCTCTTTGAGTTTGTCGTCTTTTTTCAGCAGTGGCTTCAGTTCAGCCATGTCTTCCGCCAACAACAGGGGCATCAGGTTGGGATGGTCGCGGAAAACAACCCCGAAGAAATCCCTGGTTTCCCGCTCATGCCAGTTGGCCCCCTGAAAGATATCGCAGATGGTCGGCAGGCTGTTGTCGGCTTCAACCTCGACACGGGCCAGCAGCCGGCAGGGAAAACTGTAGTTGGCAAACTGATAGCTGACTTCAATCGTCTCCTTCAGATGCAGTCCGGAGATAAAGCTCAGATAGAAATCACCTTCGCGCAACAGCAGGGCAAAGTCACGCAGGCGTCCGGCGTCAACAAGAACTTCAAGATGATATCCGCACTGTTTGAATTCAACTTCATTGACAGTCGCGGGCAGCTTTTTTAATGCACTAATGACAGCATCACGGGAGTTCATTCAGGTCAAACTCCTTCAGGCATCTTGTTCATGGGGATGGGGAAACGCTTGCCGGTGATCTTTTCCTGCAGTTTGAACAGGGCTTCAAACAGGGTCTCCGGGCGGGGCGGGCACCCCGGCACGTAGACATCAACCGGTATCAGACGATCAACCCCTTCAATAACATTGTAATTCTCTTCCACCGCGAAAGGGCCGCCGGAAATAGCGCAATTGCCCAGGGCGATGACGTAGCGCGGCGCGGCCATCTGCTCGTACAGGGTAATGACGGCCGGGGCCATTTTCTTGTTGACGGTTCCGGCGACAATCATCAGGTCGCACTGACGCGGTGAGGGGCGGAACACCTCGGCGCCGAAGCGCGCCAGGTCAAAACGTGCCATGCCGGCACACATCATCTCGATGGCGCAGCAGGCCAGCCCGAAAGTCAGGGGCCACAGGGAGTTGGCGCGGCAGAAGTCCAGCACCTTCTCGACCTGGGCAAACTGGACAACGGAAGCCAGTTCGTCGGTCGGTAATCCCTCAATCTCACGCCGACGGGCTTCCTCGGTTTGGGTATGAACCCTTAGGAGATTTTCTTTCTCTTCGGCCATGTAAAGACTCCTTTAGCCCAGGGATAGACGACCGTCAGCGACAGGACAAAAACAAAGATAAACAGCACCACCAGCCCGTGCGACCCGGAGACCAGGTGATAGGCGGTTGCTACGGGAAACAGAAACAGAATATCAACGGCAAAAGCGACGAAAATCAGCGCGTACAGGTAATAACTGACGTGGAAGCGGATATCCTGGGCGTCGCCGAAGATATCCATGCCGCATTCGTAGGGATCGAGGGTGGTTTTCAGAATGGAGCGAGGATTGACCAGATTGGAGATGATCAGCGGCCCCAGAGCGGTGCAGATACCGAACACCAGAAAGAAGAAAACATACATGTAATCAAGGAGTTGATACTCTGGCATAAGCGCCGTCCTTTGATAAGAATTGGGCGTGACGAAGGTCTTTATCCCGCCAGCGGGTGAAGGGATAAATTTTATTAAAAATAAAAAACTGTGACTTCCGGCTGCTGTTTTCTAACGTAGCTGAAATTAAAAAGTCAACCCTAAAATGACAATTGGTCCGACCAATTTCATCGGTTTCGGCCGATGTCGCGGAAATGCCGCTGAAACCGGTGGAAACTTTGTGGTTTTATAGCGGTTTATCCTGTATTCTCCAAGTGCGCCGTCAGCTGATGAATATAACCTGTTGCCAGATTGTTTTCGGGTGCTGTTTAAATGAGTCATTCTCCCTTTCGTGTTGCTCTTTTCGGGTCGGCCAGGTTGCAGCTTGACTCCCGCGAGTACCAGGACGTCTATACCATCTCCAGGGACTTGACCCAAAGGGGAATTTCCGTTGTCTGCGTCGGCGGACCCGGTCTGATGGAGGCCTGTCGTTGCGGCCGCGATCAGGCGCTGTCGACCTCTGAGGCGTCGGCGGAAGCTTCGGGTGTCGAGCCCAGGGGCGACCGGACAGCTGTGTCCTGCGAAAATCTGGTGTCCCACTTTCAGCATTTCACCCGGCGCATGGATCGTTTTTTGACCGAGTCGCAGGGGATCATTGTGGCGCCGGGGGGTATTGGCACCCTTCTGGAGCTTTTTTATTGTCTGCACAGTTGTCAGGTCAGAAAAGTTACCCCTCCTCCGATCCTCCTTTTCGGCCCGGGCTGGCGCTCCTTCATGGCATGGTGGAATGAGCATCTGCTGGCCAGGGGGCTTGTTTCGCCTGAGGACTCCGCCCCGCTAACCTGTTTTGATGACGCACCGGCAGTTATCAGGCAGATTGATCAGTGGTATCAACAGGTCCTTGTGGCAAAGGCTACGGGTTCTTCCCCTGATGTCAGTTTTCGCGCAGGGCTGCAGCCGGACTGATGGCCGCCGCGTGAAATGCCGGCTGCAGGCCGAAGATGATTCCGGTGAGCAACGCAAAAAGTGGTCCTGTAAGCAGTGCGAAAGTCGAAAACGCAATAGGCCATCCGGCGTAAAACTGCACCCAGAAGGCGATGGCAGCACCACCGCCAACCCCCCATAGTCCACTGATCAGGGTCAATTGCACCGATTGCCACAGGTACAGGCTGATAATACGCGTTCGATGTGCGCCAAGGGCCATGCGCAATCCGATTTCTCTGGTTTGTTCAGTGATATTGGCAAGCATGACGTTCATGACCCCGATGCCGCCGACCAGTAGGGACAGTCCGGCGATAACACCCATAACCAGAGAAAAGGTGCGCTGGGTCTTTCTGCTTTCGATGAGCAGACCAAGGGGTGTCACCAGACGATATCCCTGATGCTCCAGCCGCTGTTGACGCAGCAGGTTATCAATGGTGTCGGCGCTGCCGAGAACGTTCTGTTCGCGGGCATCAACCAGGGCGACAGTTATCCCGTCCAGGGGGCTGTGCTGTGACCCGGTGGGTGTTCGCACGGTGAGGGGCATCAGGACCAGTTGCCGAAAATCCAGAGCGGAAAGAGACGTTCCATCGGTGGCCAGACGCTCTTTCGCGGCAAGAATGCCAACCACCTCGCACAGACTGTTATCAATCCGCATCAGGGTACCGACATCAATCCTCAAATTGCGCGCCAGATCGGAACCGGCCAGGCAGACGCGGCGTTGCTGCGCCAGGTCAGTGAGGGTGAATAATCTTCCTTTGGCGGCCCGCAGATTTTCTGCCGCGATCCAGTCGGGAGTCACTGCAAGGACCGGTGCCTTGGTCGACAGGGTCGTCTGAACAGTGACGATGGGTGACTTCAGATAGCCCCCCACACGTCCCTGCTCGCCGAGGGCATCGCGCAGCAGATTCATATCGGCGATGGTCAGTTTGCCGGCTGTTTCGCCGGACCCGGGTTGAACAGACTCAATACGGATGGTGTTGATTCCCAAAGAGGCAATCTGATGCATCACGGCCTGGTGAGCGCCTTCGCCGATGGACAGCATTGCCAGCAGGGCGGAAACGCCAATACCAATGCCGGTGCCGCTCAGCAGGAAGCGACCAGGTCGGCGGCGTAGGCCAAGGAGGGCGTCGGTAAAATCGTGAAAAAATCCTTTCAGGAAAGCAGGAGTCACGGACTCTGTCCTGTCTGGCGGTGAAACTTGTCAAGAACAAGGGAGCGGGTACCGTAGGTCATGGCCAGTTCATCGTGGGTCACCATAACCACAGCCCGCTGTTGCCGACACTGCTGTCGTAACATCTCAAGCAGGGCTTGTGAATTCTCAGCATCAAGATTCCCTGTAGGCTCGTCGGCAAAAAGGATGTCGGGGTTGCACAGCAGGGCCCGAGCAAAGGCGGCACGCTGTAATTCTCCACCCGAGAGGGTTTGTGGCCGACGGTTGACGAGGGCCTGCAGGCCAACGTAGGAGAGCAGCTGATCGGCCCGTTTTTTTGCCTCCTGTGGGGGAAGTTGTGGATTGTAGTGTGCGGCCAGCAGCACATTTTCCATGATCGTCCGGTCGTGAAGCATATGCGGCGATTGAAAGACAAAGCCAAAATGCCGATTTCGAATCCGTGCCAGTTCGGTCGCGCGCATCACATGTAAACAGTGCCCGAGAAAGCGCACCTGGCCGTCACTCGGCATCTCAAGGCCGGCCATAAGCGCCAGCAAGGTAGACTTGCCCGAACCTGACGCACCACGCACGACGATGAAATCTCCCCGTTCGACGGTCAGGGAGATGGGAGAGAGAGCGTGAACTGTACCGTTTCCGACCTTGTAGTGACGACAGACATTGTCAGCAACCAGCAGCGGCACCATGGTCAGAGTCTCTTCATCTGAACCTGATCGCCCTCGTTGAGGCCACTGGCGATAACCGCTTTGCCGCTGCCGGTATGCTCGACTTCCACAACAACATCGCGATAAGTCCCCTTGTCATCTAGGCGGGCTGTAATTTTATCGGCATGGTAGGTCAGTGCGTCCAGAGGCAGCAGCAGGACCTGCTCCAGACGGTCATAGAGGATCTGCACACTGGCAGACATGCCGGGGTAGATTTGTTGCGCTGTATCATCGAGGAGAATACGGGTCCGAAAGGTTCTTATCCCCTGGTTGTCGTCGTCACGGGCCAGGGCATCAATGTATCCCACCCGACCACTGAACTGGCGGTCGGGGAGCGCGTCCAGGGTGATGACGGCGCTTGTTCCCTGATGGATTTTGGCCACATCGATTTCCCGGATTTGCAGATCGATAATCATCTCCGAGGTATCCGGAATTTCCATGAAACTCTGACCAAACCAGATAGCGTCACCGATCTGGACCTTGCGGCGTCCGTCGCTGCGCGGAATCTCACGATAAAGAAGGGTTCCGGCAATTGGAGCTCTGATTTCGCAGGCGGCTACCTCCCGACGGGCCTCATCGCGGCGCTGTATGGCCCCTGCCAGATCGCGTGACAGCTTGACAAGCTCCCCTTCCAGACGCTGGGTTTCCAGCTCCAGGGTCAGGGTTTCCTTGGCCAGTTCCTCCTTTGCGGCATTGATGCCCAGACGTGCTTCGTGCTGCAGGCGCGGCCACTCGTAGCGGGTGAAGTTGTCCAGTTCCGCCGTGGCAAGTTGCAGGGCTTCCCGGGCGGTCGCGACATCGTTGGCGGTGCGGTCACGCTCACGGCGGCTGACATGTCCTTTTTCCAGCAGCATGTCCATGTCGTCAAGGGTCGTCGCCAGGATGGCCAGGTTACGCTCAGCCTGAACGATGTTTTTCTCCAACGACCTCAACTTCAGTGGTCCTGAACCGTTGAGAAGGTCGTCCTGATTGATGGTGGCGATTTCCAGGCGTCGGCGTGCGGCGTCGACCTGCCCCTGCAGGGAAGCTTTTTTCATGGTGACAGCTTTTTCAAGGGCGGCGATGGTTGCCTCCAGATCGGTGCGTTCCTGCTCCAGTCGTTCCAGTTTGTCGACAAAGGGTTTGGTGTCGAAGCGGGCAATGAGCTGGTTTTTACTGACGACTGTTCCTTCGTCGATCAGCCAGACCAAAAGAGCCTGATTGCTGGAGATCGTCGATTGCACCGGGACAACGCGGGCCGGGGCAACCAGACCACGTTCAAAAATCTTTAACACCAGATCGTCACGAACAACCCTGACGCTGACGGGCTTTTGAGCTGGAGCCTCATGAAGAAAGCTGCTGAAATACAGGATCCCCCCTGTCAGCAGGATGACCAGGACAACAGAAAAAAGGATCCGCCGGAGGCCGGTTTTGTGACCAGATAAAGCTGTCATAAAGCTAAGTCCCGAGTTGGGTGTGATTCATCTGCTGCCCCTGATTCGATCTGCGCGTTGTGAGGATCATCGGGATTGGCGGACAGCTGTAACCATTCCAGGCTCAGGACACCCAGCGCCCGTGCCAGGCGCGTTGCTTCAAGATTGTAGGCGACCCTCTGAGCAATGATGTCGGATTGAGCAGAAGCATAGGCGGTTTCGGCATCCAGCAGGTCAATATTATCAGACAACCCGCGTTCGTAGCGCACGAGGGCGAGGTCGAGGGCTTTTCCCGCCTGTTCCAGGGTTTTATGGCTCAGGCCGAGACGTTGCTCGGTAGCTGACAGGTTGGTCAGGGCCTGACGGGCTTCACGGGCGATACGTCGTTCCAGTGATTTGCCATCACGGATCAGTCGTGCCTGGGTCATACGTGTCCGGGCCAATGCCGCCTGTTCCTCCGTCGTATCAAAGGGGGAGTGCAGCTGCAATTGTACGGACCAACTGTTCTCATCAAGGCTGCGTGCTTCATCAAATGAGTTTCCCAGACCTTTGTGTTCATACTGCAGATTCACCGACACATCGGGCAGCAGGTCGCGTTCCGCCCGGTAACGGGCGTGGCGCAGCAGGTCTTGTTCAATAAGATGGGCCTGCCATTCCGGACGCTGGGCCGGCAGGATCGTTTTCCAGTCTTCCGGAAGAACGGGCTGAAAGTCATGGATGTTTTCATCAATTGCGTTAGCGAGCTCATCCGGGGCGGGACGGGAAATGAACTCAAGCAAGGCTTCCTCAGCAGACTCCAGGGAGCGGGTTTGCTCGAGCACGTTCATTTCAGTGCGCAAAACAGCAAGCTCGGCACGATAGACATCGGTTTTTGACACCAGACCGACCTGCTGGCGGTCAATGGCGGCAGCATGATACCGTTGGGACCGTTCAAGTGCGGTTTTCGCCAACCTGAGTTGGTTTCTTCCCAGTAGAACAGCATAAAAACGCTGAATCGCTGCTTGAATAATATCCTGCCGACTCTGTTCATTGAGCAAAATCTGTTTATGTGAAAGCTTTTCAGCACGGGTCAGGGCATAACGGTTATAGCGTTCTCCCCAGCGCCGGAACAGAGGTTGAGATACCTTGACATAGGTACGCAGCTGATGGCTGTTGGCGACAGCATAGTCGTCGTCTTCCAGGCGGCTGCCGTAGGTTCCCAGGGTGATATTGCTGCCCCCGGTCAGGGTGGAGCGTACCTCCATCCCCAGGGTCTGGCTGGCGGTGCCACTGGCAATGCCGTAATTGGCCAGGGGCACCAGCTTCGGACGAAAGCGGTTGGCGGCCACCGTAACGTCAAGAGCCGCCAGGGTGCGCTGATCGGCCAGATCGATGACCTGATCGCTTTCACTCAGGGCGATAGCGACATAATCAACAAGATCGATGGAATCTCTTTGTTGGGCAATGGCAAAGTTCGGGTGCAGACACCCTAGACAGACCAGCAGCTGAGGCAACATGTTCGTAAAGATACGTATTAGCATAAGCGCATGTTGACCAGGCACGAATAGATCCTCGTCAGTCCGGGAGCGGTGTTAGCAAAGCTCCCGGACTGACGCGTTTTAGTGACAGATATCGATAGGTTCTTTCACGTGTGCTATCAGGCTTTATTGCCGCGTAAAGGTGTAGCTGCCGTGCGCATTGTTGAAAGTGAAACTGCTCATATTTCCGGATATGGGACCAGTCCAAACCGAAGGGAATTGCATCGTTAACGTTGAGCCTGAGAGAGACCATGTACTAAAACCAGCGCCACCATAATCGGCGAAATTGTAGTCAAAAAGTCCGCCGCTGTCGAACAGGACAGTTCCTGTCCGGGGTTGCCCATCGGCTCTGATCCCTGAGACGCTCCAGGAGGTCCCAATGAGATTGGCAGTTGTCAGTGTCGTATCACCACCTGGATCAACTGGGACAACGCCGCCACCTGTTTCGTTAATGTTAGTAGGCTGAATCGTTAAGGAAAAACTTGTTGGAACATTATCCCATTCTTCAACAAAAATATAATAATTTTTATCCTTAATTAACTTCTCCTGGGTCGTGCATATTTCATTTCCCGGAAAATAGCTCTCATCGCAATAAAAAAAATAATCTTCAATGTTTGTAGTTGTTGATATGTCCCACGAAAGATCTGATCCAGCATTCGTTAGAAAAATAGTATAATAAGAATCAAGTTTCGGGGTAAATTTGTACATAGAAGTTTGATTAGGTAGTATGAAAAAATCATATACAATGTTTTCTGCAAGATCTGCCATCGGTTTTCTGAGAGACAATCCAAAAGAATATGCCCTGGAGTAATTATGATTTTGTTCGTCATATGCTCTAGTGTGGTGAACAATTCTCAATTCCTCTTTTTCATTTTCACTGAAGGTTTTTTCTATAACGTTGCTTGGTATTGTAATAAAAGATGTGTCTTTGGGAACAATTATCGTCAGGTACGGAGATCCGTCTTGCTGTGAAAAAATATTTATTCTGGTGCTATCCACAAGATGCCAGTTGCTTCCAAGTGTCGGATTTTGCCATGCAATTGACAGGCTTCCATCTGACCCCCATTCTGCAGATACTGTTTCGGAATCGATATGTGGAATGAAAACCTTTCCAGGATAGTAAACTGTGTTTGTTGTGACCTCTCCTTGATATGTCTGCAGTTTAAAAGTGTAGTTCCCAGGAGGAATTGCATCTGGAATAGATGCAAAAAAATAAAAATCCCTCAAATTGCTAAATGTGCACCTATTAACATCGCACCTGTAGTGATACAAATAATCATCATACTCAGAAAATTCATCTTTTGAGAGTACAACATTTCCACTGCTATCTAAAAGAAATATACTTTCAATATTATCAAAAGTAATAGAACTACCTAAAGAGGCATATACAAAGGTACGATCAAAATATGATTCGTACTCGCTAGACCGGCTTTGTATATAGTAGGTACCGTCAGTCACACGTGGTATTGCATCAATGTCGTCATCGTAGCCATCTTTTCCGCCGCCCCCGCCACCGCAAGCACTTAGTGATAAACCGACCATTGCAAGACCAATTAAAAACCACGCTGTCCTTTTTTTAAGCATCTGTGTCTCCTTTAAGTAATGGTTTGACTTCCACCTAAATTATAGAGGTAGCCAGTCAGTCGCATCTGTGCCCTCGCTTTAAACAGAGTAGCATTCTGCAATCATACATATGTCATCTGACACAGATCTGAACGGGAGACGCTAATTGACGAAAATTTTGTAAAAGTGAAATTATCGCGACAGATCGTCAATGGCACAGAAAAAAATTAAAACGTCACTGGCAGTGCCATGACTGACGCGGTGCGTATGATTATTTAACCAGCAGCAATAGATCACTCAGTGTTCGGCGTAAAATTCATGGAAAAAATACTTATATGCTTTTTTGGGAAAATTCTTATTTTCCCTTAAAAGAACTTAGTCGGGAATCCAGAGTTTTAAACCAGTTAGCCGCTGGATTCCCGACACAGATATTCATTTTTTGCAAAAGCCCCTGAGCTTGCGAAGGCTAGGAGTTCCCGATCAGATGTTATTG
>CALFFB010000179.1 GCA_937958075.1 uncultured Geobacteraceae bacterium | reverse complement strand
TGTTGGCGATAAAGGATTCAATATCCAGGCTGCTGGCAGGGCCTGAGTTCTCTCCCTCGATCAAGGCCTGGCGCAAGCGCTCCAGCCTTATGTGATCCTGCCTGATCAGGTCTCGGACATAATCGGAAGCGTTGGCATAGCGTCCGGATTTAACACATTCGTCCACCCAGTTTTTCATCTGATCGGGTAAAGAGACATTCATCGTCGCCATAAGAACCTCCTGTGGTCAGCAGCAATACCAGAAGCCTATGACAATCTTTGCCATCAGTCAATCCTTTGCCATCTGATGCTCGTCGGCCGCCCAGGTACGCGCGGTATCATCAGGGGAAGAGGTCAGCCTCGGCAAAGGGGACTCCGGCCTGATCCTTGGCCGACAGGCTGATGGCAACATCCGTCGGCCACTTGATCGCCAGCGTCGGATCGTTCCAGAGGATGCAGCGTTCATGCTCGGGGGCGTAGTAGTCGGTGGTTTTGTAGAGGAATTCAGCGGTTTCGCTCAGGACCAGAAAGCCATGGGCAAAGCCTTCAGGAATCCACAGCTGGCACTTGTTCTCTGCCGACAGGATTTCCCCCACCCAGCGGCCGAAGGTGGGGGAGGAACGGCGCAGATCGACGGCGACGTCGAACACCTCGCCGGCAGTCACCCGCACCAGCTTTCCCTGGGGTTGCCTGATCTGGTAGTGCAGGCCGCGCAGCACGCCTCTGGCCGATCTGGAATGATTGTCCTGAACGAAGGTTGCCGCGACGCCGGTCTGTTCTGAAAAGCGGCGCTGGTTGAAACTTTCAAAGAAAAAGCCGCGGTCATCACCGAACACTCTGGGCTCGATGCGCAGCACCTCGGGGATCGCGGTTCTGGTCACCTGCATCAGAATTCATCCCTGGCGACCAGTTGCAGATAGTCGCGGTAGGTGGATTTGGGCGTAGTCTCGATGATCTGCCGCAGTTGCCCCTGGTCGATAAACCCCTTGCGGTAGGCGACCTCTTCGAGGCAGGCGATCTTCAGGCCCTGACGGGCTTCAAGGGTGCCGATAAAGTGGCTGGCTTCAAGAAGGCTGACGTGGGTGCCGGTATCGAGCCAGGCGATGCCGCGCCCGAGCTTTTCCACCTGCAACGCGCCGCGTTCAAGGTAGATGCGGTTGACATCGGTAATTTCCAGTTCACCACGGGCCGACGGGCGCATCTCCCTGGTGATGTCGACGACCTGACCGTCGTAAAGATACAGACCGGGCACAGCATAATGGGATTTGGGGCGCGCCGGTTTCTCCTCGATACTGATGACCTTGCCCTGCTTGTCAAACTCGACAACACCGTAGCGCTCGGGATCAGCCACCGGATAGCCGAAGACCCTGGCGCCGCCGCTGAAGGCATTGACGATACGATCCAGCTCCATCTTGCCGTAAAAGATATTGTCTCCCAGGATCAGGGCGACGGGCTCGCCGGCGATGAATTCTTCGCCGACAAGAAAAGCCTGGGCGATGCCCTTTGGTTCCGGCTGCACCTGATAACTGATGGAAATCCCCCAGCGTGAACCGTCCCCGAGAAGGGCTTCAAAACGCGGCGTGTCATCAGGAGTGGAAATGATCAGCACCTCACGGAGACCGGCCATCATCAGGGTCGCCAGGGGATAATAGATCATCGGCTTGTCGTACACCGGCTGCAACTGCTTGCTGGCCACCAGGGTCAGGGGATACAAGCGGCTGCCGGCGCCCCCCGCCAGGATAATGCCTTTACGAATGCCTGCCATCAATCAACCTTTCCATCGGGTTCAATGTCTTAATTGAACGGTTAAACTTCACTGTGTCGCTAACTTTATCAGCGCAGGATGATGCTTCCTGCAGAGAGGGCGTCTGTCGCCATGGACGGCGACAGTCGAGGGGTCAGGGATGACGAAAACCGTCCCTCGGCGCGGGAAACATCAGCCTGTGCCTATCAGAATTTTTTCAGCCCTGTCCTCGCGCCATGAAATACGCGGTCAGACTCTCCCGCCACCCAGGGATATCGGCGCCGGTGGCACGGCGGTATTTGTCCGTGGCCAGTACCGAGCAGGCCGGTCGCGCCGCCGGCAGGGGATAGTCGGCCGTGGTGATGGGCACGATCTCTTCCACCGCCAGCGCCATTCCCGACTGCCGTGCTGTATCGACAATCGCACAGGCGAACTCATACCAGCTGCATTGCCCCCTGTTGGCGAAGTGATACAGACCACAGGCAGCGCGCGCCGCCGGGTCGTCGATGGCCAGCAGACGAAAAATGGCGGTCGCCAGATCGAGGGTCAGGGTCGGTGAACCGATCTGATCATCGACGATACGCAGCTGCTTGCGTTCGCCGGCCAGACGCAGGATGGTTTCGACAAAGTTCGGCCCGCCGGACCCGTACAGCCAGCTGGTGCGCAACAGATAGTAGCGCTGCAGACCGCTGGTGGTGAGGGCCTGCTCCCCGGCCAACTTGGTGCGCCCGTAGGCACTCAACGGGCGCGGCGCATCGGTTTCGACGTAGGGCGCGCCCTTGTCCCCGGCAAAGACATAATCCGTCGATATATGCACCAGGGTGGCGTCCAGTCTCTTCGCTGCGTCGGCGAGCAGGCCCACCGCCGTACCGTTGATACGCAGGGCGGTTTCTTCTTCCTCTTCGCAGCGGTCAACCTGGGTAAAGGCAGCGCAGTTGATGAGGATGTCAGGGTGCAGCGCCAGCAGCTGCCCGCTGGCGTCGCTGCGGGTCAGGTCGAACTCCGGCAGATCCAGGCCGACCACTTCGGTGCTGGCCGGAGCCGCCGCCTTGACTGCCCCGGCCAGCATACCGCCGGCACCGATGAGGGCAATACGCACGGGCTTGCTCTGCTGCGTCATCATCCCTTTACTCCTGCTCACCGTACTGCTGTGCGTAATATTGGCGGTAGCTGCCGTTGACAATATGTTCACACCAGTCGCGATGCTCCAGATACCAGTCGATGGTTTGGCGAATCCCCTCGGCAAAACCCAGGGAGGGTTCCCAGCCCAGTTCCTCCTTGATTTTGGTCGCGTCAATGGCGTAGCGCCGGTCATGACCGGCACGGTCGGTGACAAAACGGATGAGGCTGCGACGCGGCTGACCGTCCGGCAGCAGGCCGATCCGGTCATCGAGGATGTCACAGATGGTCTGCACCACGTCGATATTGCGCATCTCATTGTTGCCGCCGATATTGTAGGTTTCGCCTGGGCGCCCCTCTTCAAGCACCTGCCCGATCGCCCGGCAGTGATCGGCCACATAGAGCCAGTCGCGGACATTCCTGCCGTCGCCGTACACCGGCAGGGTCTTGCCCTGCAGGGCGTTGTTGATCACCAGCGGGATGAGCTTTTCCGGAAACTGCCAGGGGCCGTAGTTGTTGGAACAGTTGGTAATAACCACGGGCAGGCCATAGGTATGAAAATAGGAGGACACCAGATGATCGGACGCCGCTTTGCTCGCCGAATAGGGGGAGCGGGGATCGTAAGGCGTTTCTTCCGTGAACAGCCCATCATCACCGAGGGAACCATAAACCTCGTCCGTCGACACATGAAGAAACCGGCACGTCGTGCTGTCTGAGCGAGCGCCCCACTGCCGGCGCGCGGCCTCAAGGAGGGTAAAGGTGCCGACGATATTGGTCTGGATGAATTCCGCCGGGCCGCTGATACTGCGATCCACATGGGACTCGGCGGCGAAGTGTACCACCGCGTCGATCTTCTCCTCGACAAAGAGCTTTTCCACCAGCGCCGCGTCGCCGATATCCCCCCTGACGAAGCGGTAGCGTTCATCTCCAGCCATATCGTGCAGGTTTTCCGGATTACCCGCATAGGTCAGCTTGTCCAGATTGACGATCCGCCGCGGCTTCTTTGCCGCCAACAGCATCCGCACAAAATTACTGCCGATAAAACCGCAACCGCCGGTCACCAATATCGATGTCACCACAACCTCCCGTTGTTACCTGTAAAAATACCGCACGGTTGTACCATCCACCACCCGTTTCGACAAGTCCTGAATGCACCCCACGAGCACACCGGTCAGCCGCAACCCTGCAGGCTTTCCAGCAGGCGCAGCTGCTCGCTCTTGCCCCTGACCCCGGCGTATCCCCCGGCGGCAAGCAGATCAGCCACCGTCGCTGACGGCTCCCGGGCCTCGGCTCCTGTCAGGCGGCTCAGCAGGCGGCGGGTGCGCAGGCCGTCGAACCAGCTGTGAAAGGCGGCACGTCGCCCCTCGCATGTCGGATGATTGGCGCACAGGCGCTGGTAAATCGCACCAAAGCGGCACTCGTCCAGAAATTCGGCAAGCTGTGGCGACATCCCTGCCGCCAGCTGTAGCAGCTCGTCTGCCGGCGCGTCGGGATTGGCATTCACCGCCGCCAGCCACTGTTTGAGCAGAAAAAAAGCCCCGGCGGCGATCCACTGATAGCGACCTCCATCGCCGGCCACCGTCGCCCGGATGACCTGGCCGGTACCAAAGGGGACCCGCTCGGAAGAACGCGCCGCCGGACGCACGACAGTCCCTGCCAAAGGCGTGACCCCGGTGGTCTTCTGCAGCTGCTGCAGAAAATAAAAATCCTCCCCGGCCAGACGCCGGTTCATACCGCCCGCGGCGACATAGGCGGCAGCTGTGCAGGCAAAGGCACTGCCGATGGTGTGCCAGGCGTAGGGAGAGGCCGCCAGTTCCAGGCCGAAGCGGTAACTGCGCAGGTACAGTTCATAATCGCGGATGGCTGCTTCCTGCTCCGGGCTCTCCCCATTCTGATGGCGAAAGGGGATGACCGCGCCGCCGGTCCGGTGCCCGTCGAAGTGGTGGAAAATAGCGGACAGGTAGTTGGCATCCACCAGGGTGTCAGCGTCCAGGGAGATGAGCAGGGGCTGCTTCCTCGTGTCGAGGCGGGCAAGGGCCGCATCAAAGCCGATCTTGCGCGCCAGCCCCACCCCTTCCCCGACGGGCAACGCCAGGCCTGCCGATGAGGCATCAATGGTCGCCAATTGCAGTTCGGAATGGGAGCTGGTGGCCAGCCACGCCAGGGTCGCCCGGTTTTCTTCACGCAGCAGCGCCGGTGCCTCCGCCCGGTTATTGACGACGACCACCACCAGGGTCTCGGCCAGCAACCCCGCCGGATTGGCGGCCAGGGAGGCCAGGGTGCGGGGCAAGGTCCAGAACTCGGCCAGGGCCGGAATGACGATGGCGGCGCGATAGTCCTGCCGGTTGCCACCTGCGAGTTGCCATGGAGCAGTGACGGCACGATTAAACAGATATTTGAGCAGCTGCTGTTCAAGCCTCATCTACAAACCGACTCTTTAGACGCGCGGGCGGCAGCCTGCCCGGCAACCACGTTAATGGTCAACAACCGCCACCCCCTTTTCCCCGGCAATCCGGCACAGCTCACCATAGGGCTCCACTTCAGCATCCAGCCAGTGAATCACCACCCCCTTCTTCTCCATGCGCCGGAAGAAGGTTTCCTGCCGTTTGGCAAACTGGCCGATGGCGCTGCGCAGCTTCTGCACCATGTCGTTTCGGCGCAAGTGTCCCTGCAGATAATGGGCAATGAGCCGATATTCGAGTCCGTAGAATTCCAGCTGCGCCCAGGGCACACCCGCCTCATGCAGGGCCTGCACCTCCTCGATCATGCCGGCGTCGAGGCGCTGCTGCAGCCGCAGGGCGATACGCCGGCGCAACAGCTCACGCGGCCAGCGCAGACCGAACACCAGGGGCCTCAGGTCCAGAGGGTCCGGCGGCGGTGCGGAGTTCTCGGCCATGGCGATTTCACAGGCGCGCAGTAGCCGTTGTCGGTCGTCCAGGTCGGTGCGGTTATGCTGTTCCGGTCTCAATATCAACAGACGTTGTCGCAGCGCATCATCGGTCAGCGCTTCCAGCTCTGCACGCAGATGCGGATTATCCGGCGCTTCCACCAACTCATAACCACGCAGCACCGCATCAAGGTACAAACCGGTGCCGCCACAGAGAATCGGCAGACGGCCGCGCCCCTGGATCGCTGTGATAGCGGCCCGGCAGTCGTTCTGAAAACGAAACAGGTTGTACTCGCTGCCGGCTTCGACGATATCAATCAGGTGACAGGGCACCTCACCGTATTCCTGAAGGTCCTTGCCGGTCCCCAGATCCATGCCACGATAGACCTGGCGCGAATCCGCCGAGATAATCTCACCGCCAAACCGGCGCGCGGCCTTCACCGCCAGAGCTGTCTTGCCCCCGGCGGTGGCGCCGAGGATGACCAGTAGATCGTAGCCTGTTTTCATGCAAAACTTTTCTTCAAGGGTTTTTCATGCTATTTGAGCAGCAAGATTGTTTGCGGCCATAGCCGCCTTCCTCTCGAAGAGAGATCAATATCCCAGTGACGGCAACAAGTGAAGAATAAAACCATGACAACCGGCCAACCATACATCCTTCCCCGTAGTGAGCACAATATTTCGCGCAAGCAGATCGACCCGGATTGCCTGAAGGTGCTCTACCGCCTCCACCGCCATGGCTACAAGGCCTACCTGGTAGGCGGCAGTATCCGTGATCTGCTGCTGGGCCGTACGCCCAAGGATTTCGATGTCGGCACCGATGCCACGCCGAACCAGGTCAAGCGCCTGTTTCGCAACTGTTTTCTGGTGGGACGGCGGTTTCGGCTGGCGCATATCCGCTTTGCCGGCGGCAAGCTGGTGGAAGTCGCCACCTTTCGCCGTGAACCCGAAGAAAGTGAATTGCCCGAGGATCCGGACGAGCATTTTCATTTCGTCCAGAACCTCTTCGGCACTCCGGAAGAGGACGCCCATCGCCGTGACTTTACCGTCAACGCTCTGTTTTACAACATTGCCGATTTTTCCGTCATCGACCACGTGGGCGGGCTTGATGACCTCAAGCGCCGGGTCATCCGCTGTATCGGAGATCCGCAGATTCGTTTTGTCGAAGATCCCGTGCGCATGCTGCGCGCCCTGGAGTTCGCCGCGCGCCTCGACTTTACCCTTTCCGACGACATCTTTCCGGCCATTGACCGGCACCGGCAACTTCTCGTCACCGCCGCTCCGGCCCGGGTGCGCGAAGAGGTCATGGCCCTGTTCCGCTACGGCGTGGCGGCACCGGTGCTGCATCAATGCCGGGAGCTGGGCATGCTGCCCCACCTGCTTGCCGGTTATCCGGGCACCGATGAAGGCATCGCCCTGCTGCGCCAGGTGGACGCTGCCACCCGCAGCGGCCGGCCCATCGATGAAAGCCTGGTATTAGCCGCCCTGTACCTGCGCCTGTTCATGGACAGCTGTCCGCCCCACAAGGAGACGAGCATCGCCACCGCCCTGCACGCGGCCAACCAGATCCTCACCCCCCATTGTCACTATTTCAGCATTGCCGCCGGTATCCGCAGCCGGGCCCGCGATCTGCTCCTCGGCTGTTGGCGCATGTCCCGCGGCCGGGGGCGCCGCGGCGAGCAGAAATTTCTGAACCACCCCCTGCTGCCGGACATCCTTGAACTCTTTACCCTCTGGGCCCGGGTGCGACCGGAAATACAGCCCCTGGTCGAGGCTTGGCAGTCGGCTATCAGCACAACAGCCGGCCCGGGAAAACCCCCGGTCAGGAAAAAAAGGCGGCGGCGCAAAAAGCGCCCCGGCACACGAAAAATCGTCCCTCCGTCCTGAACCGATCAGAGCACTCAAGAACCTTGCAAAACAGCGTTCTGATTTTTGACACAAAAGCTTTTTTTCTCTGATTATTTCCTCTTAACTGCTGAAAAATCCGGTTCTATGCCCCTATCTTTCCTGTTGTTCCCGGCGGTATAGTCTGCTAGTATCGCCGCCATGAAACACTGCTAATTTAGTCTGCCTGTCCCCGTCCTTATCCATCAAAGAGGGTTGTCATGAAATTCAACAGCATTCAAGCCAGAGTCAGTGGTGCCCTGATCCTGATTCTGCTGGTTGTCCTCGGTATCAGCTTTACCATCACCGCCATGCAGACCCGCAACCTGATGCGCGCCCAGGAATCCGAATCCATGTCGGCCCTGCATGACAGTATCATCGATCAGGCACGGAACGTGTTCACCAGCCTGGAAATCGGCACCAAGGGCTCGCTGGAACGGGGTGAGATGGATGTCTTTGATGACCTGATCCGGGGCCTGGGCGAGGTACCCGGTGTCATTGAGGTCGGCCTGACCAACCCCAAAGGGGTGACCGTCTACAGCAGCCGCGATGACAAGCTCGGCAGCAGGCAGCCCCTGATCACCATTACCGACGTCAACCAGAATGTCACCTTCGAGCGGGAGTCAGGCAACAGCTACTTCATGGCCCACGGCCACATGTTTGAACCGGACTGCATGGGCTGTCATCCGGACGATAAGGTCAACACTCTGTCTGGCGTGCTCTACGTTGATTACAGCCTCGACAAACTCAATGAGGAAAAAGCGGCCATGGAACTGCTGGCGGCGGCGGGTAATCGCAAGAACATCAGCACCAACCTGATCATGGGACTGGTCTGCCTGATTCTGACCTGGCTGATTCTGACCCTGATGCTGCGCAAAATGGTGGTCAATCCCCTGGCTGAGGTCAGAAGGCTCCTCAACGATATCAGCCACGGCCACCTGAACACCCGTCTGAAGCTGACCCGCCGGGACGAACTGGGCGAAACGGCCCGTACCCTGGACCAGCTGGCCGACAGTCTGCAGGCCGACGTGGTAGATCCCCTCCAGAAACTGGCCAGCGGCGACCTGACCTTTGACGTGGTTCCCCACGACCCCAACGACAGCCTGCGTAACGCCATCAGGAAACTCGGCGCAGACCTCAACCGGATGATCGCCGACCTGCAGGCCGCCGGAGACCAGATCGATGCCGGCAGTGCCCATGTCAGCGAGTCGGCACAGCTGCTCTCGGACGGCGCCTCCCAGTCGGCGGCCTCGGTGGAACAGATCAGCAGCTCCATGAACCAGATCGGCAGCCAGACCAACACCAGCGCCGATCACGCCCAGCAGGCCAACAAGCTGGCCTTGTCGGCACGCGATGCGGCCAACCTCGGCAGCCAGCGCATGCGGGAAATGATCGACGCCATGGGCGAGATCAACACCTCAAGCCAGAACATCTCCAAAATTATCAAGGTTATCGACGAGATTGCCTTCCAGACCAACCTGCTGGCCCTAAACGCCGCAGTGGAAGCCGCCCGTGCCGGGCAGCACGGCAAGGGCTTTGCGGTGGTTGCCGAAGAGGTGCGCAACCTCGCCGCGCGCAGCGCCAAAGCGGCCTCGGAAACAGCGGAGCTCATCGAAGGATCGGTGGCCAAGGCCGGCAACGGCACCCAGATCGCCGAGCGTACCTCGGATGCCCTGGGTGAGATCGTCGAATCCATCGGCAAGGTTTCCGATCTGGTCAGCGAGATCGCCTCGGCCAGCAGCGAGCAGGCCCAGGGTGTGTCCCAGATCAATCTGGGGCTGCAGCAGATCGACAAGGTCATCCAGCAGAACACGGCGACCGCCGAGGAAAGTGCCGCCACCAGCGAAGAGCTGGCGAGCCAGGCGGCGGAGCTGCGCAACCAGCTGGGCCGTTTCCGCCTGAAAAGCAGCACCTCCTCCTTCAGCGCCGCGCCAAGGGTCCGTCAGGAGCAACAGACCGGGGCGGTCGGCGGACCGGGATGGGGCAAGGCGCCGGACAGATCCCCCATGCTCACCCACAATGCCCTGCACTGGAACGAACGCTACAATACCGGCATTCCCGCCATGGACAAGCAGCACCGCAAGCTGGTCGATCTCATCAACAAGTTGTTTGAGAGCATGAAAGACGGCGGCGACCGGATGGTTGTCTCAGCGGTGGTTGACGAGCTGGTGGACTACACGGTAAATCATTTCCGCGATGAAGAAAATCTCATGCGCAAACACAATTATCCTGATCTTGATGCTCACTGCCGGGTTCATAAAAACTTTATCGAACAGGTTTCTGTTTACACGGACAAGATCAAGGCGGGAGAACGCCTGCCACCGGCGGATGTCTTCAAGTTCCTCAAAGACTGGCTGGTCAAGCATATTGAGCAGAAAGACCGGGACGGTTACGGGCGCTTCATTGCCCACTGACAGCCGGGGCGACAGCACGAAACCCTGCTACGACAAGTGCACGGACACGTATTCTCTTTGTGTTTGTCTATTTGCTTTGTATAATGAGCACCATTTTTGTTTATCTGGCCCTACGGCACCCCCCGTAGCTGCTGCAATTTTTTCTGCCTAAGGACCTGCGATGAGCATGCACATCGACGACGACCAGATGGAAATTATTCAGGAATTTGTCACTGAAAGCCGTGACATGATCGAGCAGCTTGAACCTGCCATCATTGAGCTCGGCCAGAACAGTGACCCTGAAACCATGAACGCAATTTTCCGGCTGTTCCATTCGATGAAAGGCAGCGCCGGATTTCTCGAGTTCACCCACTTAACCCGGGTTGCCCACGCCGCCGAGAATCTGCTGGACCTGATCCGCAACGGGGAAATTGCCCTCCACCCGGAACATGTCACCCTGCTCTGCGCGGCCTGTGATTTCGCCAAGGAGAGTCTCGAAATGATCGAGACCAACTTCACAGACGATTCCATGGTGGCCGCGGCTGACGCTATTTCCGAAGACCTGCACCAGGCCATTGAACAGGCCAAGGGGGTCGCCAGTGGTGCCAGCCAGGAACAACCCGAAGAAGAGTCCGTCCCACCCGAACCGGCCGCAGAAACCACACAAGAGGCCGAGCCTGAAGAGCCCGCAGCACAGACGAGGACCGCGCCGGTCACCCCCGACAGTACCGCTCTGGGTACCGAGCCCCTGTTCCCGGAAATGGAAATCACCGAGGAGATGCGCAACAGCTTTGTCCAGGAAGGCAACGAGCTGCTGCAGCACGCCGAGCAGGGGCTGCTGGCCTGGAGCGAGCGTCCGGAGGACCCTGAGTCCATCGGCGATATCTTCCGCCATATTCACAGCTTCAAGGGCAATTGCGGCTTCTTCGGCTACTCGCAGCTCGAACAGCTCAGCCATCAGATGGAAAACGTCCTCGACCGGGTCAAATCGGGGTCAAAGCTGACGGTGAGCAATCCCACGGACACCCTGCTGGCGGCCCTGGACCAGCTGCAGCAGACGGTCAACTATATTGCCGAAGGCAAGCCGCCGACGGTCGATGAACTGGACCACCACCTGAGCGAACTGAAATCCCTGCTCACCCCCTATATCGGCGATCTGCTGACGGAAGAGGGGGTCAGCCCCGAAGATATTTCGACCGCCGTATCCTACAAGAAGAAACCCGTCGGTGAAATTCTCGTTGAGCGCGGCAGCGCCACCGCCGAACAGGTCGACAAGGCGCTGAAACGCCAACAGGAGGCAGCCAAGCAGAAACAAACGGAAGCCGCCAAGGCGCCGGCCCGGACCAGTGCGCCTCCGGCCAGACGTCAGGATATCCGGGTCGAGCTGGGGAAGCTGGACAGCCTGATCAACCTCATCGGCGAGCTGGTCATTGCCGAGAACATGCTCATCCACAACCCCGACCTGAAGGGGCTGCAACTGGAAAACTTCAACAAGGCCGGGCAGCACATGTCCAAGCTGGTGCGCGAGCTCCAGGAAATGGCCATGAATATCCGCATGATTCCCGTCTCCGGACTGTTCAGAAGGATGATCCGGCTGGTGCATGATATTTCCGTCAAGGCGGGCAAGAAAGTCGATCTGCAGCTCATCGGCGAAGAGACGGAAATCGACAAGACGGTTATCGAAACCATTACCGACCCCCTGGTGCACCTGCTGCGCAACTCCCTCGACCACGGCCTGGAAGGACCGGAAGAGCGGGTCGCCGCCGGCAAGCATGAAAAAGGGACCATCCGCCTGTCCGCCCGCCACGAGGAAGGCGAGGTCTGGGTGACCATCGAGGACGACGGACGCGGGCTGAACCGGGACAAGATTCTGGAAAAAGCTATCAGCAAGGGGCTGATCGAGGGGGATGGCTCCGATCTGACCGACAAGCAGATCAACAACCTGATCTTCGCTCCCGGCTTTTCCACCGCCGCCCAGATCACCGATATCTCCGGGCGCGGCGTCGGCATGGACGTGGTCAAGCGGAATCTGGAAAAGATCAAAGGCAAGATCGATGTCAGCAGCACCCTGGGCAAGGGCACCATCATCAATCTGCGTATTCCCCTGACCCTGGCCATTATCGACGGCATGATCGTGCGGGTCGGTTCGACCACCTGCATCCTGCCGACCCTGTCGATCCTGGAAGCCTACCGGCCGGAACCGGATCAGATCACCATTACCCCCGACGGCAAGGAACTGGCCCGGGTGCGGGAGAACTTCTTCCCCATTGTCCGTCTTCACGATATTCTCGGCAAGCAGCCGGATTCGCGCAAGCTGTCCGACGGGATCCTGGTCGTCCTGGAATACCAGGACAGCCGTTTCTGTCTCTTTATCGATGAGATTCTCGGTCAGCAGCAAACAGTTATTAAAGGACTTTCCGACTTTATCGGCAATGTGCCCGGGGTTTCCGGCTGCACGATTTTAGGTGACGGCGGCGTCTGCCTGATTCTAGACGTCGGCACCCTGGTTGAGTCGGCTGAAGACAAGACCCAGCCGGCACAAGCGGTCGAAAAAAAACAGGAGGAGCATAAATGATTGACGATACCACGGCCACCATCGAAAACGAAGACACCCAGAAGGACAAGTACCTGACCTTTCATCTGGCCGGCGAAGACTACGGCATCGAAATCCGCTATGTCATCGAGATAATCGGCATCCAGAAAATCACCGACGTCCCTGACATGCCGTCATTCATTCGCGGCGTCATCAATCTGCGCGGCAAGGTCATCCCGGTGATGGATGTTCGCGCCCGTTTCGGACTCGACGCCCGTGACTATGATGATCGCACCTGTATCATTGTCGTCAATGTCGACACCACTGAAGTCGGGCTGGTCGTCGACGAGGTCAGCGAGGTGGCGGACATCCCCGAAAGCCAGGTGGAACCGGCGCCTCGCACCAACAAGGATATCGACGGCAGCTATATCCAGGGGATGGGTAAGATCGGCAAGCAGGTGAAGATCCTCCTCGATGTCCATCGTCTGCTGTTCAGCGGTCAGGAAATGCAGGCCCTTGCCGACAGCCTGGAAGACATGTAAACCGGGAGCGGCATGAACAACGGAAAACCTCAAACCCTGGCCGGCAGTGGTGGTCTGACAATCTCCGACCGGGAGTTTACCCAGTTGCGGGACCTGATCCACCGGCGTTTCGGCATCAACCTGACGGACCAGAAACGCTCGTTGCTGGTGGGCCGGTTGCAGAAGCTGATGCGCAACCTGAACCTGTCGACCTTTTCCGACTATTACGAATATCTGACCGCCGACAAAACGGAGGCCTCCCTGGGTGAGCTGGTGGATCTGGTGTCAACCAATCACACCTATTTCAACCGGGAGAAGGATCACTTCGACTATTTTTACCAGACCGCCCTGCCGGCGGTCATTACCAGGCTCAAGCAGGAACGGCGCAAGGATCTGCGCATCTGGTGTGCCGGTTGCTCCACCGGAGAAGAACCCTATACCCTGCTGATGCTGATGATGGAATACCTCGGCAAGGATTACGTCAACTGGGATGCAGGCATCCTGGCGACGGATATTTCCGATCGGGCCCTGAGTATTGCCCGTCGCGGGGCCTACCCCACGGACCGGGTGATGCAGCTGCCCGAGCATCTGCGCCGGAAATATTTTGCCGCTGCCGGCGCCGACGGCATGGCGGTGATTGATCAGGTGAAACGGGAAGCAACCTTCCGGCGCTTCAATCTGATGAACGCGGTCTTCCCTTTCAAGAAGCCGTTTCAGATGATATTCTGCCGCAACGTCATGATCTATTTTGATCAACCGACCCGCGATGCCCTGGTTCAGCGATTTCACCAGTCAACGGAAGCAGGGGGGTATCTGTTTATCGGCCATTCTGAAACCTTGGGGCGCAGTCAGACCCTCTACCGGTATGTGAAGCCGGCTCTTTACCAGAAAGGGGCATGATCATGGGACGGGTTGTCCGGGTGCTGATTGTCGATGATTCAGCATTGGTCAGAAACATTCTCAGTCAGGGGCTTTCTCTGGATCCCGGCATTGAGGTGGTCGGCACTGCCGCCGATCCCTACATTGCCAGGGATCGTATCATTGAACTTGAACCTGATGTTCTGACCCTCGATGTGGAAATGCCGCGTATGGACGGCGTTGCCTTTCTGCGCAAACTGATGCCCCAGTACCCCCTGCCGGTGGTCATGGTCAGTTCCCTGACCCAGCGCGGCAAGCAGATCACCATGGAGGCCCTGGAAGCGGGCGCCGTCGATTTTGTCGCCAAACCGACGACCAACGTTGCCGCCGGGCTCAACGCCATGCTCTCGGAACTGCGGACCAAGGTCAAGATCGCCGCGACCGCCAATGTCTCGCACTGGAAGGGCAAGCGTCAGCCGGCGCCATCGTCATCGTCCATGGCTGGTGCCTCGGCCCTGGCGGAATCCACCGACAAGGTCATCGCCATCGGCGCTTCCACCGGCGGCACGGAAGCCATCCGCCGGGTCATTGAGAAGTTTCCCGCGGGCACCCCCGGCACGGTCATCGTCCAGCACATGCCCGCCGGCTTTACCAAAATGTTTGCCGATCGCCTGAACCAGATGTGCCCCATGCAGGTCAAGGAGGCGGAACACGGAGACCGCGTCCGTACCGGCCTGGTGCTCATCGCTCCCGGCGGTTGTCAATTTGAGGTGGTGCGTTCGGGTGGATTCTACAATGTCCGCCTCGGTGGCCCGGAAAAGGTCAGCGGTCACTGTCCGTCCGTCGATGTCATGATGCACTCTGTCGCCAAACATGTCGGGGCCAATGCCATCGGCGCCATGCTCACCGGCATGGGGCAGGACGGTGCGGAGGGAATGCTGGCCATGCATCAGGCGGGAGCGCGCTGTATCGCTCAGGACGAGGCATCCTCCGTAGTCTTCGGTATGCCTAAAGTCGCTTATGAAAAGGGAGGCGCCGAACGTCTGGTCTCCCTGGAACAGATCGGCCCGACCCTTCTGGGGCTGTTGACGGAGAAATAAGACCATGGGGCAAATCATACTCGGCGTTGGAGATTACGGCGCGTCCAATAATCCGGGGGATGAAGTCAAAACCTTTGCTCTTGGTTCCTGCGTATCGGTGATCTTCCTCGATCCGAAAACGCGTACCGTCGGCATGGCCCACGTGGCCCTGCCCGATTCTACCATCAACAAAAACAAGGCCGCCGACAAACCGGGCTATTTCGCCGACACCGCCATACCGGCGCTGCTGGCCGACATGGCGCAATTCGGCTGCGACAAACGTGGCAAGGGGCTGATCGTCAAGCTGTGTGGCGGAGCCAACGTCATGGATACCAACGACACCTTTCAGATCGGCAAGCGCAACGCTCTGACCATCAAAAAAATTCTCTGGTCCTACGGCATGGGGGCCGTCGCCGAAGACCTGGGCGGCAATTTCAGTCGTACCGTAGCTGTATCCGTATCTGCCGGGCAGGTGACGATCAGTTCTCCGGGCAAACCCAGCTGGCAGATTTAGGAGTCCGTTCCATGGTGGATAAAATCAAGCAGGATGATCTGGCAAAAATCGTGCAGTCCATTCCCATGCTCTCGGCAAGCGCCAGCCGCCTGCTGCAGCTTGCGGCCCAGCCCGACCATGAGCTGGCCGATGTCATCAATCTGGTCAAGAACGATGCCAATCTGACGGCTCGGGTCCTGAAGATCGTCAACTCGGCGGCCTATGGTCTGGTCACCAAGGTGACTTCCATCGAGCGCGCCGTCTCCTATCTGGGCGAACGGATCGTCGTCAGTGTTGCCATCGATGATTGCTCGGGTAAACTGTTCGGCAAGGAGCTCTCCGGCTATGAGGCCGCCAGTGGCGATCTGTGGAAACACGATCTGCGGGCGGCCATCGCCTCGCGCGAGGTGGTCACTCAGTCCGGAGCCGACATCAACCCGGAGCTGGCCTTTACGGCCGGTCTGCTGCACGATATCGGCAAAGCGCTGATATCCGACTATCTGCAGGGCAGCGCTCCCGAAGCAGTGGAACTCATCAGCAGCCAGGACAGCCTCGACTATCTGGCCGCGGAAGAAGCCCTGATCGGCGTCGATCATACCGTTGCCGGCTACGAGCTGGCCAAGGCCTGGCAACTGCCGGACGAGCTGATCCAGGTCATCCGCTATCATCACGACCCGGCGCAAGCGGGCGAGGAGGTACGGCCACTGGTATATGCGGTGCATCTTGGTGACAATATCGCCATGATGGGAGGATTTGGGACCGGTTCCGACACCATGCGCTACAAGCTCGACAAAAGCTACACGGATTTCATCCACATCACGCCTAACATCCTGGCCAGTATTATGCTGACGGTGGATACCGAGTTTCAAAAACTTGAAGAGTCAATGCTTGACTCGGGAGAGACAAACTGATGAAACGTATTATTATTGCAGACGATTCGGCAACCGCACGGATGTTCATCAAGCGCTGTTTGCAGATTATCGGACTTGGTGACGCCCAGATTCTTGAAGCGGAGCACGGCAAGGAAGCCCTGCAGCTGGCCAAGGAAGAGCCTGCCGACCTGTTGCTGACCGATCTGAACATGCCGGTCATGGATGGCGAAACCCTGGTCAAATGGGTCAAGGCCAGCCCCAAACTCTGCAACCTGCCGATCATCGTCATCACCAGCGCCGGCAACCCGGCCAAGGAAGCCCACCTGCAGCAGCTGGGCGCCCATCGGGTTCTCAACAAACCGGTTTCACCGCCGATGATGATGGATGCCTTAAGCGAATTTATCGAAGACTGAATCCAGGTCAAGGAGATATCCGTATGACGCAGTACAAGCCGTTTTATCCGGCAATGGTCAATGCTGTGCGCCAGACCCTTGAAAACATGGTTTTCATGGAGGTGATGGAGCAGCAGCCCCCTTACAGCGACATCGCCCCGGAAAACCTGGCCTGGTCCAGCATGATGATCAACGACCCGATCCAGGGGGAGGTACGCCTGGCCGTTCCCTCCGAATTGCTCAAGCAGATTACCGCCAACGTTTTCGGGCTCAGTGAGGAAGAGGTCACGACCTCGCAAGGTTATGACATACTCAACGAGCTGCTGAACACCATCGGTGGCCTGTTCATGACCAATCTGCTGCCTGACGACCAGGAGTACAAAATCGGCCTGCCCACCCTGGGCAATCGTCCCTTGCCGGAAGTTGACGATGAGACCCTCGTCTGGCACCTGATCACCAGCGAGGACGAACCCCTGAAGATCTACGCCAACGGCGAATCACTGGTTGGCATCTATCAGAGTGAACAAGACAGCTGAACTTTTCGTTCTTTTTATAACTGCTGAAAAGGAGTAACCCCATGGGAAAAACCGTATTGATCGTAGATGATTCCAACACCATGCGCAAAATCGTTTCACGCGCCCTGCGCCAGGCTGGTATCGACTTCAGCACCATCCTCGAAGCCGGCGACGGACAGGAAGCTCTCGGCGTCCTCGAAGCCAACCAGGTTGACGTTATCCTGAGCGATATCAACATGCCGAACATGAACGGGCTGGAGTTTCTCAAGGCCAAATCGGAAAACCCGGCCATCAAGGACATCCCGGTGGTGATGATTTCCACCGAGACCGGTGCCGACATCATTGACGAAGCCAAGTCCTACGGTGCCAAAGGGGCCATCAAGAAGCCCTTCACCCCCGATCTGATCAACGAAACCCTCGGCGCTCTACTCTAGCCGACCAGCCTTGAAGCCTGTACCGGATGACGCCTGCGGTTCAGGCCTGTTCAGGAGATAGCCGTGGAACACGCACAGCACATTATTGAATCAACCCAGGAGATCTTTTCGAGCATGGTCATGCTCGAAGTCACACCGGGCGAACCCTTTGTCCGGGTCGATGAGAAACTGGTCAACAGTATCTCCGGGATTGTCGGTCTGGCCGGCACCACCAAGGGGATGCTCGCCATTCATATGAGCAATGCTGCCGCTCTGGCGGTGACCACGGCCTTTCTCGGTATGGAGGTCAGTGAAATCGACGAGGACGTCCGTGACGCCATCGGCGAATTGGCCAACATGCTCGCCGGCAGCCTGAAATCCGTACTTGATCCGAGCGGCGGCGACATCAAGCTGTCCATGCCTTCGGCCGTTTACGGAGAGGAATACTCCATCGACTGCCTGGCCAATGCCCAGGCCGCGACGGTGCCTTTCAGCTTCGACGGCATGAATTTCATGGTCGAGTTACAGTTGCGCAAGGATTCCTGACGATCAACGGCTCCTTTTTCAAGGAGCCATTTTATTATGATACGGGCAGATGCATCGCCATGGACAGGCGCACCTGACACCCCTACCCCTCGCTCCAACGGTGTCATTTCCCTGCACTTAACAGGACACGCACAGTGGATTTTACTAAAATAATTCCAGAAGCAACCGAAGAGATCTTTGCCACCATGATTTTCATGGAGGTCACCAGCGATCCCGCACTCGACCAGAAACCTGAAGTCCTCGGTTGTCACATTTCCGCCATGATCGGTCTTTCGGGGGGATTGACCGCCATGCTCGGTATCCACTGTCCCGAACAGGTGGGCCTGGCCATTGCCGGCGGGATGCTGGGAATGGAACTGGACGAAGTAGACGCTGACGTCAAAGATGCCCTGGGCGAAATCGCCAATATGGTCGCCGGTGGCATCAAGGAGCGGCTCAGAGACGAAAATATCGACCTGGAACTGGCCATTCCGACAGCGGTGGCAGGAAAATCCTATACGATATCAGCACCGAAAGGCAGCAACCGGGTCGTTATACCGTTCACACTCGAGCAGGGTCAGTTTTTTATCGAGATCAAGTATCATCTCAACTAGCCCTGCCGACCTTAAGCTGTAACACGAGGTTATTTTGGATCAACGGGCGTTAGTTGACATTGTCTGCAAAACCGGTCTCGGCAAGATGGGCGGAGAGATCGGTGCCCTCCTCGGGCAGGAGCTTTCCTGTTCCGACATCCAACTCGACCTGACGACCAAACATCAGATTTTCAGCCGCATTGACCGGGACAAATCGGCTCTGACCCGCATGACCGTCGGCGGTGACCGCGAGGGCAACTGTTATCTGTTGTCCTCCATGAAGGCCGCCATTGTTCTCGGCGGCACCCTGATCATGCTCCCCGAGGATGTCATCGAGGAGCAGGTTGCCGATGAAAAGCTCGACGGTGAGATCAACGACGCCTTCGGCGAGATCGCCAACATCGTTGCCGGGGTCATGACCCAGGCCTTTGTCGACAAATATCCGAAAACCCTCCGCTTCATCAAAAAAACCGTCGAAGAACTGGTACCCACCAAAATCGACCCCGACAGTGACAGTCCCTTCCCCGTCGGGGAATACTATCTGGCCAGCTGTCACATGGAGTTCGAAGGTGCCGATCTCGGTCGTCTGGAATTTATTGTTCCGGCGGCGGTCTTTGATCTGGCGACGGCGCCGAAAGACGAGCCGCAACCCGAAGCAGCCGCTGCCGCCGAACCGGCACCACAACCCGCAGCGGAAGCCACCCCGCCTCCATCCGAAAAACCTGCTCCTCAGCCCGCCGCCCCGGCGCCGGCCGAGGCACCACCGGCCGCAGAACCTGCTGCCGCACCCGCAGCCAAAAAGCCGAAATTCGCCGACGCCAAAAAGCTGGCCGACGTCGTCTTCAAAGCCGGCATCGGTCAGATCGGCGAAGAGGTCGGCGCCCTTCTCGGCCAGACCCTGAAGTGCGACGATATTCAGCTGGTCATCACCAGCAGGGCTGAATTTTTCTCAAACCACTGCACCGACAAATCGGTACTGACCAAGCTGAAAATTTCCGGTGACCGCCAGGGGACAGGCTATCTGGCGGCCCTGCTTCCCGACGCCATTGTCCTCGGCGGCACCCTGATCATGCTCCCCGAGGATGTTATCGAGGAAGAGGTAGCGGAAGGTGACCTCAGCGGCGAAGCGGCCGATGCCTACGGCGAAATTGCCAATATTATCGCCGGCGGCCTGACGGAAGCCTTCCTTGAGCGTTATCCGAAGCAGATGCGCTTCGTCAAGACCGACAGCGATATCCTGGTACCGACCAAGATCGATCCTTCCGGCGACGAACCTTTTCCCGAAGGCGATTACTACCTGGCCTCCTTTGCCGTCCACATGGACGGCTTCGATCTGCACCGGTTTCTGCTGCTTTTCCCGGCGGATGTTTTTGATCTCGATGCCGCACCAACAGCCAGCCAGGCGGAACCACCCCCTCAACAGAAGACAGCAGCCGCCGCCGAAGACCAACAGGCACCGACGCCGGAGCAGCCGGCACCCGGCGAATGGGGTGGCCCGCCATTGCCGGAATCATCACAACCGGCCGCAAGCAGCGCGAAAACGGAAACCACAACCGACACCGCTGCATCGGCCGCCCCTGCTTCCGGCACGGTACCGTCCTCGCCCGCTGGAGGAACCGGCGAGCCGCTGGTTCTGCTGATCAGTGATCAGAAGAGTGCGGCGGATCCCTTTGTCGAGATCCTCACCTCTGCCTCTTACCAGTGCCGGGTCTTGAGTTTTCAGGATGAGATCAGGGAGGTGCTGCACCAACATCAGGTCCTGGGGATTTTCCTGATCATGTCGCAGGTCGGCGAGAAGGGGTTTGCTGCGGCCATCAAACTGCAATCGGCGGGACGACCACTGCCGCCACTGATTTTTGCCGGTTCCCAGTGGACACGTTCGGCGGTGCTGCGTGCCGTCAAATACGGCGCCAAGGACATCCTGGTAACGCCGGCCACCGGCTCCGAAATCCAGGACAAGGCCTCTCAGCATTTCCGCAAGGCCAGCTAAACCGGCAGGTTTTTCTTTTTGATTTTCTCGATCAGGGTGGTGCGTTTCAGGTTCAGCAATCTGGCGGCTTCCTTCTTGTTGCCGTCAGCCCGGCGCATCGCCTCGAGAATCAGACGGTCTTCAAAATCGCTGATCAGGGCATTGAAATCCAGCCCCTCGTCCGTCCAGTCGGCAACCGGCGGCGCGACAACGGCCGCGGCCGGCGGCGGCGTGGCTGTCGCCGTTTCCTCCGGTTCTTCCTCGAATTCCGGCAGGTCTTCCGGAGCTATGCGGTACTTTTCCGGCAGTTCCTTCAGGGTAATCCGTTTTCCCCGATGCAGAATCACCAGCCGCTGCATCAGATTTTCCAGCTCCCGTACATTACCCGGCCAGTCAAATGCCATCAGACTGCGCAGAGCTTCCGGCTCAATGGTTGTCTTGCGGTCACTGCGGCGCTGACTGAAGCGGTCGATAAAGCGCTCAATCAGCAGCCTGATATCGCTGCGCCGCTCGCGCAGGGGGGGCGCAACCACCGGAATAACCGCCAGACGATAGTAGAGATCTTCGCGAAAACGTCCGTCGGCCACCAGATTTTCCAGATTCTGATGGGTGGCGGCGATGACCCGCACATCCACCTTGGTCGGCTTGACCCCGCCAACCTGCTCCACCTCCCGCTCCTGCAGCACCCGCAGGAGTTTTGCCTGGAGGTTGCCCTTCATGTCGCCGATCTCGTCAAGGAACAGGGTTCCGCCATCGGCAAATTGAATGCGTCCCACCTTGGATTGGGCGGCGCCGGTAAAAGAGCCCTTGACGTAACCGAACAACTCACTTTCGAGCAGCTCATCGGGAATGGCCGCGCAATTGACGGGCACAAAATGCTTGCCCTTGCGTGGGCTGTGTTCATGGATGGCGCGGGCGATCAGCTCCTTGCCGGTGCCGCTTTCCCCCTGAATAAGAACCGTGCTGTCCCCCTCTTCAGCGACACAGGCAATCAATTCAAAAAGCTCCATCATGGGCCTGGAACTGCCGATCATGCCTGCAAACCCGCTGACGTCACTCATATCATATCCATTCGCCGTAGCTGTACGCTGCCGGAACAGCAAGTTATTTTTTTGACACTCTGCGAAAAAATCGTCGTATGCTGAGGTGAATATAATGATCTTTTGTCAATGCGTCAATATTTAGACACGAAATAATACACAATGTAACTCTTCACCACAATCTCGAGGGCAGGGTTCGGGTTCCCGTGACAAGGGCGTCTGTCGCCACGGACGGCGACAG